>JBKDRW010000541.1:0-18765 GCA_046341255.1 Planctomycetota bacterium
GCTTGATGGCATCCGGAATTTTCTTTTCCGCAAGGCATCGATGAACTTCCTCAGCAAGTCCCGGCGGCATGAATGACTGCTTGCGAAGATTCAGCATGTAATCAATCACCAGCGCGACCATGATGAAGCTGAGGAACATGATCACGTAGCCAATGGCTCCTCCGGCGGCCAGCATGTCGCGGAGATTCAGGAACGACTGAGCGGACTTTGCTCCGGCTGTCGGAGCATCGGCCTGCTGAGCCACAGCCGTTGATGCCGCCATGAGGCAGATCAGCACGACCAGGGCGATCACTGTCTGAAGAAGCGAAGATCTTCGACGAGGAGCGGATTCGGGAAGTCTCATGGCGAACAGTCCATTGTCGCGGAGCAATCACAATGTCGAAATGAAGTCTGATGAAGTGGTCAGAAGTTTACAGGATCAATTCGAGAAACAACAGATCGATGATTCGGCGTCAGAACTGTCGGGTCCGGTCACGGATTTCCCCCGACTGCCGCCAGGCACATTTCCGTGAGGGCGTTTTCGGAATGCGAAGCCGCGGCTGAACGCGGGTTTTCGGGTTGCATCGGATCGACAGAAGCCCCTCAGATCGAGGTCCCGTCGTGACGACGCCTGCGATCGTTTGTTGCCGGGGATGATCGGGACGGCTTCGCAGCGTTCCCGGATCAACACCTTCTGACGCGCATCACGCCCGTTTCATGAGTCATCGCGAAATCGCGCCGCAAATGCAAAAAAAAGAGGCCCGGCGAATCTCGCCGGGCCTCAGTCGATACGGTCAACGTCTGATCAACGTGAGATCACAGTTCCCAGCCTGAACGATACTCGCGGCTGACGAACTTGTTCAGTTCCGGGACATTGGTGCTGACAAGATTCTTTGCATCCCACTCGATGCGCTGGCCTTCGCCGGCACGGACTGCAAGGTTACCGACCAGAATCGTCTCAGTCAGACGACCAGCGTAACCGAAGTTGGACATCGTTCCGGGCTTGTAATTGCCGCGGATCGTTTCGACGAATTCCCACTTGTTGCGTTCGTCGTTGCTGCCCTTGGCCGGGATGCGAGGAATCGTTGGCTCCGGCTTCTTGAAGTCCTTGTACTGCTCATTGGGCAGCAGTGTGTAGGCAGCGCCGTAGTCGTTCTCGGACAGCAACATGCCTTTACTGCCCACAACCAGAGCCGCACTGGTCTTGCTGCCGCCCTTCTTCTGTTCATCGATCCGCTTGCGGAATCCTTCCGGAAGGTTGGCAATCAGTTCATCGGACGGCAGGTTGCCACCATCGTACCAATAAAACTTACAGGCTTTCAGGCCGTTACGTTCCGGAAACTCGAACATCAGCGTCGTTGCGCCAGGGAAGGTTTCACCCTGAACAATGCCTGGATTCTTCACTGCGGTGACTGCGATCGGATCCCACAGTTCGAGAGCCATGACCGGCATGTTGGTTGTGTGGCATGCCATATCGCCCAGAGCGCCGGTTCCGAAGTCCACCCAGCCACGCCAGTTGAAGGAGTGGTAAACGCCATCCTTGTAAGGCCGCATCGGTGCAGGGCCAATCCAGTTTTCCCAGTCGAGTTCTGCCGGAATTTTATCTTCTCCGGCTGGCCGACCGATACCCTGTGGCCACACGGGACGGTTGGTCCAGACATGAATTTCACCCACTTCACCGATGGCGCCGGAGCGAATCACTTCAACGGCTTCACGAAGTCCATTTTCTGCGGTGCCCTGATTGCCCATCTGAGTCACAACGCCCGTTTCAGCGGCGACTTCTCGCATGATGCGAGCTTCTCGGATGGACCATGTCAAAGGCTTCTGCACGTAGACGTGCTTCTTCATCTTCATGGCTTTGACGGCAGCAGCGGCGTGCGTATGGTCGGGCGTACTCACGCTGACGAGATCGATTTTGTCGCCCAGCTTGTCGAGCATCTCTCGGAAGTCGGTGAACTGCTCGGCCTTCTTGAATTCCCTCGATTTCTTCGCGAGGGTTCGGCGGTCAACGTCACAGATGCCAACAATTTCCACGTCCTGATCGGCGATGTGTGAGCTGTCGCTGTCACCTTTGCCGCCGACCCCGATGCATGCTCCGGCCAATCCTTCCAGAACTGATCGACTCGGTTTGCCAAACGTCTGCGGAGCAACCCAAAACGCCGTTCCCAGTGCGGCTGATGTGCCGAGGAACGAACGGCGAGATGTCTTTCGTGTCATGAGAATACCTCAGAAGAAAACGGTGGGATGGAAGACGTCCGGCATTGACCTCGCAGCTGCGAAATCCTGGACGACAGGTGAGACCCCGGAGGGCAGCCTCCGACGCTCGTTCTTTAACAATAGCAACACCGGACGAAACAGCAACGATTCGACACAATTGCCCGAAAACTCCACAGAAATTGGGGTCCGAATCCCGGTCCGTGGCCTGCATCGATCCCAAGGATGCGGTCACCCGGGAAGAACGGCGTTGTGATAAATTTCCTGAACGTCGTCGAGTTCATTCAGCAGATTCATCAACTTTTCAAACATGGGCACATCTTCGGCCGTCAGCTCTTTCGTGGCCTGAGGATGGAAAGTCACTTCCGACGTTTCGAGTTCTGCCTTAGGAAACGCTTCCAGAAGAGCCGTCTTGGCTTTGTAAAATTCAGCCGGCGGGACGATCAACGTCACTTTTCCATCGCCCGACTCCACATCGGTGACGTCAACATCCGCGTTCAGCATCGCTTCGAGGACCTGATCTCCATCATCCCACGAAAACGTGAAGACTGCGATGTGGTCGAACATATGCGAGACGGCTCCGCTGGGGCCCAGTTTGGCTCCCGCCTTTGTGAAGGCCGTTCGAATGTCTGTGACTGTTCGATTATTGTTGTCGGTCAGGCAGTCCACAATGATGGAACATCCACCGGGACCAAATCCTTCATACCTGACAAGCTGAAAATCTTCCCCACCAGCGCCTTTGGCTTTCTCGATTGCTTTCTCGATAACGTGGCTTGGTACCTGCTCTTTTTTCGCACGTTCAATCAGGTTGCGCAGGGCCGGATTGCTTTCAGGATCAGGAACCCCATTCTTCGCGGTCACATACAACAACTTGCCGTATCGCGAATACAATTTCGATTTGATGGCCGCCGTCTTGAAAATCGAGGCCTTGCGGTTTTCGAAATCTCGTCCCATACGCCTGTCACTTGTTCAAAATCCGGTTCCTGACGCCGAAGAACCTGCTCCCCGGCAAGCCGCATCGTAGCAGATCCGATCCGTGTTGCCTCCGCAAGCCACCCGGATTTGCTCCGTTTGGGACTGTAATTCGAGCGTGGGATGCGGACATCAGTCCGCCAGTCACGGCAGGAAGCCTGAGAGCTCGCCCGATTCGCTTCCGGAGAAGTGTCGTTTGCCCTGTCATGCCGAGGCAGAAGGCAATTTACGCCCGCGCATCCACTCGCCTTCAGGCCTGGAGACACGGATCGTGGTAAATGTAGGCGGTGAACTCGTACAAACCGTAATCGTTTCGAACGACAAAATGCCGGGTGAGATGTCGACACAGAAAAAAGGCCAGCGTATCGAGTGGCAGATGAAACAGGTCGTCACGCTCCCAGTCGACTTGTTTGCTCATCATGTTGACAGCAACACCGACCGTGGTGTGCTGATAGACTCTGGTCAGAATTTTCTGCACGAACGACCACATCTCATCGAAGCTCATTTCACATTTCGATGTGAACACACCGTTGATCACGGCGAAATCAAACTGCTCGAGAGATCGATTGTCCTCCAGAATGTCGAGCACTCGGAAGTCGGCCTCGGGGTGTTTGTCTTTCGCGAGCTGGATGAATCGATCCGAAAGATCAATCCCTGTGTACGCCACGTCAGACACTCGACCGGTCCGCTTCAGGTGCTCCAGCAGGTGCCCGGTGCCGCAGCCGAGATCCAGCAGTCGGACGGGCCTGCGATCCGGTCTCATGGTGGAAAACCGAATCACATCCAGCATCACGTCGTAGCGTCGCACGGCGTCGGGCTCGTTGGGCCAGCCCATCCCGCGGGGATTGTCACCCAGTCGATCGAAATAATCTTCCACAAGACTTCGGATCTGGTGATAGGCGGGAAGAGTCTGAGTCGGGGTCATGGATGAGACTTCCATCTGGAACGCGTGGTTGCAAAAAAGGTCACGGTCGTTGCATGCTTACCCGGCTTCACGAAGACGCACAGGGCGTCGAACGGGATCCATCGGATGATTCTGGATCATGCCATCCGCGGCCCGCCATCGGTGCTGAATCTCCTCAGCATTCATGCGGATGAATCGCAGCAGCTCACCCGTGCGTTCAATGACGTGACGATCAACGCCCGGTCCCGTTGGAAACTGCATGACCGTCTGTGTCAGCAGCTCCGTCACGGGCAAAGCGATCGGGGTATGGCGTTCCACGCGATCATATGGTTCTGACCGGTGGCATCCTGGAGCAAAGTAACTTCGCACAAACAGGCCTTCGGATCTGAGCAGGCTGACCAGCTGATCCCGATTCAATCCGAATGTGTCCGGGCTTACCTGTGCGACGACATACTGGCAGTTCGAATCATGTCCTGTCGGTACCGAGATCAGCGAGACTCCCGGCACGCTGCGAAGTTCCGCGGCCCACGTCTCACGGTTTCGAATGTTGGCCAGCAGGATTTCCGGAAGACAATCGAGCGAATGCAGTCCGGCGGCTGCTGACAGTTCGTGCATCTTGCCATTGATCCCGGCATCGCTCACTTCCGTCAGTCCCGTGATGCCGAACGCGCGAAGTCGACGACATCGCGCGGCCAGTTCATCATTGTTTGTGGCGATCACGCCGCCCTCGAACGAATGCACAAACTTTGTGGCATGAAAGCTGAACACCTCCGCATCGCCGAAACCGCCCACGAGTTGTCCGTCGGCAGAGCAGCCAAAGGCATGACAGGCATCAAACATCAATCGCAGCGAATGTCGGCTGGCAAGTTCCCGAAGACGGCGGTCATCACACACATGGCCCCAGACATGAACGCCGAGAATGGCCGATGTGCTCGGAGACAGACATCGTTCCACGGAGTTCACATTCAGAGTATGAGTCTGCTCGTCGACATCCGCAAAAACAGGTGTCAGCCCGATCCACTCCAGTGCATGGGCCGAAGCGATGAATGTAAATGATGGCAGGATGACCTCGCCTGACAGATCCATGGCCCGTGCCACAATCTGCAGCGCGGTCGTCGCGTTGCATACGGCAATGCAGTGTCGCGTCTGCGTGAGTGCCGCGACGGTTTCTTCAAACTGACGCACCTGTGGTCCATGATTCGTCAGGTGCCCGGACTGCAGAACATCCGCAAACCGTTTCAGCAGAGCCTCCGAATGCATGATGGTTGGCTGGCCGACGTGCATGGGTCGCTCCAGCATCGGCAATCCGCCGAACGCTGCCAGTTGCTGAGTGATCGTTTTCACGGTCGGCCTCCCGATGCTGATGATGCTGCCGTCTTCAGGCCGCGAGCCCAGACCTTGCAGCGTCCGGGAACGAGAAAAACGTCATCTGCTGAGGTCACCGGCTCGCCGGATTGCTCGAGGATGAACTGGTCGCAGCGATCCGGTCGATAGACAACCTGAACTGCATCTTCCGGAACGGGCCATGCCTCGTTCGAGACCGCGTTCATCGTCCCCTGAACCCATGCGTGAACCGTACTGAGGTTTCTCAGGGGACCGCGTTTTCCATTGGTCTGCTCGCGTCCGATGGGGTTCACGCAGAATTTTGCGTGATGGAGAACAACGCTGTTGGCCATTCCGATATAAGACTGAAACGCGATTGCGAAGACAAAGATGTTGTCATGACGCAGAAAGACTCGGACCCGGTAGCCGCTCCACGACTCCACTTCCGGAATGACTCGCAGACTTCGCTCGGCGATGCATTCCAGATACGTTCGATTCAGTTGAGCCGTTTCTTCGTTCAATTCCGCAAGAGCCACCGCCGTCGGCACACTGAACTGCAGCACATCGCGTTCAAAGACGCTGGCTCGATCGTTCCATGATGGCATCGGAGACGTCACCGTTGGTTCAGAAACCCGGTTCATGCGCAGCCTTCCTGGTCTTTGGACAATGTCGCTGACGTTTGCTGAAAATGATGCCACAGCTCCCGCATCGTCGCCTCAAACTCTCGAGCATACTTCGGAGCGTCGCAGACCGTTTGCTGCATGGCCGGGCGCAGCGCGAAGCGGATCCGCCGCAGTTCTTCCATGTTCTGACTCAGTGTGGTCACCATCGAGACATATTCTTGGTCATCGCCTGCAACAAGTTCAGGAAAACCGCTGTTGAACAGCAGCGATGCGGTGGCCGCGGAAGACTTCACGCAGTCCTGAATCGTCGGGATGGGCACTCCCAGCCACGAACATTCCCACGCGGTCGTCCCGCTGCCCCAGGGAAAGACATCCAGCAGAAGATCAAGTGACGAGTAGACATTGAGATGATTGCCGGCAAACTCCCACTGAAAATCCACCCGGGACGCGCTGATCCCGGCCGCGGCAAATCGCTGCAGCAACGCGCCCCGCACGTCCTCATTCGCCACGACGTCGCGACAAATCCGAAGTCGCGAATCGGGAACGGCCAGAAGCACGCGGGCCCAGAGCTTCAGGCAGTCCGGCGAAATCTTTTCCAGTCGATGTGTGGACCCAAACGTCACGAAGCCATTTTTCCGACACGGAGGCTCGACCACTTCGGGAACATCACCATTCATCTCAAAACAGCACGCGATGCCGGGCAGACAGAACATCTGTTCCGAATAGAACTCCGCGGTTTCGTATGTCTCGCGGAAACGATCTGTCAGAAACCACTGAATGCGTGACAAGCCTGTGGTGCACGGATAGCCCAGAAATGTGGCCTGCACGGGAGCTGGCTGTCGAGCAAAAACGCGCAGTCGATTTCCGGCTGTGTGGCCCGCCAGATCGATCAGGATCTGCACCTGATCCTGCTGGATCATCGCGGCCATTTCGTCATCTGAGACACTGGTTGTTGACCGCCAGACATCACAGTGCTGACGTATGATCTCACTGACACGATCTTCAACAGGGTTTTCCGAGTAGCAGACAATCCTGAATTGCTGACGATCGTGATTGCGGAGCAGTGGCAGAAAGAACCGCATCGTGGCATGACTGCAGAAGTCCGGCGACACGTATCCGATCGTGATCCGCGACGGCTGCGTCAACGATCGACGGTGGGTCATCGGAGAAATTGCCTCTTCCGCCGCCTGACCCCACGCGCGATGGACCTGAGCCACCTGCTGACGTGACCAGTGGGGTGCCAGACTTGTCGCATACAGATAGTTGCTGTCGAAGCCGCGCTGCTGTTCGTCACACAGCCACGACAGTCGCAGCGCCTCGAGCGATTCGGTCCAGTGCCCGAGAATCTGAAGCGCCTTGCCAAGGCCGTTCAGAGCTGCTGCGGACCTCGGCTGCTTCTCCAGAGCCTTCTGAAAGTCCGCAAGGGCTGCATCCGGACGATTCAATGACGCCAGTGCGTTGCCGCGATTGATCAGTGCGCCGGTCATCTCCGGCTGCGCTGTCAATGCTCGATTCAGCGTTGCCAGGGATTCGCCATACATCCCCAGTTGGCGCTGAGCCGCTCCGAGGTGAAGATCGAGCAGTGGATCCGCGACGCCGGCCTGAAGGGCACTCAACAGCACGTCGTGAGCCTCACGAACACGTCGCGCGGCCAGCAGAATTGTTCCCAGATGGATCCGCAGATCAGCCCGAGTCGGAGCATCATCCAGCGCTTCGGATGCGATCGCGACCGCCGCATGATTGTCCCCCAGTTGCTGAACCGCGGCGCTCAGATGTTTTCGGGCGTCCGGATTGATGGCCTGTATGGAAATGGATTTTCGAGCCACATCCGCAGCGGCTGAAAAATCCTTTTTCTTCAGCAGGACTGCTGCCAGATTGTTCAAAATGACCGCATTTTCGGAGGCGCCCTGCAAAGCCTGTCTGATCCAGAGCTCAGCTTCGTCCAGATTCCCGTTCTGGAACTCAACGAGGCCAGCGAGATGCATCGCATCTGTATGTCGCGGAGCAATCTCCAGGACCCGCCGATAGAAACGAGACGCGGCAGGACGATCGCCGGCATGATGCCGTTCGATCCCTTGTTGAAGCAGCGTCTGAATTTCCAGCGATCCGATGGTCACATCATGTTCCGCATCTGGAGTTCTTCGGGCTCATTCGATCGCTCAAATGACCGCGAGACGACCTTCTTTGTTCCGAATCCGTCAACACCATCCCAGTCAAAAATTCTCACGGAGCCGTTCTGCTCCCGGATGGTTGGATCACTCTGCTGTTTTCGTAGAAACGACGGTGAATGTACTGACTGATCCCCAGGTTTTTCTGAAGACCTGCTGAAACATCCATCTCGCAGGAACGAAGACATGCGTGCGCGCAGCGCGAACCGATTGAGCCTTTGGGGAGATCGACACCGGAATTCCGTTCCGTCTCAGGTTTCCCGATGATTACGGGAAATTACCCATCCGGAACTGGGTGAAAACGAGTATCAGCGACTGTGGGGTCGCAGGGAGGTTGGCGCGTCGGATCAGCCGGCCGGGCGTCGAGCTTTCGAGTTTTTGACCGCCTTCGAAGTTGTTTTTTTCTCGGAAACGTGGGCCACGGACTCCGCGTTGGTTTCAGCATCGGCAGGGTCCTCCGTTTCGGGCCGCTGATGGAGCGTCTCGTTGAGTTCGACACATGAAACGGTCGTTGCTGAGGCGAGTTCCGTCTCCGCGGCCGAGGTGATGCTGAGTGGAATTGCCGCACTTTCCGACGTCGCCACAGGCTCGTTGTGACCACGATGCCTTGTATGCGCTGCGTTTCCTGCAATGGCTTTCCTCGCGGCAGGAGGGTTTGGGTTGACGTAGATCACGTAGCGACCGTGCATGTGAACCGACGACAGGATCAGCCCGCAGATCAGAAGTTCCCAGAGTTCCATCGTCGTGGATGAGAGCATCGGCCCGCGAACCGACAAAGCGATGCGAGTCAACATCAGCAACGCGGCCAATGCCATGGATCCCTGAGCCATCCGGCATCGGCTCATATCTGGCAGAATGTGTCGCAGCACATAGACGCTGCTGGCACACAGCGGCACGAACAGCAAGGCCGGCCGGGCTGCCTGGACGCTCCCGATCAACGGCTCAAGCCAGTTTCCCAGGAGCCCTGTGACGGACTCGGTCAGGTCGGTCACAATCAGAAGAGCTGACGCCAGCAGAACCAGAGACAACCAACGCCAGGCTCGGAAGATCCCTGCAAAATCGACGGCACTGGCCGATCGAACCCAGCCGATCAGCAGGCATAACTGGCTGGAAATGAAGAGTTCGAGGCCGCAAAGGCCGCGAATCGCCGTGTCAATTTTCTCCACGTGATCGCGATCCTGACCGGGGAGCCGGAAGCCCGCAATCAGAAATGGCATAGCAAGCAGCAGACACGCAACGACGTGATGTTTCCAGAGCCGCGGTGAAATCATTTTTCTCATGACATCGTCACGAGAGAGCAGCGGGAAGGCAGCATCATGGCTGTCTTCAATCTTTGCGGACCATGATCGAGGGGAATCAGAATCATCCAGCGGTTCAAGGTCGGCCACCAGCATGCGACGACGACGGTCCTGTCCCGTGCCTGCAAATCGCACTTCAGACATCGGTACACCTCAAATCTTCCGTGCAGAGTGCCGAGCAGAAATCGGCAGATTTTGCCGACCAGAAAGCGTATCAGGATGACGTGAAACCGGGACTAAGAAACATGGACTCACTGAACACAACTGTTCATCAATCGAACAAACCAAATCACCCGTGCCGCTCCGGCGGACGATTGTCGAAAGATCACGTGGTGTGAGCCTGCTGACCCTTTGGATTGGGAGATCGTCCAGATGACGTGCACAGCTCAAGATGGATTGCCCGGCGTGATACAGCAGGCATCACCCGTCCAGTTTCCGCCTGTTCCGGGGTTCTGCTTGCCATCAGCCGAGCGTACAAACGGCATTTCGATCGATGCTGCGGGCAGTTTGATCGGCCGCAAAGCATGTGTTTCGGATGATGCTTTGTTCGAAAGATGAGGCTGCCTCGGAATCGTTGTGTCAGGGAAGCGGGCGGCTGTGCCAGTGCCTCGACAGGTCGGAATCGGAGACGAGCAGGAAGCGGCGCGTTGCGGCGTAACACTCGGACGAATCGCCCCGGAGCGGAGTATGAAATCGGTGCGTGATGCGTGGCGGATTTGGGGGACATGAAAAATGGGACGTGTGACTTCTCGCCCTGCTCTTGGGTTGAAATCGGCAGGGACGTGATTTGTCCCCGCTGAGAAAAGTCGACGACTTCAGCAAAATCAGACCGAAACATGAGCCAAATTTGCGACCTCGTGTCTTCACTGTTGTCTGTCCGCGGGAACTCGCTAAACTCCCGCCCGGATCCAGCACCCGTAGCTCAATTGGATAGAGCGACGGTCTTCGGAACCGTAGGTTGTAGGTTCGAGCCCTACCGGGTGCATTGAAGAAAAGCCAGTGTTTCACCGCCTCAAACGGTTCTCACTGGCTTTTTTCGTTTTCAGTCTGACACCAACGTTTGACACCAACCAGTTTTGATTTTTTGCTCTTTCGCGGTTCTATTCATTCGTTCTGCCAGCCGATCGGTGGCTTCGTTCTGCGCATTTTGCAGTACAGGTGAGTCACCATTTGCAGTCGTCGCAAAGGCGCGATGGCCGAACGGCTTCTGGATCACCTTCGGATCCGCACCAGAACCCACCGTGTGGCAGTCACGACAACCGACGCAAATCGATCAGTCCTGGACGACGTTGGCGAATGGATGACGGTCACCCAGCAGACGATTGTGCAGGTTACCATTTTCACCGGCCAAGTCGACATGACGAGGACGGCGTTATCCAATCGCTCCCGCAACCTGGTCACGTTCAGTGCCATTCATCAGGCCAAACAGCAACTGCTCGCGGATCACACGCAAGAAAACGTGGAAGACCGAGTCGCCATAGCCGTCCAGTTCTGGAATACCGTCGCCGCGAACATGCCCGACTGGCAAGCCGCCTATCCAAAGCCAGCACGTGCGTCGTGCTGAAGGGGAACGTGCCCAAACAAAGGCTGGGCCTGCATCTCAGCGATGCATGAGAACGACGTCTCAGCGGATGCGAGTTGTCCAATTTAGTCGTCACACTCGGAGTCACGCTTTGCGACTCAACCCCGCGACAAATCGCAGACCCACTACGCCACCCGGGTTAACCCCGGTGGTCAACAGGCTTTTGCACCACTGCCGTTGTTTCGAGTGGTGCAGAAGCCGATAAATCACCCGGGCCGGCCAGGTGGCGGATGAGGCGTCAAAACCCATGCAACCTTCGATGCGCCTTCAGATTCGCCACCAGCGGCCAGAAGCGTGTATTCCGAGGCAATTGGATTCTCCGGCCAGCCAAATTTTTCAGAGCAGTCTGCTCCGGAGCCGCTTCATCAAACGCCGAATCGGCCACGATCACGCGATAATCGTCATCGAGGGACCACAAGCCAACGTCGAACAACCAATGAGCATTCTTGCAAAGTGATAATCCATTGCGGACATCGTTGTTTTTCGAACTCCGAAACGGAGCAATATGCGCTGCATCGACGATAGTGCCTCGATCCACCGTGACAATGCGGTAGCCAGTCAACGCGCAGGTGTAGTTGTAGGCGGGAACGACATCCAGGCGGAACCGCGCGCTGCGGCCTTCGGAACGAGCTGCCTGTTCGGGTGTCTCTGGTTTTTCATCGGACTCCAATTCCGGGATCACCACATCCGCTGGCAGCCCCATCATTTCACGCAAAGCAATCTGCTCTTCCGGTCGAAAGTACGTCTCGATCAGAATGGTTTTAGCCTGCTGGCGGAACTCAGCATCAAGACATGCCGCACGAAAATCCGGATCGAGCCGCACGCACGTTGTCACGGACCGATGAGTCGACGGCTCGCCGTGTTTATCCAGTGGTATCCACACGCGGGACGATTTCAGGTGATGAAACGGCATCCGGATATCAAGTTTCTGCTTTCGCCGATGAGCCACGATGTGCTCAAACAATCTGAACTGATACACCAGCTCTGGAGAAAGCAGCAACACCTCCGGCAACTCCCCATCCCGTTCGGCAGCTTTCAGCACCGTCAGCAACAACAACGGCTTATGCGGCGCCTCCCCGCTCGGATTGACGTCACGCAGCTCCGACAACCATTTTTCGAATGCCATGTTTCGCGCGTCCTTCAGGGAATTTCAAGAACTCGAACAAACTCACCGATAACGCGGAGGTCCGCCGTGTTGTCCCCGGTGATTTGAATCGACTGAAACGCGGGATTCAAAGGTTGCAGTTCAACGCATTCGTGAGTCCACCCGTCGCTGGTCGGTGCCTTGCTCGATCTGTATCTCTTCACGGTCAATCGGCCGCCATCTTCCGGATCAAAATGTGTTTGACACTGAATGAGCAATAGTCGGCCATTTCGTGTTCCCGCTGGGCAGGGCCGGAACAAACACCATGAGCCATCGGCAATCTTCGGCTCCATCGAACGGCCAACGACCTGCGCAACAAACATACCTTCCGTGAGCTTCTCGTTCGCGACCTTTACCCAACCTGATTCCGATGCGACGCCTTCTGGTCCCCAATCTCCTGCCGCAGCGGTGAGATCGTAAACAGGCACGTGCGTTGTGTAACGATCCTTTGGCTTGACCTGGTGAACAATCTTCGGTTGTTGACGACCCGGCGTTTCCGGTGGGGCAGAACCTGGCATCTCACCGGCAGGCGAGACAGGTGCCGCAGCCCACGCTTCTGCGTCCTTCGTAAACCTGACGACGAAGCCTGTGCCCGGCAGCCCAGCGTTGGGACCGAACCAATTTCTCAGCAGTTCACTGAGTTGATTGGCTTTCTCTCCTTCAGGGGCAGCCACGTTACATGCGACTTTCACGAACTTGAATTCCCAGCGTGAACCATTGGGAAGTTGCACTGATGTTGGTCCCACCGGACGACCTGGACAAACGCTCTGATCCGGAACAAACAGAATGGGGCGACCATTGGCGTGTGACACCTTCGCTTCGAACGTTATGTTGCCTTCAGTTTGCCGACTGGCCTTCGGCCGTCTCACATACTGAGCGAGTCGATAATCGACTAGCTCGGATGTCATCGCGTCCAATGCGGCCTGCAGCGCCGGATCGATTGGCTGGTCAAAACGAAACTGATTCCCTTCACGGACAAACCACTTCTTGCCGCCCTGCAAGTCTGTCCAGCGATCAATGGGCCAACTGTTCCACCACTTCGTCCACACAGGATCATCTGCCAACGCGTGATCAACGGCATGTCCGTCACCCTTGAGGTCATTTCGGAGTACCTCATGATTCTGGAGATACTTTCTGCACACACGACCGAACTTGTTTATCTCGACCGAACTGGAGAGCGACTCCTGATCCAGCAGGACCCTCAGCACAACCATTTTGTAAGACTTGTTCATCGCTGTCGCTTCGAGCACCTTCAACCAGTCGGCGAACTTCTCACACACGATCGCTTCGTTCTCGTTCAGATCTCCTTCGATACGGCAGAATTCGAACCAGGAACCATCGCGTGCTGCAATCACACGAGGCAAAAACCCCTGATTAAACACTTCCAAAATCGTCGGCCTGCGTCCCAGTTCGTCGCGCATTGCTCGGTACGCTTCGATGGCTTGCGATGGGCCTGTCGGAATGAACCGGCGAATCAGGTCTTTGGCTTCGAGTTCCACATCGACAAGGCAACCCTCTGGAAGATTGGGCGTCTCTCCGTTCAACCACTTTTTCAGCGTCGTCCAGTTCGCGGCGGCTTTATGGAGCGACAAAATATGTATCAATCGTTGCGCAAAGATGCGGTGATTCCCCACGAAGTCGATGACAAGCAATCGCGACTTCCCTTCACTGGCTCGCAGGCCTCGTCCGAGCTGTTGCAGGAAGATCAACTTCGATTCCGTTGGTCGCAGCATGATGACTCGATCAACGGCTGGGATGTCGAGCCCTTCGTTGAACATGTCAACGACACACAGGCACTGCAGTTTGCCGCGTCGAAGTGCCTCGAGCGATTCGGAATAACTGTCGCTGCCGCCTCCGGAAAACACGGCCGCAGCCTGCAGCCCTTTGACGCGAAGCCAGTCCCGGGTAAACAATGCGTGACGGCGAGAACAGCAAAACACTATGGTGCGATCGGCTGGATGTTTCTCCATCGTCAGCCACAGTCGATCCATTCGCTCGCTGCGGATGACGCGTTCTTCGAGCTCCTCCAATTCGAAGCGACCGTTTCGCCACGGAATCTGGCCAAAGTCCACCGTATCTTTGATCCCGACATAGTGAAACGGTACGAGCGATTCTTCGGCGATCCCATCGCCAATCGAAGCATGGTAGGCAAGGTTGTCATCAAAGATTGAGGCGACATCGACCCCATCAGTTCGCTCGGGTGTAGCGGTCAGCCCAAGGATAAATCGAGCATTCAGTCTTGCCAGGACTCGCCGGTAACTCGGTGCATGCGCGTGGTGGACTTCGTCCATGACGACGAAGTCAAAATGCTCCTCTGTAAGTCGATCGAGACCTGACGGCCGGGATAGTTTCTGAATCGACGCGATCACCAGATTTCGGTCCAATTCGTTGTGTGCGCCGATGTACCACGACGTCCTTCCTTCGCCAAAGGTGTGATCGAGCACCAACGAAATTGCCGCCTCCGCCTGAGCCAGAATATGGGCTCGATGAGCAATCACTAGAACTCGCGGTCGGCGTTGGAGTGCTTCCCCCAATTGTTTGGCATCGAACGCTGCCAGCCAGGTTTTTCCCATTCCCGTTGCGACAGCGACCAACGCACGACTGTAGCCCGCGTTGCGAATCTTCTGCAGAGAAGCAAGGGCTTCGACTTGCCACGGTCGCGGATCGTACGGGCCTTGCCGTTCATCGATTCTTTCCGCTTCAAAGTGAACCGACCGAAAAGCCTTCGACTTTTCTGCGTACTTGCTCAGGAGGTCTGAACTCAGTTCAGACGCGACATCCCATAGCGATGAAAACTCCAGCCGAACCTTTTCATGAGCTTCCGGCGCCGCTTGTCGCTCGCTGAGCAGGTTCCATTCGACTCCCGTTTGCAATGCGGGGCGTGACAGATTGCTGCTGCCAATCACGATCAGCCCGGAACGGTCATCCGATATCTGCCACGCCTTTGGATGAAACGAAGCCGGTGACGAAGGTAGCCTGTTCGTTTCAATCAGCTTTGCCTGCAGTCGCGGTTCGTTGAATTCTTCGAGGGCCACATTGGTCCAGCCCATGAGTCGCCACAGTGCTTTGGTGTCGGAGATGTAAAGATAGTCACTGACGAGAATGCGAACTCGACCATCCTTTCGAATTGCCTCGAACAATCGTTCCTCGATGACATCCAACCCGGAAAGCTGCACGAACGACGCGAGCACATCGATACTCCTCGCTCCTGCCAAACGCCACGAAAGTTCATCCCAGAGCGGCGAGTTTGGATATCCCGTGGCGAGCGTGAGTCCTGCGTCCGTTTTGGCCGATGCTACGGCTCCCGCCAGGTAATTTCCTTTGCCCGGTATCACATGTCGCACACCGCCGCGAGGATCTGCCATGTCACCTTTGTATCGAGGGATGACATGGATATGCAGATGCGGAATCGTCTGTCCTGCAGCCTCGCCGGCATTGAAGCCCACATTGTACCCATCAGGCCGAGGCTTCAGATGCTGGTCGAGAATCGCCTTGACCTCGTTCACCAGCAACATCAACGCCGCTTGCTCTTCTGGTGTCGCTTCAAACCACGTGACGACGACGCGACGCGTTACGACAAGAGCGTGGCCGAGGGAAACGGGGAAGCGGTCGAAGACGGCAAATGCAAGGTGGTTTGCGGCCAGCCAGTCCGTTTCCGGGTATGAGAGGAACGGGGAATTCATCAAAGCCCGCCACAGGAAATGCACCGGGGATGGAGCCCGTTGCGATCTTCGCAGTTCAAGCCAGTCCGCCGAAAGTGAGCGATCGCGGCGGAGCCGCCATCCAACCAAGGAAACCACATTGCAACGTTGCTTTCCAGCGTCGTGACGGCAGTGGCGGAGCCTTTCGACAGTGTTGCGATCAGTTCTTCGAAATTCATGTCTGTCGTTCGTTGAAAGATTCGCTCGGAAAAAGTGGCGGCTGCACCGCCCTTACGGAACGTCTGCACCCTCCCACGGGGCCTCGGCCAGCATAGGGATGGGGCCCTCGACTCTCAATTGATGGCTTTCGGAAATCCTCGACATTGCAATCGATTTTCCCGCTTCGCGCTGACTGGGGAAATCTGCTGCTTACCTTCTATCGAGTCCACATTTTCTGAGATAAACTGTCACGGACGGATGTCGAGATGGCATCATGGAAAAAGACGTGCCCTGTTGATCACAGGTTGTCCCAATATCATTTCTTCACGCCATTCCGAGATCGTACCATGGCAAAGTCCACGGCTCCGCGCAAAGCAAGTGCCCAGTCTGAATTCAGTCAGCCGAAAAAACGTCGACCGTTTACCGTGTTTCTGATCATTGACGATCGGTCCGTCCGTGAGTCGCTTGCCGCTGCATTGAAGGGGGCCAGAATCGACGTGCGTGACTACATGACGGCGATGGAGTTCTGTCGCGACTTTCGCGAAGATCTGCCCGGAGTTGTGTTTGCGGAAGTCAATCTTCGCGGGATGTCCGGTCTGGAACTGGCCAACAAGCTTCAGGCGGAGAAGAAGAATGTTCCGGTGACAGCTTTGACTGGCCATGCCGAGGTCCCGGACGTGATCCGTGCGATGCAGGACAATGTGCTTGATTTCCTGCTGAAGCCCGTGCATCCGGAACGTCTGATCCAACTGGTGGCTCGTGCGTATGCATACTACTACGATGTGGACTGGGATTTTGTGGGTGAGGATCTCGACTCCATTCAGGCTGGCCTGAATCTCATCAGCGCACGCGAACACGAGGTGCTTGATCTGCTGGTGGAAGGTTATTCCAGCCGCGAGATCGCCAGTCAGATCGGCGTCTCCACCAAGACGGTCGAAGCTCATCGCGCTCGCATCAATGACAAACTGCGTTCGGAGGATCTGGCTCATCTGGTTCGGATGGTGATGGCCAGTCGCGAAGCGTCCTGACGGAGTTCCGGCGGGACAGGAGCCGGGCAGATGGCATTGGCTGATGCGGCGACGGAATGACGTGTGAATGCACTCGTGATCATCAGCGCGAGAATCCAGGAGACGCTGGAAAAGACGATTTCTTCCTGATACGACATCCACGCGTGGTGTTGCTGGTGCGAGTCGTTCTGCCGTTCCTCAGGTCTGGATCTTTGGGTGGATTATGCTGCGTTTCGTGGTGTCGTTTCTGCTGGTGATGGGTTCCTCGGCTGTGTGGGCCGACGACGCGGATCGTTTTGCTTTGCCTGCGTCGGACGAAGGTCTTCCCGGAGCCGGCCCGATTCGTCGGTATGACTGGTTTCAGTCGCTCTGGAAGCAGCGTCGATCGGCATGGGCCGATCAGGTGGACCGGGATCAGCAGGCGGTCGTGTTCCTGGGCGATTCGATCACGCAGGGCTGGGGCGATGATTTTCAGGGTCGGTTTCCCGGGCTGAAGGCGGCCAATCGAGGCATCAGCGGCGATACGACTCGGGGCATGCTGATTCGGCTCAGGGAGGATGTCCTCTCGTTGAATCCGTCAGCTGTTGTGATGCTGATGGGGACCAATGATCTTGAGGAGCAGGCATCGTCTCAGGACATTGCGACAAACGTGAGATTGATCATTGATGCTCTGAAAAAGCATGATGCCAGCCTTCCCATTATTCTGTGTCAGGTCTTTCCGAGCTCAGAATCCAAAAAGCGTCCTTCCAATCGCATCCGCGAAATCAATCAGCTCTGCGGAGATGCCGTTCGCGGAGATGCTCAGGTCACTGTGCTGGACACGTGGACGCTGTTCGCCAATGAACAGGGTGATGCGAGGCTGGAAGAAATGCCCGATCTGCTGCATCTGAATGAAACGGGTTATGGGAAATGGGCTGCCGCTCTTCGACCTGTTCTGGCAACACTTGGTTTCCTCGAAACCGAACCGGATCCGTTTCAGCCGGAAGACGGTTTTCAGATGCTGTTTAACGGCAAAGATCTGACAGGCTGGGGGTATCGGAAGACTCCGGACAATGTCCGCGAAAATGCGTCGAAGTGGCTGGCGAAGGACAAAACTGTGGCCTGGCCCTTTGTCGATGAGCCGATCCACTTTGATGGGAAGACGGTGACTCCGGAAGGACGCTATCTGGCAAAAAACGGTCGGCTGATTGTCACGACTCCTCCGGAGGGACGCAAAATCCAGCAGCTGTATTCAACCGCTGAGTTCTCCGGAAACATGACACTGCGACTCGAATTCCGAGCGACTCCGAATGCTGACAGTGGTGTTTTCATCCGCGAGCCGCAGTTGCAATGCCGCGACTACTTGCTGGCGGGGCCCTACAAAACTCTGAAAACTTACAAATCCGGCGACTGGAATCAGCTCGAGGCTGTAATTATCGACGGGGTCGCCCGTTGTACGTGCAACGGTGAAGTGATTGAAGCGGAATTCAAGGTTCCTGCGTCCGGACCGATCGGTCTCGAAGGAGACCGCGGTCAGATGGAATATCGTCGCATTCGCGTGCGACAGGATGACTGAACGTTTCGAACATTTTCAGCGGACGATTACGCTCTGCGGCAGGCTGCGGACGTGAACCGGTCATGAGTTTCCGGGATCAGACCGAATGTCTGCGGCATTCCAGCGGCTACGAGAATGTGGTTGTGAACTGCAGGTG
>JBKDRW010000542.1:0-14707 GCA_046341255.1 Planctomycetota bacterium
GAACTGCAGGTGAGCGTTCAGAAATGCTGATTTCGTCAGCACACGGGGGCGCCGGGTCCAATCGCATGTCAGACGCCTTCCGGGTTGACGCTCAGCGTGACTCTCCCGTGCCTGTTCGCCGGATCGGTGGTCAGGCCTTCAGGTTTTCTGTTTGTTGCATCCGAATTCCGAACTGGAGTGTGTCCTGTGACAACCATCAAGATGAGTCTGCGGGTGCTGAGTTTTCTTGCGGCGGCTTTTCTGTGTCCCGTCATTTCGGCGTCCGAGCCGGTCACGAAAGAATGGACGATTGAAGGCCAGAAACGTGACGCCCTGATTTTTGTTCCGCCGGATGCCACGTCCAGGCCGGCACCGGTGGTGTTTGCATTTCATGGACACGGCGGTGGAAGCCGTGGGGCGTCCCGATCGTTTCAGATGCACACACAGTGGCCGGAAGCGATTGTCGTGTACATGCAGGGGCTGCCGACTCCGGGGCGATTGACCGATCCGGAAGGCAAGAAGCCTGGCTGGCAGAAGTCGGTCGGAGATCAGAACGATCGCGATCTGAAATTCTTTGATGACGTTCTGAAAACGCTGCGGTCGGATTACAAGGTCGATGAGTCTCGCATTTATGCCATGGGGCACTCGAATGGTGGCGGATTCACGTATCTGCTGTGGTCGACTCGTGGCGATGTCTTTGCCGCCTTTGGACCGTCAGGTGCGATGCAAAGACAAGATCGAGACACGTTCAAGCCGAAGCCCGTGATTCATATTGCCGGTGAGAATGATCCGCTGGTTCGATTCGCATGGCAGAAAGATCAGATTGAAGCCAACAAGAAGATCAATCAGTGTGAAGAAGGTCGACCATGGCATGGCAAGGCAACACTCTATCCGTCGAAGGTGAACGCCCCCATGGTCACGTACATCACGAATGAGGGGCATAAGTTTCCGGCCAGTGCTCCGGAGCTGATCGTGGCATTTTTCAAGGAACATCGGAAGACTCTCTGAACAACACGGCGAAGGCTCACCCTTCCATGCGGGCCACAGTTCCGACTGATCGGGGATCTCGGAAGCCCGCCGGTTTTTTTGTGGAAGTTCGTTCGAGAGCGGCACCCATCACCTAATGTCTGCAAGGGGTGGGTGTCGGAAGTTTGCCATTTCGAGAAGCTCCGGGAGTGGATCCCCGCCTGTTTGAAGATGACGCAAGGGCTGAAATCCGACCTCCTGAACCGGCTCGAGGCAGTCGCTGCCGGGGGGATGGCAGGCTGCTGACTTTTCCCAATGAGCGGGAAACGCGGGTTTGTCGGGCGTTCGGCCGGGGCGTCCGTTGGGAACTCTGCCGGATTTTCAGCGTCGGTCTGTTACCCAGGATGTAGCGAAAAGGCGTCGACTGACGGGAGTTTTGCGGCGGACTGGAGATTCCTGAAGGTGGCATCTGGAGTTCCCTTTTCCCCTTCCGTTACGATGTCGATGTGAGCCGACACAGGGAAAACCTTGCCGTCGCTCTGCGCGCGGGAACGATCAGCGGAAGAAAGGAGTCTGTCCGGACTGGGTGATTTCTTTTTCCATCCGTTCAATGGAACTTCGGACAATGATGCATTTGCTCCGTTCAGCAGCCTTGCTTGCTCTGTTTGCCACCGGGACATCCGTCTTCGGCTGGGACGAGACAACCACTGACGAGGCTGCTCCGGCAGACGCCACTCAGACACCTCCCATCGCGGAAATTGACGGCCGATCCAAGTATTCGCTGCCCATCCTGCAGAAGCGATGGGAAAATCAGGCTGTCCTGAACGTGTCGCGAGACAAAGTCGCCCATATCACGGCCGATGAAGATGTTGTCGTCGTGCAGTCGACCAGTGGTACGGTGACGGTATTCAATTCAGAAAGTGGTCAGCAACTGTGGTCCGCCAAGGTCGGGCAGACTGATGAAGTTGCGATGAAAGCGACCACGGACACCCAGTTGGTTGCCATTGTTTCCGGCCCGGTCCTGCATGGATTCGACAAGTTCTCAGGGCAGAAGCTGTTTGGGTTTCGCCTTCCGATTACGGCTTCGGCCGAGCCGTTGCTGACGCGACGTGAGCGATCTGTCGGCAACAACCAGCGAATCACGCGAACCGTGTTCGTTCCGCTGGGTGACAAATCGATTGTTGCGTACGACCTGGAAACATTGCGCTACATCGGACAGCACGGGGCATTGAAAAAGGGCGTCGCCTCCCCCTTGTTGTGGCGTTTCGCAGGGGGCGAGCTGATTACGAAGCCGATTGTGGCGGGGTTTGACCGTCTGGCCATGTCGACTGATGCTGGCAGCGTGATCGGTGTGGAAATGACGGGGCGCGATAAAGGTAAAACCTGGTTTCAGTTCTTTATGAACAGTCCTACCACGGCACCACTGACCGTTGTCACTCGTGATGATCGCGAGTACCTGCTGGCCGCCTGTGAAAATCGCCGATTGTTCTGCATCGATCTCAAATCCGCTGGTGTCATTGAGTGGGATTTTCCGGTACCTCGCGCCATCACAAAACCCATTATCTGTGTGGGTAACGATGTGTTTGTGGTCACCGCGGATGATGAAATGTTCAAATTTGATCTGAATCTGGGACGCCCCGTGGAAGTGTCGAAAGGAACGCGGGCTGTGCTGACTCAGACGGAGAATGGCGAAGGCGGAATTCCAGCCTACGGTGCGGCGGTTGAAATCGGCGTCAAAGGTCGTTTGCTGCTGTCTCCGATCGAAGTTTCCAATTTCTCCACCGGGCAGATCGTGACTTCGGTGCAGATGAACCTTGGCACGTGCCCATCGATGCTGAAATTTGCGGTTGACGAAAACGGGCTGCCGAAACTGGCTGTCACCGGTGACAATGGTGCTGCGGCCGGCTACCGGAAAGCCGAAATCAGTGATGATCGACGATCCATCATGCTGACCTTTACGGACTTCCAGCCGGGCGACGAATTCCATTTCCAGCCGGAATTTGAGCATGACGAGCTGACGATGGCTGATATCACGGATGCCCATCTGGTCAATGCCGATATTCGGGTGACCGTGACACCGCTGCGAGCTTCCGTGGCGTCCACAGATCTGGATCAGGTCGAACCACTGTCTCCAAAAGTGATTGTGGGTCGAATGAAGCAGGTGAATGATCCATGGAAGGTCACGGGAGTTCGTGAACTGCTGGCGGTGAGTGATTCGTCGGTTTACTTTTCCGATCGTGTGAACAACATTGTGTCCGTAGGGCGAGCGTTTGGAACAGAACGACTGGAGACCGCGGCCACGGAATTCACAGTCCGCGTGAAGAATGAACTGACCGATCGCATTTTTGTCGGAACCACGAACGGTCGCGTCGTCTGTTTCAACGAGTCACGCATTGAACTTTCGGTCATGCCTCTTCCCATGGCTGGTGCCATGATGTGGATTCCGTATCCAGGCCAGCAGCTCAGCGCTGCTCCTGCCAAATATCATCGGAACCCGGAGAACCAGCCAATCACTGTCTCCGTGCCGGATTCGGATCCAGCGACTCCGGCTGAACCTTCCGCAGCGGCCCCGGAAAACTGAGTGACGCAACCCGTCTCCCGGAACTATGCAGCGGATGGATGACTTCTCGGAAGTCTCCATCCGTTTTTTATGATGAGCCGAACCGTCATGCATCGCTTGTCGATCTGGTGCGGAAGCCTGCCTGATCGGATTGCAGAATCTGGACGTATGGGGCGGCCTGAGAGGGTTCCGGAGGTGAGAATTTGCCGCCTGTTTCGGGGACTAAGGTTCCTTTCTTTCCTACCATTCGCCCTGACGGCCGAAGTGGTTCCTGGTGTTCGCTCCGAACTGGCGGGAGGCTTCGTTGAGATTTTCGACAATCTGATCCATGGTCAGGCCGGCAGTTTCGCGGGCGGCGCGGATGACGGTTTCGCACTCGTTGGAGTCCATGAATCGAGCCGCATCGAGCAGTTCTGCGTGCTCATCATCGGACAGCACCAGAAAGCCATGTTTATCCGCATGGATCAGATCACCAGGGCAGATCGTTCGTCCGAAGACCTCGACTTCACAGTTCCATGCGACAGGTTGAACGGCAGCGTGGCCGACGCATAACCGTCGGGCAATTGCCTTGAGTCCCGCGTTGGTCATTTCGTCGAGGTCTCGAATCGCACCGTCGGTGATGGTGCCCACACAGCCGAGGGCTCGATGCACATTGGCGTTCACTTCACCCCAGAAGGAACCAATCACTCGCGGCTTATCCAGATCCTGCACCACGACGATCTTCGGTCCGGGAACACTTGCCAGATACCGGCGATATTCCGCGGTGGCTCCGGGATGAGACTTCTTGTGCCGGGGATTGCTGGGTTCCACCTTCAGTGTCACGGCATAGCCGACCATCGGCCCCATCTGCGGCATAAAGTCTCTGGTTTCTTCCAGGTTGACTGCATCGGCGCAGTAGTCACGCTGTGTGATCTGCTCCCAGCCGTTGTAAATGGTCGGCGTATTCCAGCGCTTCAGTTGCAACAGATCAGAATGCGACAGAATGCGAGGTCTCGACACGGGGGGGCTCCCTGGAATCATTCAGAAATCAGTTGACGAAGATCTGCGAATGGTAGATTGGCCTGAAAGGCCTGCCCAGCGTTGTCGGGGGATTCTGAGGTTCCGTCCGGATCTGAGCCGTCGGGACGAAGCCGATTGCCGCATTCTTCCTGGAAACTCGCTGCGTGTGATGCTGGACGGACATGGCCTGATTCAGCAAACTTCGCGGACTCGTGCGGGACTCCGTTGAGAACCGCATCAGAAAGCAACCCGGAGAGAAGAAACGATGAAACGATTTTCCGTGGATCGAACGTATCCCATGGTCGGCTCTGCAAAAATGTTTGGTCAGTTCGTGGGAGGAGCTTTGATCGGCATCAGTGTGTCGCCGCTTTCTGCCAATGAACCGCTGACAATTCCCGTCTTTTCTGCTCGTGAGCCTGCCGTGTCATCTGCATCTGTTTCATCGACAAGTGATCTTCCCTCCGACAATGCGTTCGCAGCACCAAGTGTCCTGCCCCTGCATGCTCCGGCTTTTGATCGGATCAAAGAGGAACATTACAAACCGGCATTCATTACGGGCATGCAGACTCAACTGGACGAGATGAAGGCCATCGCCGATCAGGCCGATGCACCAACATTCGAAAACACGATTGTGGCGATGGAGAAATCGGGAGCCCTGCTGACTCGAGTGCGAAACGTGTTCTCCAATCTGACCTCGGCACACAAGAGCGAGGGCCTGCAGAATATTGAGACCGAATTGGCCCCGTTGCAGGCGGCGCACGCAGACAATATTTATCTGAATAAGAAACTGTTCGCCCGTGTCGAGGCACTCTGGAACGGGCGAGCCGCATTGAAGCTGACTCCGGAGCAGGCCGAAGTGCTCAAACAGCATTATGAGAACTTCGTACGAGCAGGTGCGAGGCTGAATGACGAGCAGCAGGCGAGAATTCGATCGCTGAACGAGCAGCTTTCAAAGCTGGAGACAAGGTTCGAGGAGAACCTGCTTGCAATTTCGAAGGAACGATCGGTCATCATTGATGACGTCAAAGAGCTGGACGGCATGTCGACTGCGGACATTTCCGCTGCTGCGGTTGCTGCCAAAGAACGTGGTCTCGAGGGCAAGTATCTTCTGCAGTTCGAGAACACCACGCGAGTTCCTCTTCTGTCCTCGCTGAACAATCGCCAGGTGCGTCAGAAGTTGTGGGAAGCGTCGGCTCAGCGCGGTCTGGGACGGGATGGTGGAATTGACAATCGCCCGCTGGTGCTTGAGATCTCTCAGTTGCGGGCTGAACGCGCGAAACTGCTGGGTTTCGAAGATCATGCGTCATACAAACTTCAGAATCAGATGGCGGAAACGCCTGCAGCCGCCAGAAAAATGCTGGCGGATCTGGTCCCGGGCGTCAAGGCTCGTGTCGAAGTTGAAGCTCGGGATCTCGAGGCCATGATCAGGGAAAGCGGGCAGTCGCACGAACTGGCTCCGTGGGACTGGGAATACTACGCCGAAAAAGTCCGGTCAGCACGATTTGAAGTTGACGAAGCTGCGGTGAAGCCTTACTTCGAACTGGAGAGTGTTCTTCACAACGGTGTGTTCTTCACGATGAACAGGCTGTATGGCATCACTTTCAGGGAACGCAAAGATCTGCCTGTTTATCATCCGGACGTTCGAGTCTTCGATGTGCTCGACAAAGACGGATCGCAGCTCGGTCTCTTCTACGCAGACTATTACAAACGCGACACGAAGCGGGGTGGAGCATGGATGAGCAACTTTGTGGATCAGTCCGGCTTGCTGAATGAAAAGCCGGTCATCGTCAACTGTCTGAATATTCCCCGGCCGGCTCCGGGCGAGCCAACCCTCATCAGCTTCGATAACGTCACGACGCTGTTTCACGAAATGGGTCACGCGTTGCACGGGATGTTTTCGGACTGTGAATATCCATCCGTGTCCGGAACGGCAACACCGCGAGACTTCGTTGAATTTCCGTCGACGTTTGAAGAAGACTGGGCGATTCAGCCAGAGATCCTGGCAAACTATGCCAAGCATTATAAAACCGGCGAACAGATCCCGAAGGAACTGCTGGATAAAGTGATTCGAGCCAGCAAGTTTAATCAGGGATTCGACACGATGGAGTACCTTGCAGCGGCTCTGCTGGATCTCGAGTGGCACTCGCTGACCAGTGAAGAGATTCCAACCGATGTGGAACAATTTGAAACCGCCGCGCTGAGTAAGGTGGGTGTCAGTCTTTCGGCTGTGCCGCCGCGATATCGCACGGCATACTTCGCCCATATCTGGTCGGGCGGTTATTCCTCAAGCTATTACGCGTACCTGTGGAGCGAAGTTCTGGCGGCCGACGCGTTCGCACACATGATGGCAAACGGAGGCTGCACATCGGCCAATGGCGAATTGTTCCGCAAAGAGATTCTGAGTCGAGGCAGCAGCCGAGACCCGATGGAATCGTACAAAGCCTTTCGAGGCAGCAAACCGACCGTCGATGCCCTGCTGAAACGCCGTGGTTTGAAGTGACTCCCATACCGGAGCGTTCACACGCTCCGCTCGCCGGAAGAAGATGCGTTGATGGGAGTGCGGCGTGGTATCAACCCGCCGGTACGATGCACATCACGTGATCTGCGTTAATTCTCATTTCCGTCGATGATCTCGGGATCTGAAGCGTCATTCGGCTCGGGAACATCGGTGCGAATCCGTCGCGGGCGGTCTTTCAGATCAAAGGCTTCTTCTGCCGGCTTCCCAGAGTCGGGGTAGCGTGCGCCGGGACCATTGGGACGAAGATCTCTTGGATAACACTCATCATCATGCAGACGGCCATGGGAACCGATGCTGGCGAATCGCTCTTCGACGAATCGGATCCCGTGCGTTTCGAGAATTGTGCCCGTCTGTTCTTCCAGATTCGCCAGTTCCGTGTTGTAGGATGCAAGGGCCTGCGCCTCTAAGGAGACGACGTTCGCCCAGTCGTTCACTGCCTGAAGAAAGGCCAGCAGGTTGGCGAGATTACCCGTCTTGGCTTCCTGAGCTTTCATGTTTCGCAGTGCTGCCTCGCGTGCTTCCCGGAACGCTTCGTACTGGCCGAGATTCAGATCGATGTTTCGCAGGGTCGTCGCGAGCGAATGTTCGATCTGATGGATCGACTGCTGAATATTGGCTCTGTCTCTTGCAATCAGCAGTTCGCTGTTTCGCAGGTTCGCGCGGGACTCGCGGAGGGACAGCGGAACCGAGAAAGTGACTCCCAGAGTCCAGTCCGTATTATTGTCGAACGGCGCGCTGAGATCCTGACCGGCCAGTGTTCGACCCTGAAGTCCATCCCAACGATGGATGGCCTGTGCATCCAGAGACGGTCGGGCCAGATTTCGACTGCGAACCAGTTGCTGCTGATCCGCCATCAGAACCAGATTCAGTTCAATCAGGTCGGGCCGCCTCAGCTGAGCGGTATCAACAATCTCTTCCCATTGAAACTCAACACGGTCACGGGTCGGAGGGGTTGACGGAACCAGTCGAATACCATCTTCCGGAGGCAGGCCAACAAGATTGCGCAGCGCTGCTTCTCGCTGAAGAACGTTGGCAGCAGTCTGTATTCGTCTCGCTTTCGCGTTGGCCAGGCTGCTTTTCGCCTGAGCTTCCTTGTCATCCCTGGCATCAATGCCGACTTTCGCTCGAGCTGCAATTCGATCATACTCGAACTGCAGTAACTCAACCTGACTCTCGGCCGCCCAGAGCTCGGTTCTTGCCTGCACCAGTGACCAGTAGCCGGAGATGACGTCGCGAACAAGACCCTGCATGCTGTTCTTGAACTGAAAGTAGGATTGTTCCTGGCGCAGTCGTGCGATCACAATCGGTGCTCGATTTGCATCGAATCCGGCTCCGGCCAGAATCGGCTGGGTGTAACTGAGTTCAAGGCCTGGCACATTCTGATAATCAAATCCGCCAGCGGCCTGACTCTCCCAGAGATAGTCGGCAGCAAGTCGCGATGTACCGCCGAGTTGATTTCGGTCGGCAAGCTCAACTCCGCTGATATTTCCTGCGGATGTGCTGCCTGTAATCGCTGTCCCGGCGCCGTTCAGAAAGGGCGTATCGTTGCGACGAAAGGCCGTGTTGGCGCGAAAGATCGGGTCGAACGGAGCTTTAGCCACATCAATGGGCGTGACGGCAATCGCGGTATCGTAAATCGTTTGGCCGGAACTTGTCGCTGACACACCGGTGAGAACTCGGATCACCTCGGAATGATCCAGAGCCAGTCGAATGGCTTCGTCCAGAGGAAGATAGCGCTCTTCAGTGTTGGGATCTTTGGTCGCGACGGTCACGGGGTTGGGACCGACAGGGCGTCGAAACCGTGAAGCCGATTCATCTCGTGGCCAGCGAATCCGATGCTCATCCGATTCGATCTGCTGGGCAGATAAAGACACCGAATGCCAGGCCTGAAAGGCCAGCACGGACAGCACCATCCATAGCGTTCGTCCGAGACAGTATTTCATGCTTTCTGAGTTCGACGAGCTCAATCGCGGCGATTGACTCAATCCTGCCAGCATGAATCATCGGAACGAGTCAGGCAACCGGTTGTTCGGTTTCGAACGCGTGTAGCGACTCGAACGCTTCCTCGAACTTTGTTGTATCCGTCACAATCTGCCCATCCCGCAAAACCAGAATGCGGCGGGCGTGTCGGGCCACGTTCAGGTCATGCGTGACCAGAATCACGGTGATTTTGCGTTCCTGATTGAGCGACTTGAACAGTTCAATCACCTCGCGGCTGGTTTTCGAATCGAGATTTCCGGTCGGTTCGTCCCCCATCAGAATCGATGGGTTGGTCACCAATGCTCGCGCGATGGCGACGCGCTGCTGCTGCCCTCCGGACAGCTGAGCCGGATGATGGTCGAGCCTGTCGCCGAGTCCGACCATCGTCAGCATCTCACGCGCCAGTTTTCGGCGAGTTCTGCCGGACATGGAGGGGCCATACAGTAACGGCAGTTCCACATTCTCAAGGGCTGACGTGCGAGCCAGCAGATTGAAGTTCTGAAACACGAAGCCAATATGTTTATTGCGAATTTTGGCCCGGGTGTTTCGCGACATGGTCGCCACTTCGACGCCGTCCAGCAGATAGCTTCCGGTTGTGGGACGGTCGAGACAGCCAAGAGTGTTCATCAACGTTGACTTGCCCGAGCCCGAAGGGCCCAGCAGGGCCACATATTCGCCACGTTCGATTTCAAGATTTGTCGGACGCAGGGCGTGGACCTTGACCTCGCCAAGGTCATAGGTCTTTGAAATGTCAGTCAGCCGGATCAACGCCATGAACACTGCCTTCACACGCAGGGAAACACGTAGAATGCCAATCGTCGGAACCGCGACACAGACACGCTGCCAGTTGCGACAGCAAGAACGCCAGCAACTGTTCGGAAAACTCGGTTCATGCCCATCGGCCTCCGTTTTTGCAACGGAGGCCGCGATTTGAGGACGAGAGCGTACAAGTCTGACGAGTCTCCGCACTGCTGCTTCGTATTTCACCGCAGATTATCCGGGATTCGCGCAAGAAAAAACGGTCGAATCACCAGAGTGGCGATTCGACCGTCGATTGTTCCAAACTGAAAAATTCAGTGTGGCGACTACGGTGAGGCGGGCTTCATTGCGGCTGGAGCCTAGGTCGCCTTTGCGGCACCAGTCTTCGCCTTGGTTGACTTGGCGGCACCAGTCTTTGCCTTGGTCGACTTTGGTGCAGCTGGCTTGGCAGCCGTCTTCGCCTTGGTTGACTTTGCTGCAGTCGTCTTTGCGGTGCTCTTTGCGGCCATTCCCATGTTCCTCCGTGAGGATTCTGACACCGAAGAAGTTGGCAGGATGTTCGTCGGTGTCAGACACGAACAACCGCGGTAAACGATGGTTGTGGCAGGGCAAAACAGACCCGCCTGTGGCAACCTGCGGGAGGTTATAGGTCACTTCCGCAAAACCCGTCAAGCGGAAATCCTTTTCCGTCAACGGCTTCCTCACAATCGTCACAGTTTAACTTTTGACTTTTGTCCGTTTCATGAAATCGACTGACACTGACAGAAAAGATCAAGTTGTCATCTTGAGTACCGTTCATCACGCGTTCGATCTCGATGGTGCTCTTTCTGGATGTTCGTCAGGGATTCTTCGGTCCGACGCTGTTCCGTCGTGCATGACGAACGCCTTTGGCGCGTCATCCAAAAATCGCAGGCACAAGTCGAATAGGTTCGTGATGAGGTGCCTCGTCAGTCACCGCCGAGCATTACGGACTGAGCAGAAGTCCAAGAATTCCAAGGCCATAGAATGTGTATTCCGCGTCAGCCTGCTGATCCCAGCTTGCTCCTCGGAAGCCTCCGGATGGCAGTTCGATTGATGTCGTGACCCAGTTCAAAATCCGTTCGGGAGGGATCACATCGCGACGGCCCAGATCCTGGGCTGTGAGCAGTCCCGTGAACGTCGAAAGCCCGTCAGCGAATGGAATTCGCGTATTCGCCTGAAAGCCGCCCTCTGCACTGACCACGTCCGTCAGGAAACCGAGCACATCATCCGCGATCTCATCATCCATGGCGTGCAGTTGATTCAGCAGGGCGACCGCGGCGGCCGTGGGATTTGTGCCGCTGCGACGCATCGGAGCAATTTCAACAAACCCGCCATCATCACGCTGACGATCGTACAGGAACTGAACCATGGCATTGCGTCGAGGCATCTTTTGACCGAGCAGTTCGTACGTCAGCGCGACCAGGAATGACTGGTAGGTGCTCCCAACGGCGCCTTCGGAGGCTTTGGCGTATCCTCCGTCACCCGTCCGCTGACGTTCCAGCGATGCCTGCACCTGCCTCGCAAAGTCTGACGCACCGGATGGCAGCAGATCGCGGCCGCCAGATGCCTGAACCACCAGAGCGCTGTAGAGCCAGCTCAGCAGATCGATCACATTCAGAGACAGAGGCTCGATCGTCGCAAGGTAGGAGCTGACGTGATCGCGAACATGGTCAGAAAGCCCTCCCGAAACCGCAAACGCCCGCACCGCGAAGCCCGTGTAATACAGATCCGCATCACCTTCGCGGCCCCGAAATCCGCCGAGATCCGTCTGCTGTGTTTCCAGAAAGGCTCGATGTCGAGCCAGTCGTTCCGGCGCGAGTTCACGCAGGCCTCTGGAGACTCGATCAGCAAGCTGAAACAGATACATGATTCAATCTTCACATCAGACACGGGCACGGTTCAAAAGTGTGCGGTTTGGATCCATGACAAGGGCAGAAAGCACCTGACCCAAAGAAACCCGCCGGTCCGTGCCTTGAAGATCGCTCACGTTGTTCGCTGACAGACCTGCACGCACCACGCACGTCACGACGTGTGTATGATCCTGACCGGAGTTCGTCAAACCGATCGCGTGGGAAAGCCAGAGATGGGTGCAGTTGCACATTTCGGCCGGCTGCAACAACGAGTATCGTCGCTCCCGTCAGGAAGATTGGCACATCCGGAATTTTGAAAGACTTCGTGGTTTCCTTGCACCGACTCCTCTCCATCCCGACATCCCGGATCAACTCGTCCATTTCAGATGTTCGGACCCGCCGACCGAGGTCCTCGTGAATCCTCGGTCTACTGCCAATTCTGCTGATCGCACGGAATGAGAGTTGCCGCACCGTATTTTCTGTGTCATCGTGACCATCGACGCACATGATGAATCGTATGCCTGTGACTCGCCCGCCTCACCTGTCTTTCAACCTGTCCCACATCAGGTTCCGAATCATGACCATGATGCCCCCTGCCCTGCAGAAGTTTTGCCGACCCGTGTTTCCGTCGGTTCTGAACGGTTTGGCCGTCTGCTGGGCCTGTTGCGGGGTGGTCTGCGCACAACTGGATCATGAGCAGGAGCCGATCAATTACAGCAGGCAACGAGCGACTGACCCGGTAGCAGCACTGATGGAAAGGATCTCACGAGACGGGGCAACCCTGACGTGGGAACCTGAGCATGGATATCTCCGGTCGTTGATGGCGGCACTGGATGTTCCCGAATCGAGTCAGACGCTTGTGTTTTCAAAGACGAGTCTGCAGATCAGCCGCATCACACCGCGAACGCCGCGAGCCATCTATTTCAATGACGATGTTTATATCGGCTGGGTCCAGCATGGGGACGTGGTGGAAATCTCTGCCGCGGATCCTCAGCTCGGAGGAACTTTCTACACGCTGGATCAGCGAACCAAAGACCATCCCGTGATCGAGCGAGAAACCGCGAGATGTCTGCAATGTCACGGGTCGACACATACTCGCCGAGTCCCCGGACATATTGTTCGTTCGGTCTTTGCTGACGAGGCCGGGCAGCCCATCTTTCGGCTGGGAACGCATATCACCGATGATACCAGTCCGTTCCGGGAACGCTGGGGAGGATGGTATGTCACGGGGACTCACGGCGATGCGCGACACATGGGAAACTGTTGTATCGAAGACGAAGAAAAATCTGAGACCCTGGATCTGGAGTCCGGTGCCAACGTGACGGATCTCACCTCCAGAATCAACACTCGTTCCTATCTGACTCCCCACAGCGATATCGTGGCGCTGATGGTTCTGGAACACCAGGCCACGATGCATAACGTGCTGACCGCGGCCAATCACTCCGGGCGAATTACGGCCCGCGATGCCGAAATCATGAATACAGCCCTCGAACGGCCGAAGGAGTTTGAGTCAGACTCAACAGATCGGCGATATGATTCGGCAGCCGAGAATGTCGTGAAATGTCTGCTGTTTGCCGACAGTGCTTCCCTGACGGATACGATCAGAGGCACGTCAGGATTTGCTGAACAGTTTGCTTTGCGCGGGCCAGTGGATTCGCAGGGGCGAAGCCTGCGACAGTTCGATCTGAAAACTCGTCTGTTTCAGTATCCCTGCAGCTTCCTGATTTACTCAGAATCTTTTCGACAACTCCCGGATGGAGTTCAGAAACGAGTCTGGCGACGTCTCGATGAAATCCTCAGCGGCAAAGATTCCTCGCCCAGGTTTGCTCACCTCTCGGGTGATGACAGAGCAGCGATTCATCAGATCCTTGTCGAGACTCTGCCCGGTTGCCCGCTGAAGTCTTCTGCGGTGACGGCAACGCCGTAAACTGCTGGTGGTTGCCGACGCGGATCTGGGCGGAGCGTAACCGGAAACCGGATCAGAATCGCGTTCTCCTGAATACGGAGGCTCATGCTGAGTCCTGCCTGTTGACGCTGCAGCGGTCCTTCCAGGCTGACCACCATTGGTGACCATTCGGCAGATGCTATTCCTGATCCGTCGTCGGACAACGCGACATGTCGATGTCTGGTGAAGTCTCGAAATCGCGGAAGCCGTCGGCGATATGCGGCAGCCAGCACAAGACGAGGTCAGAGCCAGCTGTGGCATCGATCAGACCCATTCTGATTGCCTGGAGCGGGTTGAGTTTCGGCGAGACGCGACGGCCCGGGACGGGGAATTCGGCCTGGGAGCCCCTTTTGTTCGCTCACATTTGTAATCGGATTCCTATGACTTCAGAATCCCGCGATTGTGTTTCAAACGACTTGTCTTTTCAGCCGGGCTACAGGCCTCGGCTGAAACGATCCCACATCTTTCTGGAGCAAACTGCTGATGCGTTTCTGCATTCTATTCGCGCTGGCTTCAATGACCGGAGCCCTGACGCTTGCTGACGACACCTATCTCGATCCGACGAATGCCGGCCCCGACTTTGCGACTCAGGGCGAGTACGTGGGAGACGTTCAGACGGATAACGGCACACTGAAAATCGGCCTGCAGGTGATTGCCCTTGGGAAGCATGAATTTGACGGCGTGGCGTATCTCGGCGGACTCCCCGGTGATGGCTGGGACGGAAGCGAAAAAATCCGAGCGAAGGGCAAGACAGATGGTGGAGAAACGAAACTGGTTGCTTCCGAAGAAGGTCATGCGATCCTGAAGGACGGGACTGCGACGATCTACTCGGCGAGCGGTGAGAAAGTCGGAACCCTGAAGAAGGTTGAACGCAGGAGTCCGACGCTTGGAGCAAAGCCTCCCGCCGGAGCGGTTGTTCTGTTTGATGGAACTTCCGCATCTCAGTTTGCCAATGGAAAAATCGAAATGAAAGACCTGCTGGCGGCGGACTGTGAAACGAAAGAGAAGTTTGGAGATCACACGCTGCACATCGAATTCCGAACGCCGTTCAAGCCTGCAGGTCGAGGTCAGGACCGGGGCAACAGCGGTGTCTACATTCAGGGTCGCTATGAATGCCAGGTGCTTGATTC
>JBKDRW010000543.1:0-4065 GCA_046341255.1 Planctomycetota bacterium
TCGGAGAGCAGTCGATGGGAACGCGGCATAACACACTCCTGAGTCAAAGAGTGCAGAGCATCATCGGTGGGAACTTGACAGCCGGCCCGGCGACAATAACAACTGGCTCACAGGTTGTCGATTTCAATCCGAGAAGACACCGGGATTTGGTGAGCAGCGGCGTCCACACATGCTCGAATTCCGACTCTGATGAATCGCCGGAACTCGCTTCCTTCAGTTCGGTCGGCATCACCTCAGTTGCCTCGGCACTTCTTTCTAAGTCATTCCTTCTTCACCACCGCATCCGCAAACTGTTTGCCAAGATCGACGTAACCGGCCGAGTCGTAATGCCACGGGTCTGAGTAGCCGTAGTTGTCGGTCGATATGATCAGAGCAGCGTTTTCGTCCCTGGCCACGAAGTCCGCCTGAGCCTTTCGAACGATGTCGCCAAAGTTCCAGACTTTTCCGTTCGCATTGGACTGTTCGTAGTCATCCTTGCCGGAATCCGAAATCTGACCAATCACAACACGAACGTCATCTTCTCGGAGAGCGGCCCGAATCAGATCCATCAGTCGCTTAAGATTGGCCTCATACTTCTGAGCCACGGCCTCTTCGCCCGCATCGCTTTCCCCCTGCATCCAGAGGATTCCTGCCGGATACAGCGTGTCCGCTTCGCCATCGCCGTCAATGTCCCTGACGCTCATCGCGTTTCGAACCGTGGCGAGAAAATGATCATACTGATTGATGTTGCCATTCGGGATATCTGCATGAAAATCGGGCTCCCAGCATCCAAACGTCGCACGAGCGCCGGCTTCCGCGGAAATGCAGGTTCCCCCGCGAGAATACTTGATAATCGCAATGTTCGCGTCCGGCTGAAGTTCCCTGAGCCGGCGAGCAAAACTCAGTTCAACACCAAATCGATCAGAGAAGTGATTCAGCAGACCGTCGGACGAGAACCCCGTCCCATTGCCCGGACGCAGTTCTGCCCATAAGCCTCGCCCATCCACCGGCTGACCATCCAATCCCTGATTGCCATGAAACATCATGACACCCTGCACCGGCTCCGCATCCGCGCCCTGAAGATCCTTGACATACCCAAAACCATCCATGTTCGACTGACCGCCGAGGTAGTACAACTGGTAGTCTTTCGCTGTCGATTTTCCGAGCGGGCAAAGTGAGATGGCAAGGCATACGAATACGAAGGACGGGAATGAGCATTTCATCGCCGGATCCTCACGGAGGACTGAAAAAGAAGGTTTCACGATCATATCAACTTCGAATATGAATTCCTGCTGTTGAATGGCACTCTTAACCCAGCCGAACCAAGACTGCGAGGACAGACAGGCTGAGTAATCGGACTGCCGATGAGTCCGGCATTGAATAGTTGGTCATTTCCGACCAATGATCAACGACGAGAAGCGAGTTCATACAGTTGCACTGTCCGTCGCTGCATCGTGTGCAGAGACAATTCGCCGGGAAGTGGTCGGGGCACCTCGGAGCGGTTCAATAGAGTGGTCACGGCTGACACCAGTGCATCGATATCGCCATGAGTTAATGCTCCCGACGGAAAGATCGTCTGAAGGATCTCATCAACGCCACCGAGCGAGTAGCCAACAACAGGCGTTCCGATTGATAGAGCCTCTGCAACGGTTCGACCGAAGGCTTCAGGTTTTGTTGAGAGAGATAAAACGATTGACGAAATCGCGTAGAGTTCACGCATATCGGTGCGATCGCCGAGGAACGTGATGTGCTGCGACAACTCAAGCTGCCGCGAGAGTTCCCGAAGTTCTGACTCATAAGCCGTTTTTTTTCGATCAACTCCGCCCACAATCAAGCCGTGGCAGATGACGCCCAGTTGCTTCAATCGAGCCATCAGGGCCAAAAAGCTGGTGTGCCCCTTGAGTCTCGTCAATCGACCAGGCAGCGTCAGAATCGGTTTGCCTGCGGCATTTGGATGCAATCGAAAAAACTTGTCACGCCAGGCCATCGATGCTTCGAAGCCTCGCGGAAACTCCGCCGGATCAATGCCCCGATGAATCACATGCAATCGATCCTTCGGTACAAACGGGTAGTGTGTTCTGATGTAGCGATGAACGGATTCGGAAACCGCAACAACATGCTGGCCTCGGCACATGATGCTGCTGTAGCTGCCCGGCGAGTACAGTCCATGAACCGTCGAAATCAGGGCAGGGCGGCGCGATGGCAGAAGCGACTTCCACGCGAACCACATGATCCAGGCTGGTAGCCGTGAATGCACGTCGACGACATCAACTCTTTGCTCGACGAGGAAACGACGGAGCCACGGGACGTGCCTGAGAGTCAGCGGAGACTTCACACCGATTCTGCATTCGAAATGCCGTGTGCCGGACCCTGTCAGTGCATCAACCATCCGGCCGCCCGCGGAGATCACAAGAGACCGATGCCCAGCCTTTGTGATCGCCTCTGCGATCTCCAGAACTCCACGTTCCACGCCGCCACCATTCAATGCTGGCAGCACTTGCAGAATCGTGAGCGGTCGTTGTGAGTTCATTGACAGCCTGCCGTACACCCGCCGTTTATGTGCGTTTCAGAATGCCCTTCTGAAGTTCCTCAACAACCCTCGCCAGAACGGCAACGTCCCTGACGTTCATGACATGTTCAATACGAGACGCGGGGACTTTGAGCCGTTCCAGAAGATCCTGCGCTGTTTCCCACATCTTTGCCTGCTTCTTCGGCGGCGCCAGATAAAGGTTGGTCACCAACTCGGCCAGCCGCTGTTCGTCGATCTGGTCTTTGTTGTCGTAGTATCGCTTGATGACTTTTTGCTGGTAAGCTGAGTAATCGCGGTCAGCCATGGTCGGGATCCGAAAAAGACAGAACATTGGAAGTCGCGGATTTTTTTTTGCGCGGCCAGATTTAAAGCGTTCTGCGAAGAGTTCTCTCGCCAACAATTGGCCTCGACTCTCGCCGTGTGGAGAATAGCAATCCGCGCGGTCACTCAAAACCTGTCTTTCGGAGCCGCCCCTGTTTCGAATCAACGATTCACGGCATGAGAATCTCGCTCACCACAAATAGGCCGAAACAATCGATGCGTTGAATGAGAATTCAGCAAATTTTCATTCCAGCCCCTGACTTTGACTCAATCTGACGCTGATGACAGCCTGAGTAAATCGACCCACACGCGAGGTCAGATGTCGCAGGGGCCGGTTGTGGCGACGAGTTGGATGGCTTCGTCCAGCAGGATTGTGTTCAGTCTGGATCTTACAGAGGCGGCGATACCGGAAGTACGATTCAGGCGTGCCCGCCAGCATGCCGCGTTTAATCATATTCTGATGCCCGGGGGGACGCAGTGCGTAAGTTTAGCCGACATGGCGCTTCAAGAGTCGTGAGTAATCACTCCAGCCAGCATTCATTCACGCGGATGGTATGGACGTACTCTATTGCGACGGTTCGATTCGTCTGTGCTCAAGTATTATATTTCGAAACGAATGGTTGATTTCTGGTGCTCAGGGTGAAGTACCATGGATTTGAATTTTCCAGGGTGAAAGAGCTTGTATGCGAACGCTTGTTGCGAGTTTTCGAAAATCGCTGCTGTCGGCATGGTCTTCTCTGGAATGCAGGAATGGCGGTCGGACACAAAAGAGAGGCTGTTATTGACTTAAGTGAAATAATGTGTTGATGTTATGAGATGAGCAAGACAGGGAAGTCGTACCCCAGCGATGTCACGCATGACGAGTGGGAGTTTGTCGTGTCGTATCTGACATTGATGACGGAGGATGCTCCGCAGCGGGAGTATGCACTGCGGAACTTCTTCAATTCGTTGCGGTATGTTGTCCAAACGGGGGTGTCAGTGGCGATACCTTCCTGACGATTTTCCGCCGTGAGCCGTGGTGTATCAGGAGGCTCGGCGATGGGTCGCAGCAAAGGTCTTTAAGGCGATTGCTCATGACCTGCGTCTGGTGGTTCGACTGAATGATGATCGATCGGAGAATCCGTCGGCCATCATCCTGGATGCTTGGACGCTGCAGTCAAAACGCCTCTTTCAGGATCGCTTTATCAAGCTCCGCCTCTGCAAGCAGACGCTTCAGGCGAGCATTCTCGATGTCC
>JBKDRW010000544.1:0-4504 GCA_046341255.1 Planctomycetota bacterium
GAGCCTGCACGGCTTCAGGATCCGACTCCGAAGAAAACCGGCGATGGAAGAGAACAGGGGAAGAAACGATGATCCGAACTTCTGATTTCCGACCGAACCTGTGCGTCCAGCATTTTGTGGCCGGGGTTGCATCTACGGTTGTCACTCTGGTTCTGACGCTGCTTCCCGCCGGAACGATCGCAGATGAATTGATCGTGGAAAAGAGCGTTTTGTTCCGGGAGCGTTCTGATGGCTTTACGCTGTATCGAATTCCCGGAATTGTCATCACGTCCAAAGGAACCGTCCTCGTCTACTGCGAGGCCAGAAAGTTCAGTGACGCGGATCGCGGAGAAATTGAAATCCATCTGCGACGGAGTACCGATGGTGGCCGAACATTTTCAGTGGCACAGCAGGTGGCGCATCGCGGTCCACGGCTCCCGCGAAACCCGCATCTGCCCGACAGCAAAGCGGGACGGAGCTTTGGCGCGCCGGACGAACAGACCGTCAACAATCCGGTAGCGATTGCATCACCATCCGGGCCGGTGCATCTGGTCTACTGTGTCGAATACATGAGAGTCTTCCACATTCGAAGCGACGACGACGGGCTGACCTGGAGTGCCCCTGTCGAGATCACATCGGCCTTCACGGAATTTCGGAGTGAACTGGAGTGGCAGGTGATCGCCACGGGGCCAGGACATGCTGTTGAAATGCAGAGTGGACGACTCTGCGTACCCTTCTGGATGGCAGACTATCAGAAAGATGCTCCACTCGGCCGAGCCGTCGGTACAGTCATCAGCGATGACGGCGGGGCAACCTGGCAGCGGGGCGAGATTGCCATGACGAATGCAGGCGAACCGAATATCGCCTCGCTTTCGGATGGCGGTGTGCTGGTCACGGCTCGCAACAGCCAGCCACAGAACCGTCGCCTCATGACTCGCAGCATCGACGGAGCAACGAAATGGTCAAAGCCCGAATTCGCCGAAGAACTGCTCGAACCAGGATGCATGGCCGGCCTCATTTCGTATCCCGGGACTCATCTGACATCCGGACCGATGCTGCTGTTCTCCAGTCCTCACACGACGCGTCGTGAACACGCTGCTCGGCGAGATGTCACCATCCATGTCAGCCGCGATGACGGGAAAACCTGGCCGGTTTCAAAAGTACTTCAGGCTGGTCCGAGCGCCTATAGTGATCTGGCGGTCCTGCCCGACGGAACTGTCCTCTGCTTTTACGAGAGTGGTACCGATACACCTGTCATTCCGCGGAAACGTGACTGGGCCTACGCCACGCTGACCCTCGCCCGATTCCCTCCGGAATGGATCGTGAGCCCCTGAAAGCTGATACGCCGGCACGGAACCGGGCAGCAGCCATTCGAAACATTCCGACCCTTGCAGACTCTGGTGAATATCCGACGAAGGATCAGCAACAAACCCATGAAACACTTCGCCACGTGCAGAATACTCCTGCTGATGAGTTTTCAGTCATGCCTGTCGGCAGCCCAGGAGTATGCTTACGAAACAGCCGAACCACAGAAGACAGGCTGGCCGTTGACCTCGGAGGAGCGAGCGTATGTGACAGGGAAGCCCGAGCATGAACGTCGTCCCGGACGTGAGGCCAATAAGCATCTTCCCCACCTCTGGCCAGTTGTTCCAAGTGCTGGACATTTTGGAGGCGATGCCTGGCTCAAACTCCATGAGGCTCATGTCGAGACCGTTCGAGACAACCAGGGCCCTGTCGATGTACTGCTGGTCGGCGACAGCATCACGATTCAATGGGGTGAGAACTTCAGGAAGCATTTTCCGGATCAGATGGCCGTCAATATCGGGATTGGCGGAGACAAGACACAAAACGTTCTCTGGCGTCTTGATCATGGAGGAGTCGAAGGACTGCAGCCGAGAACCATTGTGCTGATGATCGGCAATAACAATATCTTCTTCACGGAAGAAACAGGGATTGAAGCCGCAGCGAAGGGCATTGAAATGTGTGTGAAAAACCTGCGAGAAAAATTTTCTGACGCCACCATCATCGTTACCACGATTCTGCCCGCCCACTCCCCGGGTCATCGCTTCTATGAAGATATCAGAAAAACAAACGCCGCATTGAGGGCTCTTGCACTCGAAAACGATTCAAAAGTTCGCATGCTGGATCTGTGCAGCGATTTCATTAACAACGATGGCACCCTGCAGCAGGATCTGTTTTCGCCCGACAACATTCACCTTTCCCCTGCCGGTTATTCTGTTTACGCTGAACGACTTCGTCCGTTGCTCGAGGAAGCGTTCAACAAGTGACGATCTCAGAACAATGGACCTTCGCTGGATAGCGCCAGGTTTTCCTCAGCCACGATGTGTGAGCATTTGATTTACGCGGGGAAACCTGAAAGAACCGAACACTGACGCGTCCCGGCTGATCATTCGAGAACACGACTTCTTTGCGAACGTGGCGACTGGGTCCATGCCGTCCATGATCATGGAGAAACCCTCTCAGGAATTGCGGCTCTTCATACAGGAGGCTGTCGAGGGATGAGTGTTCTGATGTTGACGTCATACAGATCACTGATTTGCGGGCACTGGGGCTCAGTTGCTGCCAAGCCACGCTTTGCGTCGAGCGGTTTGTTCGTCGGTCGGCTTATTAACTGGTCTGAGCGACCATTTTGCCGAAGGCTCGGCTTCGAGCTGCAGCGACAGTGTGCGCAGTTCTCCGCGACGGCTGATAAGAACCTTGATTGTGCGTCCCACGCCGAACTGATTCAGCTGATCTCTCCACGACTTTGCGTTCGCTCGGTACTGATCGAAACCAAGGATTTCATCATCGACATTCAGTCCGGATCTGTGTGCAGGGGAATCGGTGAGCACTCCTGTGACGACCATGTTGCCAGAGGCGTCCGATGTCTGCCAGCCGGTCCAGACGGTCTGCGTTTTCGATTCGGATTTCTTTGACGCTGCGTCGGCAGCCGGCACGGCGGCCTCCGGTGATGCTGGTTCTGCGGACTGATCCATTCTCGTGCCGTCCGATGGAAACTGCAGTCCGAACCAGTTCAGCGCTGCGGTGTAATCCACGTCTCCTGCAACTTCAACGTGCTGGTGCAGCCAATCACTCAGATCGGAACCAGCCACTTCCTGAACAATCGCGCTGAACTGTTGATCCGAGAACCCGCCGGGCCCCGCATGTCGCTGATACAGCAGTCGCATCACATCATCGAGACTTTTCTGGTTGCCCGTGAGCTCACGAATCCTCGCGTCCAGAAGGAAGCCCACAACCGCCCCTTTGACATAATAGCTGACTCGAGTATTCGAGCTGTTCTCATCAGGCCGATAAAACTTGATCCACGAATCAAAGCTGGATTCCGCCAGCGACTGAACAAGTCGCCCGGGAGCCGACTGCAGTTTTTCAACCTGCTTTGACAGTCGCTTCAGATAGGCGGACTCGTCAATCAATCCCGCACGGATCAGCATCAGATCCTCGTAATAGCTGGTCAGACCTTCCGCAATCCATAGGCTCCTTGTGTAGTTTTCCTGTTCATAGTTGTAGGGAGTGAGATTGACGGGACGCAGGCGACGAACATTCCAGGTGTGGAAGAATTCATGACTGATCAGGCTCAGCCAGTCCTCATACTTTTCGCGATCGCGGAAACTCCATCGGCTGGTCATAACAAGCGTGGAATTATCGTGTTCAAGACCACCGGACGCTTCCGAAATGACATTCAGGACGGAGTACCTTCGATAGGGCACGGTTCCCCAGAATGCCTGCTGCTGCAAAACAATTTTCTGCACATCGGCAGCAGCTTTCGACGTATCCCACAAGGAAGCATCACCCAGGGATGCAAAAATGTGAGCCGATCCACCCGCATCGAAATCCTGAAGCACCGGGTTGCCGCAGATCATGGGAGAATCGGCCAGTTCATCAAACGAAGCCGCTCGGAACGTATTCGGCTGGCCGTCCACGAGGGACAACGACGTTACGGCACGACTCCATTCCGCCGGCAAATGAAGCTGAATCTGGTGTTCTATTTTCGGTGCATTCGGATCAGTGACAGGTAATGTCAGAACAAAGGCCGCTCCGCAAAGGATCGCCATGTCAGAATCGACCCAATTCGAACGAACCGACATCTCGCGACAATACACCTCATAGTGCAGCGTCACATCTTTTCCGGGAACACATTGCACCCTCCAGCGATTCTTGGAGATCTTGGAGACACGTGTAGCGGAGTCACTTCCTGTCGCCGGCTTTACGTCATCCAGATGTCGTGAGTATTCTCGAATCAGATACGACCCCGGCGTCCACGTGGCCATCATCAATTCAAAGGAATCCGTCGCGGGAGATGGAATTGTCATCGTGACGGCAATTCGATGAGTTGTTCGCTGTTCAAACGAGACCGCATACTTCAACGTCTGCTGCGCAAGGACGGACGATGAGTTCCAGATCACAAGAACCAAGAGAACAAAGGATCGAAGCATGAAACAAACGCCTGCGAAGAGATCCAGGGAAACACTCAGATTCAGATCGCTCACACCGTGAATCAAACGGC
>JBKDRW010000545.1:0-3100 GCA_046341255.1 Planctomycetota bacterium
CATCCTTCATCGCCGGAGACCTTCCCACCATCACCCCATCATCGGCATCACCTGCAGTCGCAGACTGAACGGTCGCCTGCACAGCCTGACCCAACTGAGCCTTCGAAATCGCCTGTCGCACAACGGCCAGGGCTTTTTCAAGATCAATCGGCTTCGTCAAATAATCAAACGCCCCTCCATCAATCGCGCTCACTGCGGTTCTGAGGCTTCCGAAAGCTGTCATGATGATGATGGGAACCGTCTCGAACGACCGCCGCAACTGCCTCAGCGCAGTCAGTCCATCCATGCCGGGCAGTCGAATATCCATCACGATCACATCAGGAGTCCGATCTGCGGTGAGCTGGAAGGCCTGTTCAGCTGTGCCGGCAATATCGACCGTCATCCCTTCATCATTCAGACATTCCCGAAAAGCCCAGCAGATCGCAGGTTCGTCATCCACAATCAACACGTGAGACATGTCAGGTCTTCCTGTCAAAGTGACATCGCAGTCTCAGGAGCATCGACCGCCACCATCTCAAACCGGAATACAGTCCAGCCGTCGCGTCGTTCATGAACCAATCGACCACCGACCGCACCTGCAACCTGAGTCGCAAGTGTCAGCCCCAGTCCGACCCCCTCGGGTTTTCCCGTGACAAATGGCATGAACATGCTTTCCTTCAGATCTTCCGTGACTCCGGGGCCATTATCAAGAATCTCAATGACTATCTGTTTCATCTTTCGCTCGACCGAAACCCGTACCTGGCCATTCGGGCGGCATGCTTCGAGGGCATTCTGAATGAGATTGAGCAGAGCCGCGTGAATCTGATCACGATCAGCCACTTCCCATCCTGCCCCGACCTTCGGAACATCAGCAGACCAGGGTGACACTCCGGCTCCTGAATCCTGCGGATCAGACACCCCCTCCAGCGTCAGCACGGAATTGGAATGCTGAAACTGCGGACCGAGAAGTTCACGGATGTCCGCAAGAATTTCGATCAATTGCCCGGAAACCGCCGCTCGCTGACTGTCACGCGTAAGACTCAGAAGCCCGCGAATCTGGCTTTCCGTGAGACTCAGTTGCCGCAATGCAACCTGCAGGCTTTCCTGATCAGCATGATTGCAGCGTCTGAGATGAAGCTGCACGGCCATCCGTGCTCCCGTGATCGAATTGCGAAGCTGATGAGCGAGTCCGCCAGCGACCTGAGCAACGAGGGACGACCGTTCCGCGGACCGAATCTGATCTGTCGCATTCTGCAGAGCCATCGCCATGCTGTTGATCGACGTGGCAAGTCGGGTCAGTTCGTCATTGCCGGAAACTGGCAGAAGCTCATCAAACCGCAGCGATGCCAGACGTCCGACCTGCTGCTCCATTCGTTTCAGCCGACCACCGAAACCAGCCGCCAGCAGCCACGAAAGCCCGACAGTTGCAACCAGCGTCAGGCAGCCGATCGCAAGTGGCGGCAAAACCACCTCGCGCCGAATGGTCTGCCACTGACGCTCGGGCACGAGCACTATCAACTCGCTGAGATTCGGAGATCGCATCACAGCAACGCGACCCAGCAGAAATGAATCGAGCCCGGCCAGCACGGTCTGAAATTCCGTGAGTTCCTGTGAGGCCGATTGCGAGTTCCCCGGCTGACGAATGATCTCGGCGGTCTGCTCATTCGTCAGTGTTGTTCCGACGATTTCCTGCTCGCCTCGCAGAGCAATGAACTCCGCCCCGGATAGTCCTTTCATCTGTTCCAGCACAGTGCCCTGAACCGGAAAACTGGCGTTGCTGAGTGTTGCCACAACCTGATTCAGCCTTGCCATGGTCTCCTGCTCCGCCCGCTCAGCAGCGGTCCACGCAGCCATCGCAGAAATCACCATGATGGCGACCGCCTGCAGACTCGCAAACGGGATCAGAATCTGATTTCGAATGGTGCCGGACATGACTCGGATCGCTTCTTCGGAACAACACGTTCCCGGATACGGAGACCACTAGACCTGAATTCATACTCTCACAGAGCTTCAGGGTCTGGCAAGTGATTCGCTCCTGCGTTTGACAAGTTCGCTCAATCCGCCACCAGAAGTGACGTCCCGGCTGCGCTCCCCGACTGCCGAAGTACCGAAGAGCGTCCGACCATCTCAGCCGGTCGCCCGCGGTCCAGAGTGCGAGGTATTGCTCACAAGATCAGCCCGGCGTCAAACCATCATGACTGACCTTCGTCTGAAGACGATTCAGATTTGTCAGACAAAACTGATTTTGAGGATGATCATTTCTGACAAGAAGTCTGCAACTGACGAGACCCCGAACCGACAGTCCTGATATCCTGCGTCGATCCACGAGAGGAGAGATTGTGATGTACTGGCTGACAGATAATCCGTGGCCGCTCATTCTTTTGTTGTCCGGAACGTGCATCCTGCTGTTGGTATCAGGGCATTCAAAAGCCCGAGGGATTGCAGTCGTATTTGCAGTGCTGGCGGCAGGAGTGTACTTTCTTGAACGGTCGATGATCTCGGCTGCGGAACAGGTGGAACAGCGGCTCGAAGCCATGCATCAGGCCTTTCACGCGGAAGACCTGACAACAATCAATGCCATGATTGCTGATGAAGCCTCACATCTGCGTGAGACTGCGAAACGGGGACTCGAACTCGTTGATCTGGACTCCGGCTTTCACCTTCAGGATGTGGTGGTGACTCTGGCCGACGATGGAAGATCGGCAGATGTTGAACTCCGAGGCAACGGCACCGTCCAGATCAACTCCCAGAACATGGCCAGTCACATCGCGACGCGATGGAAGACGAAGTGGATCCTGCAGAGCGGCGCGTGGAAACTCTCCGAAGCCCATCGGCTTGACCCGATGACCGGAAAGGAAATCGGGGTGCTTGACGCGGGCTGATGGTTCCGACTCGTCAGTGGCCCAATGCGTATGAAATCTCCAGCGGATAGCCGCAGAGCCGGCTCCCGTGGCCAGCGTATGTTTTGGCTTCCGATGGGAGGCTAGGCTCTGTTGATTAAATGCTTTTTAACAGGATTCTGGTTGCTGCGATCTTGATGAAAGCGATGTAGCTGCTGGCACATTTGTCGAACCTTGTTGCGATTCTGCGGAACTCCTTCAGGTGTCCAATGGTCCTCTCG
>JBKDRW010000546.1:0-3954 GCA_046341255.1 Planctomycetota bacterium
CATCGTCTCTCTTTTGCACGGCCAGACGATCGATCACTCTCGAATGATAGTGACTTTGGCCCGAATTGACATCGTCCTGCTGCCGCGGACCTCGACGGCAGCAGGACGATTCGAATGACCGGGGCAGAGAGAGGACTGGAAAAGGCCGACCAAATGTTTCATCAACGCCGGAATGCAGAACTCCAGACGCACAGACTCCCGTGCGATCAGCCGATATGTGACGATGATCCGGAGAATGAACGTTCTGGACTTTTTTTACAGATGAACAGGGTCCGTCTGCCATCCGTGGATATAACCCGCTGAGAGAATTCCGACAACGAGCCTGTCTGACGGGCGTGCCACCATGTCGGCGGAACACAGAGGACTCGAAATGAAACCAGAACGTCGGACAGTCGCGATTGTCGGAGCCGGAATCTCTGGTCTGACGTGCGCAAGGGAACTCGTTGAAGATGGATTTAAAGTCACGGTCTTTGATAAAGGACGAAATGCCGGTGGGCGAACGGCGACTCGACGCATCGAAGATCACCTGCAATTTGACCACGGTGCTCAGTATTTTACGGCACGCGATCCGCAGTTTCTGAAGGTGACGGAAAACTGGATCTCACGGGGGATCGTTGCAGAGTGGCACGGCAGCATCGTCCGTCTTGAACAGGGAGACTTCACCGAAACATCGCCGCAGGCTCGATACGTTGGTGTGCCTGGCATGACAGCGATGGCGAACGATCTTTCCACAGGCATTTCGATTCAATCGGGAACTCACGTCACTTCTGTGAATTTCGGCAACTCAGGCTGGACCATCACGACCGCACATCATGGCACCTTTGGACCATTCGAGACGATGGTCGTCACTCTCCCCGCACCACAAGCCTCGCAACTGCTCAATGAGCCACCGATCCAGGCCGTCGCTGCTGAGATTTCCATGACACCGTGCTGGGCAGTCATGGTGGCGTTTCAGTCACGAATTGAAGTGCCGTGGGACGGAGCCTTTGTTCATCGCTCACCGCTGTCGTGGGTCGCTCGAAACAGTTCAAAACCCGGACGCTGCCAACTTGCCGATTGCTGGGTTCTGCACGGCGGCGGTGACTGGTCTCAGGCGCATCTTGAGATGGCTCCGGAGATCGCGGCGACGGAGCTTCTGTCGGCCTTTGCAGCAGCCATCAGCCGACCATTGCCTGAGTTTGAATTTCTGAAAGCCCATCGCTGGCGTTACAGCCATGGATCGGATGCCAATTCGCACCGAATCTGCTTCGACCCGAAAATGGGGTTTGTCGCGTGTGGTGACTGGCTCGCTGGCGGACGAGTCGAAGGCGCATTTCTGTCGGGCCGTCAGGCGGCCGCAGCCATTCGCGAGATCTGCGGGTGACATTCGGACTGAACAATCTGTGATGAACACCTGAAGCAGCTCGGTTTGAACATCACGGAACTGGTCTAAAATCAAAAAAACTGGCATATTTTTCTGACGGGAGGAGCCTCTTTGGCCAACTCCATTGCCGTATGGTGGGTGAAACGCGACGCACGGCTGATCGACAATGTCTGCCTGACGGAAGTCGAACAACTTGGGTTTGATGTCCTGCCGTTCTTCTGCTTCGAACCCAGCCTGCTCGCAGCCGACGATACATCCGACCTGCACACTCAGGCACAGTGGCAGGCAATTTGCGGCCTGCGCCACTCTCTTCGCCAGCGCGGAGCAGACATTGTGATCGCGCACGGCGAAGTCACCGACAAGTTGGCTCGCCTGCACGCAATGACTTCGTTTACCCATGTCTTTTCTCATGAGGAAGTCGGCAATGCGATCACGTTCCGCCGAGACAGGACCGTTGCAGCCTGGTGTTCTGAGCGAGGAATCACATATCGTGAGTTTCCCCAGTCAGGTGTGCGACGCGGTGGCATCAATCGCGATCGACTGACCAGATTCTGGCGTTCGCGCATCGAGAAGACGGCTCCGTTGGCGGTGCCGTCAATCCGCCAGTCCGAAAGCCTCAGAACTCTGGCGGCAGCCACGGGCTTCCCGAAACTGCGAGCCTTCATCACCAGTGATCACTGGCAGCCCGTCAGTGAGTCTGATGCGGAGCAGACGCTCAGCAGCTTTCTGGACCATCGCGGTCGGAGATATCGCGGAGGCATCAGTTCTCCCAACACCGCGACCACGGCCGGTTCGAGACTCAGCGTTCATCTTGCATGGGGAACAATCACAACGCGACGAATCTGGCATGCGGTCCACGAACGCATCGCAGCACTCGACCCGAATGATCCGCAGACTGCTCGATGGAAGCAGAGCCTGTACGCCTTCGTCGCCCGGTTGCACTGGCGAGACCACTTCAGCCAGCGACTGGAATCCGAACCTGAACTGGAATTCCTGAGCCTTCACCCGAGCTATCGTGACATCCCCTATGAGAACAACGAGAGTCTGCATCAGGCATGGCAAGAAGGTCGGACGGGGTATCCTCTGGTCGATGCAGTGATGCGGTGCCTGCAGACCACAGGGTTTGTCAACTTTCGAATGCGAGCCATGGTTGTCAGTTTTGCCTGCCATGTGCTGCATCTCGACTGGCGCCTGATTCACCCGCATCTTGCCAGGGTTTTTCGAGACTACGACGCGGGCATTCACCTGAACCAATTGCAGATGCAGGCTGGAGTGGTCGGCTGGAACGCGATTCGTGTCTACAATCCCAACAAGCAGTTGTCCGACTGGGATGCAGACTGCCGTTTCATCAGGCAATGGCTTCCGGAACTGCAATCAGTATCCAACGAACAGATTCTGAACGGCGATCGCATAGACGGTTATCCGCAGCCAATTGTTCCATTCGCGGAACGGTCACGTCAGATGACAGACCTGCTGTATGCCATTCGCAAATCCGCTGCAGCAAATGCTCTGACCCCGGCGATTTACCAGAAGCACGGCTCACGGCGGAAAGAGAAACCGCCCCGCAGAAAGCGCAAAACCGCCTCCCGACCGACTCGGTCATTGTTTGACATGCTGGACCCCGAGTAGATTTGTGAATTCCGTCACAGATGTCGAGTCGATTGTCTGAATACCGAGGAGGACCGGTAGAGCCTCGCAACGCTGTTCCCTGCAATTCGCTTTTTTGGGTCCGGTAGCCTCTGCCGGAATGCGATCTCAAAGGATTCGCAAGACTTCAGCAAATGCAAGACGAATTTCCGCTCAGACGTGCTTCGCTTGTTGGTTGGTCAGCCCCGATTTAAGATTGAGAACTTCTGGTGTGGAGGCAACAGGAGAGGATTGCCCCGCGATTGACACGTGTTGCCATGTTTCAACACGAAATCTTCGTCACGAAATGAGTGTCTGTTATTCTCCGCAGAGTTTGCAGAGATCAGTCGGGTCCGGATAATTCGATTGGAGAAGTTTCCGCGAATCGCGTTTAGATTTCTCGTCATTCTGCGCGAAAGCGAATTGGACGGGCGTTGGGTTTGCTCGTGGTGATTCGACTTTCTTCTCAGTAGTTTTGTGTTTCGTCTTGGCAGGAATTGACCCTTGAGAGCGTTGATCAGTGACATACACGGCAACCTGGAAGCACTTCAGGCTGTGCTGGCGGATATTCGCAGCAAGGGTGCCACCGAAATCTATTGCCTCGGCGACATCGTTGGGTACGGCCCAAATCCGGCCGAATGCATTGATCTGGTCATGGATATGGACATGTGCCTGCTTGGTAATCACGATCAGGCGGCCTTATTTGATCCGGAGGGCTTTAATGCCGGCGCAGAGCGTGCCATTTTCTGGACTCGTTCGGTGCTGGAGAAAGGCATCGGACCGAAAGCGGAAAAACGCTGGGATTTCCTTGGTGAACTGAATCGAAGGCACCGTGACGAAGCGTCAAAGACAATGTATGTTCACGGATCGGCCCGCAACCCGCTGAACGAATATGTGTTTCCCGACGACATTTACAATCAGGTCAAGATGGAGAAGATCTTCGCGTTGATTGAGCAGTATTGTTT
>JBKDRW010000547.1:0-13209 GCA_046341255.1 Planctomycetota bacterium
CCAAAGCCCGGGAACTCTACGAACGAGCATCACAGATTCTGGGTTTCGATCTCGCGAAGCTTTGCTTTGACGGCCCGGCAGAAGAACTTGACTCCACCGTGATCAGCCAGCCAGCGTTGTTTGTCACCAGCCTCGCAGCGCTCGAAAAACTTCGAGCGGATTCACCGGAGATTGCGCTGGCCTGCGAAATGGCGGCGGGGCTGAGTCTGGGCGAATACACCGCACTCGTGTTTTCCGGAGCCATGTCGTTTGAAGATGGTCTGCGAGTCGTCAAGCGTCGTGGCGAAGCCATGCAGGCAGCGGCCGATGCCACTCCGTCAGGAATGGTCAGTATCCTTCTGCTGGAACGACCGCAGGTCCAGCAGATCTGCGACGAAGCATCAGCACACGGATCGATTCAGATCGCAAACTATCTTTGCCCGGGCAACCTCGTGGTCAGCGGTGAAAACGCCGCATGCGAGCGTGCTGCGGAACTCGCTGTCGCTGCAGGTGGCCGCGCGATTCCTCTGGCTGTTGCCGGTGCGTTTCATACCGAGATCATGCGCCCGGCTGATGAAGCACTGGCCGAAGCACTTGCGGAAGTTGAAATCCGAACGCCGGAAATTCCGGTCGTTTCGAATGTCGACGCTCAGACGCACTCAGATCCGCAGGAGATTCGCCAGCTGCTGATCAAACAGGTGCTCAATCCTGTTCGCTGGGAAGACTCAATCAACCTGATGCTGGGCGAAGGCTGTGACGACTTCTACGAAGTTGGTCCGGGAAAGGTGCTCAAGGGACTGCTGAAGCGAATCAGTCGAAAGACAAACTGCACAACCATCAATGACTCGTTTGACGAGACCGGCGGAGTCTGACATTTCGTCGTCCTGCCTCTTCCCTTTCTGAATTGAGTCCTCACGATGCAGACCAAGCCGTTTTGCCCTGAGCAGTTCCGATCCAGTGTTCTCGCCGTACCTCCGCTGGCGCGCGACTCCAGGGACCGCATCTGCGAATCTGAAAATGCAAAGATGATCCGGCATATCGAGGCCGGTGGTGTTTCAATGCTGCTTTATGGCGGCAATGCCAATCTGTATCACATTCGAATCAGTGAGTTCGCAGGTCTGCTGGAGATGCTGGAGACTGTCTCGGCCGAGAACACTCTGGTGGTGCCCTCCGTGGGGCCAGCCTATGGGACGATGATGGACCAGGCGGATCTGCTCAAGTCCACGAAGTTCCCGACTGTTATGGTACTTCCGACCAGGGCCATCATGACCGAAGCAGGCCTGATGACCGGCTTTCGTCGTTTTGTTGAGGCCATCGGCAGACCTGCCGTCCTCTATATCAAGGAAGAGGGTTACATCAGCCCCGAAGGCGCTGCGGAACTGGTGAAGGATGGACTCGTCTCGTTCATCAAGTACGCGATCGTTCGCAGGGACACTGCGGATGACGAATATCTGTCGCGACTTGTGACGATGGTCGATCCGAGGATCATCTGCAGTGGCATCGGTGAACAGCCCGCGCTGATTCATCTGACAAAGTTCGGACTGAATGGATACACGTCAGGCTGCGTCTGCGTGAATCCCGCGTTGTCGCAGCGAATGCTGAAAGCGATCATCGATCGCAAGTATGACCTCGCTGAATCGATCCGCAAGACCTTCCTGCCGCTGGAAGATCTCCGCAATGAAATCAACCCGATCCGGGTCCTCCACGAAGCCGTCGCTCTGGCCGGCATCGCACAAACCGGCCGCCACCTGCCGCTGCTGTCCGGGCTCACCGAGTCTGCTGCCGCGAAAGTGAAAACAACTGCGGTGGATCTGCTCCAGGCGGCCGTTCCGGATTAAGAGTCCTGCCGTGGACTGATGCATGGGTGTACCGCGTTGTTTGAATGCAATTCCGGTCTGCGGCTTCGATTTTCAGGCGTCCATCGACAGAACACCGGATTGATTGGCTTCAAGGGCAGCTTTGAGCGAGGTAGAACGGCGCTCATAAGGAATGCACGTCTCCTCAGATACCAGTTGCAGAACGGAATCAGTCAGCGACTTTCCTCAAGCAGAACCCGCCCGCGGAGTCTATGCCCTCGCCGCATGCCTGCATGAAACACTCTTAAGATGTGGTATATTCTTCCACTCTGACGTAAGTCTCAGCAGGCATGCTTCGTTTGTTCCAGACGATTCAACTTTAAGTCATGATTGCGGATAGACTGAGCCATCAGCAGAACGGATTCTCCAGCGAAGCACAATACACACAAGGATATCGCTCATGATCTGAAACGGCTTCAGATTTCTCAGGATCACATCGTCATAAAGAGCAGCAGCATATCTGCCGGACAGTCTGACTGTCTTTCAGACATCCATGGAACCACATGCGGGCCACATTCTGAACTCATCCTGATATGAGAGACAAAGCGACATCATGCAAAGCAGAGTCTTCGGTCGAAATCTTCGATTCGTTGTCGGTGTGGCGGCCATCCTGTTGTGGCATTTCGTGAACGGAGCGGCAGTCACAATCGGGCAAACATCTTTACCATCATCAGAAGTGCAGGCAGACGTGAACGGCTCAACTTTTCAGCGGCCTCCCAAAGCAATCACCGAGATTCTGGATGTCCCTCCCACGCCCTCTGTTTCAATCAGTCCGACTCGCGAGTTTCTCGCGCTGGTAGAGCGGAGCAGTTATCCTCCAATCGAAGATCTCGCAGCACCAGTTCTGAAACTTGCAGGCAATCGAATCAACCCCCAAACAAACGGTCCGCATCTGTCCCCGAGGACTACCGGCATCCTCCTGCAGACAATCGCAACCGGTGAACAGCGACGAGTACCAACTCCCGCCGGATTAAATCTGGGATTTCAGGGATGGTCTCCCGATGGCGAGTGGATTGCCTTCACAGCAACAACGAAGAGTGGCATCTTTCTGCACGTTGTGTCGGTTCGCGACCTGGTGACAAAGACTTTTGAGGGCATGCCGATCAACTCTGCGTCCGGCACACCCATTCAATGGCTTCCGGATTCTACCGGGCTGCTGATTCAGGTCACACCGTCAGATCGCGGACCAGCCCCGGAAAAGCCCCGCGCTCCAAGGGGTCCGACAATTGAAGAGAGTTCTGGAAATTCCGCTCCGGTCCGAACGTATCAGGATCTGCTTCAGAATCCTCATGACGAAGATCTCTTCGACTACTATTGCCGCTCACAATTGGTCCGAATCTCAATTCGTGACAACCAGACGCAACTGGTGGGTCGGCCCGCTGTGTTCGCCGGTGTCGATGTTGCCCCCGACGGCAATCATGTGCTCGTCACATGGTATCAGCGACCATATTCCTACACGCTTCCGGCGAACCGTTTTCCCCGTCAGGTTGAAGTGTGGAACATAAGCGGCGATATGATCCATCAGGTGGCCAACCTGCCGCTGGAGGATCGTATTCCGATCGAAGGAGTTCCCGTGGGACCTCGGAGTGTCGGCTGGCACCCGACAGACGCTGCGACGCTGATCTGGCTTGAAGCACTTGATGACGGCGATCCCCGAAAAACAGTGCCTCATCGCGATCGGGTCATGTCCAGTTCCACGCCATTTTCGGACAGCCCTCGAGAACTCGCGAAGACCGAACAGCGATGTTCCGGGCTATCGTTCGGCGATCGCAACGGACTGGTTTTGATCCGTGATTATGACCGGGATCGCCGATGGATTCGCACATTTCGGATGAACTTCGCCAAGCCCGACGAATCTCCTGTTCTGATCTGGGAGCGATCCATCAATGATCGTTACGGCGATCCTGGCTCGCCCATGACCCGTCCGTTGCCAAATGGTCGCCGAGTCATCTGGCAGCACGAAAACTTCCTGTTTCTGGAGAGTGTCGGAGCGACACCGAAAGGCGATCGTCCGTTTCTCGATCGATTTGATCTGACCACCGGAGAAACCAGACGACTGTTTGAATGCGACGATGCCACCTACGAATCGGTCGTGGCACTTCTCGCTGATGATGGGCGTTCTTTTCTGACACAACACGAATCACCATCTTCGCCGCCGAACTTCTTTCTGCATACTCCGGGCGATTCCCCGGAACAGAGGATTCGTCTGGCCCTGACGTCATTTACGGACCCGATGCCTCAGCTGCGAAATATCCGTAAGGAACTGGTGACCTATCAGCGAGACGACGGTGTTCCGCTTTCGTTCACTCTCTACCTCCCTCCGGGGCATCAGCCCGGAGAACGTCTGCCAACGATCGTCTGGGCTTATCCCCGAGAGTACAACGACGCCGGCACAGCGGGACAGGTCTCCGGCTCGACGAACCGATTTACAACATTCGGCGGGATTTCACATTTGTTCCTCCTGACTCAGGGTTATGCTATTTTGGACGAAGCCACCATGCCGGTCGTCGGGCCCCCTGAAACAGCAAATGACACCTTCATCAGGCAGATCGTCTCCAGCGCGAAGGCGGCCATTGATAAAGCGGTTGAGATGGGTGTCACAGATCCGGATCGAGTCGGTGTCGGCGGTCATAGCTACGGTGCATTCATGACGGCCAATCTGCTCGCCCATTCCGATCTGTTTCGCACCGGTATTGCTCGCAGCGGTGCTTACAATCGAACGCTCACTCCGTTCGGCTTTCAGAACGAGCGTCGAACATTCTGGGAAGCACCTCAGATCTACCTGTCGATGTCACCTTTTGCGGCCGCTGACAAAATCAGAGTTCCCGTTCTGCTGATTCATGGTGCCGACGACAACAATCCTGGCACCTTCCCGATCCAGAGCGAACGACTCTACCACGCCATCCGAGGCAATGGCGGCACTGTGCGTTATGTCAGTTTGCCTCACGAATCTCACGGTTATGTGGCACGTGAATCCGTGGAACACACGCTCTGGGAAATGGTGACGTGGTTTGACAGACATGTCAAAAACGCGCCACGAGGAGCCACGCAGGATCCTGTGGAACCTTGCCACTGACAATCACCGGCCCAACGATGCTCGCCGCGAAGACGGCCTGCATGTCCTGCTTCATTCTGCCCTGAGGTCAAAGACGCTGCGGCACAGGAAAGACTGGCTGATCACCCGTTGACGTGAAGGGCGTATCTCCAACGAAAAGACATCCTGCGTTCGGATGCCTCAACTGCTGTTCGTCCGACATGTGTTCAATTGCAGTCGTCAACAGCAGCTTGACAGATCCATTCATCGGAACCAGCTGCGGACATGTCACGCGGGGAGACCCCGGGCATGTCCAGACAGCTTCCAGCTGGCCGGTTGCAATGGAATACTGCCGAGCAGCTCCAGCGTCGGGATCTCCAGGATCATATAGCGCAACGATAAGGCTCTGATGATCCGGAGTCAGAATCATTCCATCGGGAAAGACTTCTTCAGAGGTCAGATCCACGACGACTTCCAGAGGACCAGCGGTCCCATGCTCGAGACTGATGGTCGACCTCACAATCTGCTTTGTGCAGGAGTCAATATCAAACAACGTCAGCTGGCCATCAGCATGGCGAATCAGGGCTTTTCCGTTTGAACAGATCTGATCATTCCGAAGCCGGATCGTGGCCTGATCGGAGCGGCGCCAGAGATAAAGCCCGGCTTTTTTTGTGCGGAATTCCCGCTCTTTGCAGCCGAAGACCAGCGAGTCTTCAAAAACAACGGCATCGTTGATGATTGTGTTCGTGACATCCATGTCGATGTCGTTCGCAAAGGGCATCCATGAGCCCGAATTCGTATCAAACAATCCGACAGACCGTTCGACTCCCGTGACGAAGATTCCGGAACGGTTCGTCGGAAATGCAAACCCGGGACGGCCGGGAAGCAGACAGGACGTGTTCTCTCCTGTGACAGGATCATAGATGTTGATCGATCCTACTGTTGAAGCGGCACCGTGCTGAATTGCGACCCAGCTGATCTTCCCGTCGCCACAGACATAAGGCCCCTCCGGAAGAAACCTCAGCTCAGAAGTCTCAGGGCGAAGCAGGACATCGCAGATAGTCGTTGGCACAGTCATAATCTTCTCTTTCGTTCCTGCAAAATTCTCAGTGAAATTCCGAGTCCGATTCGCCGCGGCCCCGTCAGCATCATCAATCATGACGGCCGTGTCCGTACCAACTGTCTCGGCAGATGCGGTCTCTGCCAACAGATCGGCATCCTCGTCGCAGATCGGATCATCATTTCCGGGAGCCCGCATCAGCGTCAGCAGAGCATTACGAGCTGCCTGTTGTTCCGCTTCTTTCTTGCTTCGACCACGCCCCAGATCAAACAGGTCAGTGCCAACTCGGGCGGCGATACAAAACTCCCGCGCATGGTCGGGCCCCAGTTCCTCCACCAGTACATACTCCGGTGTCTTCCCGAGCACGCGCTGCGTATGCTCCTGCAGACGACTCTTGAAGTTTTCGGTATCCACCGGACCACAGAGTGACAATTCCTCATCAAATGCGCGCAGAATGAATTGCCGGGCAGAATCCAATCCCGCATCCAGATAAATCCCGGCAATCAACGACTCCACAACCGCCGACATGATGGACTCCGGAATGCTCTGCAGACCGCGTCCAACCAGAATGAATGATTGAAGGTCAAGCTGACGCGCGACTCGTGCACATGTCTGACGGCTGACCAATGAAGACTTCATCTGAGTCAGATTACCTTCTCGCTGATCCGGGTAATTCTGAAACAGATGCTCACAGATGACGATCCCGAGGACCGCGTCGCCGAGGAACTCAAGCCGTTCGTTGCAGTCCAGACGCGTTTCCGCCGAGGAACTATGCGTCAGGCAACGACGCAGCAGCGCACGGTCCATAAACTGATGACCGATTCGCTCTTCACAACGAGTCAGGATTTCTTCGATCGAAGACATGAACTCAGCAATTGACAGGACAAATCTACTGACGGGAGTTTGAGAGTGTAGCCACTAAATCGTCGTATTGCGACCGTTACTGCTCAACGAGACTCGCAGAAAAAACGGCTGTCGCAGACGGTTCTGTCATGCATGTTTTCTGCGACTCTCGAACCATCTCGAGGGCTGTTGATGCTATAGAAATCCGGTCGTCCCACGCGGCAGTTTCCGCCGAAGAATCAGGCCCGTTGCCGTTGGAAACTCAGAGCCCGTCGGGTCCGGTCCGCAGTCGATATTACATGAGAGCAGAAGTCGCGGCACAATGAACCAATCTGAGTCACGCGATTGACATCAGAGTCCTGATCCGACGGCTGCCATCCTTGTCTCCGTCTTCGCCGGAGATCCATGACCAACCTGCCGATCCATGCGTATCCTTCTGTACGAGAACCAATCAGCGGACCAACTCAGCCCGCTCACACTGCTGCGACCGGTATTCGAACTGGTCTGTGGACGCGACTCATTGCGCCGGCGACTGCAGCGGTGGTATCCATCAGCCGAATTTGGTGCGTGGGTTCGACCGTGGCTGGCCGAAGCGTATCAGGAGGAACAGACCGAGATCCGCGTCAACGACGTCAACTGGATAAGATCAGGTCCGATTCTTCTGATCAATGGCTGCTGGCTTCCGGAACGACGCCTTACGCCTCTGGATCTGCTGAACCACGAGGCAGGATTTCTGCATGGTGACCCGATGTGGATCTGCTGCGATGGTGACGATCTGGCCGAACTGCTGCATAGCGATCTGATGGCGCGACTCAGCTCATTCGCGTCCACTCTTCGGGCCGTTCCGGCGAACGGCGATATCATTCGACATCCATGGGACCTTGTCAGTCAAAATGCTCGGCAGCTGACACGGGACTTTCAGGATGAAGGAGTATCCCATGATCCTTCGTTCGATCACGTTCAGATTCTGGGCGAACCGTCGGACATCTATATCTCGTCACAGGCAACGATTGACCCATACGTCGTGATCGATACTCGCAAAGGTCCCGTTTCCATCGATCGTGACGCGATGATCCAGTCCTTCACGCGAATCGAAGGGCCATGCCACATTGGTCGAGGAACACACGTCTTCCGCGCGCTGATTCGTGGCGGAACTACAATTGGTGAACACTGCCGTGTGGGGGGCGAAATCGAAGAATCGATTCTGCACGCGTTCGTCAACAAGTATCATGAGGGCTTTCTTGGCCACAGCTATGTCTGCCCGTGGGTCAACATCGGAGCACTGACATCCACATCAGACCTGAAGAATGACTACAGCTCAGTGCAGGTCCCGCTGCAGGGACATCCGATCGATTCCGGAATGACGAAAGTCGGATCATTTATCGCAGATCACAGCAAGACGGCACTCGACAGCATGTTCAATACCGGCTCGTCCGTCGGCGTCATGACAATGGTGCTGCCAGGCGGTCGCCTGCTTCCTCGACACATACCGTCTTTCAGTACCGTGATATGGGGCGAACTGGCGATCGAAAACGCCCCGGATGAGGCGATCGCAACGGCTCGCATCGTAATGATGCGCCGAGGTCAGCAGTTGACGGATAAGGCAGAACGGTTACTGAGAACTGTCCACATTCGAACGGAGGGCGAACGTCGAGCCGCACTGAATCGTTATTCATCACGAAATAAAACGACCCAGGAGTCGCGCACACCATCCAATTTCTGATCACAGACAAAAGATTGCTTCAAACACGGATGTGCGAACATCAGATTCCCCGGGCAGCCGACTTTCCTCTCACCCCCGACTGTGGCGGACACTCCGTCAGAGTTTCAGGGTTGCCTCAGAGAAAGCATTGCGGATGAGCAATCCTCTCTGCAACAGCAGATCTGTCACTCCTCAGGTTGAACGGCCGCCCTGTTCGCCACCAGTGGCACAAGGTTGTTCTTCTCGATTCTGAGCCACGATCCCGCGTAAGAATCCGGAGATGGCTGCAAATTTTCAGCAACTCGCTTTTGTCCGCCAGACACTCGACGAACTGGCAATCTGCCATCCAAGTCAAAGGGTGATGTCAACAACTGTCGTGGAATTGCCTGTCCCCCGATCGGGCAGGAGTCATGACTTCCACAAAGCCCGGCAGCGGTCCTGACGATCCTCATGAACTGCGAGTGTGATCGATCCAAACCAGTGCGATTCGTGTGGCCTGCAATCAAACTGGTAAGGCTCTTCGTGGATTTGAAATTTGTGATACACTGCAGTTGTGCCGATTTCACCGCGTTTCGCAGTGCACAGTCGCGCGTCCCTGTTGATCAAGAATTGTCCCGTGCGGGAGTTCCTCGCAGTGATCAAATTGCCATCCACCGAACTGCTGGAGATGCGTCACAGCTTCCCATGCCACTACACATTCAAGGTGATTGGATATGCGGACGCAAACTTCACGGCTCGCGTGATTGCATGCGTTCGTGATGAGTTGAAGCTGGAAACAGACCCACCGTTTTCGCTTCGCGCGACGGCACACGGTCGACACGTTGCCGTCACACTGGAACCGATGTGCGAGTCTTCGCAGCAGGTAATCGCCATTTACAGCCGCCTGTCCGGAATGGATGGTCTCGTGATGCTGCTCTGACAATTCGGGCCCGAATTGACGCTTGTCCCGCACGCTGATCCATTGCATTTGAAAGCTCACGTTCCGATGACACTGACCATCCTCTACGGTGCTCAGGTTTACGATCCGGCAAATTCCATCGACGGTGAACTGCGCGACGTGTGGATGGAAGAAGGTCGAATTATCGAAGCACCAGCTCCCGGGACACGACAGGCCAGCGTGCGTATCAACTGCGAAGGCATGGTGATCATGCCAGGTGGTGTGGATATGCACTGCCACATTGCAGGGCCTAAAGTCAACACGGCACGCAAAATGCTGCCTGAGCAGCGCAGAAGGACTCGTCCGTTGGCCCGGACGAATCTGACAAGATCCGGAACGCTCGGGACGGTTCCAAGCACCTTCGCCACGGGCTACCTCTACGCCGGACTCGGTTACACTACTGCCTTTGATGCTGCTGTACCACCGATCGGCGCTCGACATGCGCATGATGAACTCCAGGATACGCCCATTCTGGACAAGGGTTTTTTTGTCATGATGGGCAACAATCATCTGGTCATGGAGCAGATTGCTCAGGGACATCAGGAACTGACCGATGCTGCCGTCTCGTGGCTGCTGAACGCAACCGGCGGATATGCCGTGAAACTGGTCAATCCCGGCGGAGTGGAAATGTGGAAAAGCGGCGGCGACGGATACTGCGGACTTGATGAACAGGTCACACATTTTGGCCTGAGCCCGCGGCAGATCCTCACTGAGATGGCTCGTTCAGCGGACCGCCTGAAGATTCCGCATCCCGTTCACATTCACTGTAATCATCTGGGCATTCCCGGCAACTGGACAACAACTCTGGAAACCATGAAATCGCTCGACGGTTCGCGAGCGCATCTGACGCATATTCAGTTTCACAGCTACGGCGGATCGATTCAGGACCAGTCCACGTTTTGTTCACAGGTTCCGATCCTCGCCGAATATATCAATGCGCATCCACAACTGTCCGTAGACGTTGGACAAGTTGTGTTTGGAGAAACAACATCCATGACCGGGGACGGGCCGCTCGGACATTATCTGCACAAGGTGACCGGAAGAAAGTGGTTCAGCGGCGACGTCGAACTCGAAGGCGGCTGCGGCATCGTACCGATCACGTATCGTGATAAAAGCTTTGTGCATTCCCTGCAATGGGCCATCGGACTCGAGTGGTATCTTCTGGTCAACGATCCCTGGCGCATTGCGATGAGTACGGATCATCCGAATGGTGGTTCCTTTCTGGCTTATCCCGAAATCATTGCACTGCTGATGGAACGATCACGACGGGAAGAATACCTCGCACGCCTGCCGGAAAGACTTCGCCAGCACTGTTCGCTCGGTGAGCTGACCAGAGAATACACGCTGAACGAGATTGCAATCATCACGCGTGCTTCGCCGGCACGATTGCTGGGCCTGAAAAACAAGGGCCATCTCGGACCCGGCGCGGATGCAGACATTACGGTCTACAGCCGCAATTCGGACATTGAGGAAATGTTCCGCATGCCTCGTTATGTGTTCAGTCGGGGAACGATGGTGATCGACGATGGGGAAATTCGAGTGGTCACCGAAGGCTCCGCTCTGCTCGTTCGTCCGCCGGAGAATCCTGACGCAGCCCCGGTCATTCGGGACTGGTTCACTCGGAACTCAACACTGCAGTATGAGAACTTTATACTGTCGGACGCAGATCTCGGTAAACACGCTGTCGTTCCCACCAACGGCTGATTCGCAGCAGAATGCGCGAAGTGGTTGTCTGCGTCACTCCGCACTCGTCCTGCGGTTGCTTCGTCAAAGCCCTCGAGAACGGCTGCTGACGCCCACCACAAGTCGATTTGCCGGGTTTTAAAAGCTTTGTGCCACATCCTTGAATGGGAAGTCGACGAGCAGATCAACGCACTGCGGAGATTCTTCAGAGATCGGCTGTCTGTGACACATTCATCGCGTTGAGTCGTGCGATCTGAACATCCGCCGAGGCGACGTCGTCAGCAAACTGTCGAACATCCCACAAATCAGCAAAGACCCGCGCACGACGCCAGGAAAGGCATTCGCGAAGAACCACCTCCAGCGACGACAGCCTCGGGGGCTGAAATCTTCCCAGTCTGTATTGCTGATCGAGCCAGCCGTTCCCCGTCCGAACGGGAATGACAGAAACACAGTCAGCCCCGCAGTTGATGGCAAACCGAACCGATTCAATCGCTCGATCAATCGCCTGCTCTTCCGAAGTATCCGGCGGCTTCAAAAGGACAAATGCACGGATCATAATGTTCTGCCGCTGAAGCAGTTCACACGCCGATGCAAAGTCTTTCGTGGTCATCTGCTTGTTCATGGCTCGAAGCGTCTCTTCGTGCGATGTCTCCAGCCCCATCGCCACTTCAAGTTGCGTCCCGATCAATTGCTGAAACTGACCGCACGCGATCGAGCAGAGCCGCGGGTGATTCTCTACGATCACCGTGGAAAATGCCTGAACTTGCTCTGAGATTCGAGGCCAATCCTCTGTCGGGATGGCCTTCGAATCAAAAAAATTTCCGCTGTTGTAGAGCTTGATATGGCGAGTTGCCGGAAGTCGGCTCAGCGCGAAGTCAATCTGCGCCGGAATTGCACCGAGAGGTGTGTCGTAGTCGAGGGTATTCTTCCATAGGTCACAGAACACACAACGAAACGGGCATTCCCGATTCGACAGAAAGACGGTCGTGACATCCTCCAGCCTGCGAAACCGAGATACCTCTGGTTCAACAAGAAAGTGATAGGGCTGCCATGGCTCGACGACATTCCTGAAACCGCGAGCAGCCAGAATTTCGGCAGTCAGCGGATTCATGACCCGTAAAACCCTCACGACAGAAGCAAACCTCGAGGTCCCGATCCGCGAAGACTGATTCTCAGAGCAAGATCACCAATGTGACAGTCTAAACGGCCTCAGAAGACTTGTCGCGAGAGACGGGGCGTGAAGTGCAGCTCGATTGTTGAAGAAGCACAGAGTCGTCGACTTCACTCGGCCATCATTTCGACATTCACTGAATGACTTCCCTGCAGCAACGACACGAGTCAGACCTCAGGACGAAGACTTCGGGTTACTCCGAATCGTGATCCGACGTCGCTCGGCCGGAGTTGCTTTCCAGCGATCATCCTCTTCCGATAAAGGCTTCTTTTCGGGCTGCCTGTCGGCCGGATTCTTCTCTTCTCCCGACGTACTTGCTGCTGAGGCACTCTTCGAGGCCTCAGCATTCCCTCCAGGCGGCAGTACTCCGGCTGCAGAAATGGCGGGCACAACCATGATCACCGTCTGACTCTGCCCCGGACCGGATGCTGCGGCCCCCTCAGTCACATCAGCTGCAGAGCTCTGGGACTTCACAGGAACGCTGCGTGTCGCAGTTGCCTGAGGCTCCCGTGATGCAGGCGAGGGCACAGAATTTCCCAATTTTTTTTTGAGCGGTATTGGTGCGAGCAGCGGGATAATTTCATCTGACACGCCGGAAAGGCCCGGTTGTTCTGCGGAAATGATCATCTCGCCTCTCGTATTGACCCGGCCGTCAACAGGCACTGCTGAAATCGGACCTTTCATCGTTTCCGTCGGAACAGACTTCAACGCCGCCGAGATCGTTACGGTGTCCACGTTGGACGTCTGCTGACTTTGTCCATTTCCCACTGACTCAGACGCCTGCTTCGTCGGCACAGGAGCGGAAGATTCGTTCTTTTTCAGCATGTCAGACGGTTGATCGGTCGACGCACTCGGAGGCTCAGCAGGCGCTGCTGCAGGGCCCGTATCCTTCGCCGGCACGACGGGCATACTAAGATCCGGAAGCGGAACAGGCGTTAAAGGAC
>JBKDRW010000548.1:0-4916 GCA_046341255.1 Planctomycetota bacterium
GCAGTTGATACGGCCTGAGAATAAGCAGCGATGCTGCCGCCGGAACGGCCATCATGGCGGTCGTGAAGAAGTAACGCAGAGGCCAGCCACCAATGAAAAGCGTCAGCAGGAAACCCAATCCCAAAAACACTGTCGCGCCAAGGTCTGGTTCAACGGCAACAAGCGGCAGGGTGACAACAAGTGGCATCAGCGTCGCGGGGAGTTTGCTGATCGAAAATCCGTCGCGATCCCTCATCTGACACACCATCGACGCAGCAAGCATCGGAAGAATGATGCGTCCCAGTTCCGATGGCTGAAACGATAAGCCTCCAAAACGAAACCATCGCTGCGCGCCGTTGATTCGACTCCCGATCCCCGGCACCAGAAGCAACGCCAGCAACAGCACAAGCAGCCAGAAAAAACGAACCGCGTTTTTTCTCAGCCAGCCGCTGGAGATGCGGGATGCGACAGCACCGCAGAGAAGCGATACGACAAGATAGGCAAGGTGCCTGACAAGAAATGTCGATTCTCGCTCGCTCGGTCGCGAGGTCAGACTCGCGCTGTGCACCATCTGTACGCCGACGCACAGAAGCACGGCGACAAGTCCCATCAATAGTCTGCGCAGATTCGCTCGATCAACATTGGCGGTTGTTCGAGATCTGCTGAAGGAATTTGCTGAAGAAGAAAATTCTGAAATGTTGCTCATCTCAGTGGTCGTGTTGGATTGCGAAACTGCATGTGCGTTGCATAACCTCCGCCGCGTTGACGGAGCAACAGACATCGCTCATGCGATTGTCTTCGGACAAGGACGTCCTCGTTCTTGTTCTTCGGAGTATCTGATTTGATCGGTATTGATTCCGAATGAAGCATGAAAGCCGAAGAGAGCCATCTGGTTCTCTTCGGCTTTCTTCGTGAAGGGCTGTTCGAAAACCACCGAGTGCCGAAAATCCTGCGTGATCGAACGAATTGGTCGTCGCGGTCGCGATTCCGTGTTCGAGAGCATGTGCGAGAAAGATCTTCCGGCATTCATCGCAGATCAGGGTGCTGCGAGAGGCATTCTTGCTGTCTGATCTCTGACGATTTTCCGGGTCTCGTGAAGTTGGATTCCTCGAACGGGACTCTGTTCACAGGTTAAGTCTTTTCTTTGCGTTCCGGAGAATGATCCGGTATGGCGGATTGACAGGAAATCCAGCGAACCATCGTCACAGCGACGCCTGTGGTTATCAGCGAAACTTGAGAGTCTTTCAGCCCGCTGAACGAAATCCATCAGATTCAGGCGGGTTTTGACGATAACGACCTCAGAAAGACAACTCTGCGGCTGATGAAGGCTGGAACTGACGGGGCAGCCTGTTGATTGACACATGCTGACGCTGCTTTTTCTCGCCGGCAGAATTCCCAAAGTGATATGCACCAACATCTTGTGTCGCGGCGGCGGAAATTCTCGATGTCAACTGCCACTGGACTTTCGAGTCAACTGCGATTAAAGTTTGCGGTTTCGCAGAATCTTCGACGCGCCGGGGTAAGTGCTTCGGCAAGGTTTTGCAGGGCCTTTTTTTACCGGTTCCCGAGTGTCAGGTTTTCCTGGGACAAACGGAACAAATGGATTTGAGCATGGTCGATCGTCACCTGATGAGGGAATTTAATATCGATGAGGCGGAACTTGATGCGGTGATTGCCGCGTCGTTCCCCGATTTTGCTGAAGAAGACATTTATCACGAACAGGCGCAGACGTACGACCTGAATCAGATCCTGACGGGTACGATCGTTCGTGTTGACAACGAGGAAGTCGTCGTTGATATCGGTTACAAGAGCGAGGGCGTCGTCCAGCGCGATGAATGGGACGAGACGGAACCGCCGCCAGAAGTTGGTCAGCAGATTGAAGTGCTTCTCGAGGAATTTGAGGACTCCATCGGGCTGATCGTCCTGTCGAAGCGTAAAGCCGGGCGTATCCGTGAGTGGGAAAAGATCATCCAGACTCACAAGGAAGGCGATGTTGTCAAGGGACAGGTTATCCGCAAGATCAAGGGCGGTCTGTTGATCAATATCGGCGTCAACGTGTTTCTGCCGGCCAGTCAGGTGGACATTCGCCGTCCGAACGATATCGCGGAATACATCGGTCAGGAGATCGAATGTATGATTCTGAAGATCGACGAGGCGCGGAAGAACATAGTTGTGTCCCGTCGCCGTCTGATCGAAGAAGAACGCGAAAAGATGAAGAAGTCGTTGCTGTCAACGCTTCAGGTTGGTCAGCTTCGCAAGGGAACAGTCAAGAACATCGCCGATTTCGGTGCCTTCGTGGATCTCGGTGGAATCGATGGTCTGCTGCACAACACCGATATGAGTTGGGGTCGCATCAGCCATCCGACTGAGATGGTGAAGATCGACGACGAAATCGAAGTGATGGTTCTGAACATCGACTACGATAAAGAGAAGATCGCACTGGGGCTGAAGCAGAAGTCTGCCAGCCCATGGGCAAATATCAGCACGAAATACCCCGTTGGGTCCCGGATCACCGGCGAAGTTGTCAATGTGTTGTCATACGGTGCCTTCGTGAAACTCGAAGATGGCATCGAAGGTCTTGTTCACATCAGTGAAATGTCGTGGACTCGTCGAGTCAACCATCCGAGCGAACTTGTGGCCATCGGCGACAAGGTCGAAGTGATGGTTCTCGGAATTAACGAAGACAATCAGGAAATTTCGCTCGGGATGAAGCAGACTCAGCCCAATCCGTGGGATGAAGTCGCTGCCAAGTACCCGCCAGGGACGATCGTCAAGGGCACCGTTCGCAATCTGACGAACTACGGTGCGTTTGTGGAGTTGCAGGAAGGTGTTGATGGTCTTCTGCACATCAGCGATATGTCGTGGACGCGGAAAGTGTCTCATGCCAATGAGATTCTGAAGAAAGGCGATCCGATCGAGTGTCAGATTCTCAGTGTCGACGAAGATCGTCGTCGTATCGCACTGGGTCTGAAGCAGCTTTCTGAAGACCCTTGGGAAACTCGAATTCCCGAAAAGTACGCCCCCGGGAAGACTGTCACTGGCAAAGTGACCAAGATCACCAACTTTGGTGTCTTCGTTCAGCTGGAAGACGATCTCGAAGGTCTGCTTCACGTCTCTGAACTTGCTGACCACAAGGTTGAGCATCCGGAAAATATGGTTCAGGTCGGACAGGATCTGGAAGTTCGGATTCTCCGAGTGGACACTGGTGAGCGCAAGATTGGTCTGAGCCGCAAGACGGAAGTCCGGGAAGCTGAAGAGGCTGAATCTGATGCTTCAGCGGCGGCCTCTGCTCCGGCAAAGCCTCGCGAAGAACTGAAGGGCGGAACCGGTTCCGGTGCCGGGCCGCTGTTCTCACTGGGTGGCAGCGACGATAAGTAATTGTCGCTGACGACAGAGAAATGTCTGATGAACCCTTCGATCTTTCAGATTGAAGGGTTCTTTTCATTGAATCCTTCGATTTTTGTCCATGTCTGCTCCTGCCTCCACATCATACGTTGTCACTTCTGAAGCAGCTGGCGCTGTTCTGGGAGCGCTGAGGAAATTGGCGCCGTGGCCGATGTCATGGAGTGATGCACGAAGATTGATGGCCGGTCGAAAAATCTCGGTCAATCGCATTCTGTGTGTGGATGAAGGTCGACGCGTGGTCGAAGGCGATGTGATCGAGGTTCGCGATCAGCCACTTCCTCCGCCTCCTCGGGATCAGGATGTGCGCATTCTGCATCTCGATGATCATCTGGTGGTCGCTGACAAGCCATCCGGGATGTTGTCGGTGAGGCATCCGGGTGATGTGGACTGGCGTCAGGAACGGAAGGATCGCCAGCCGTCGCTGGAAGAATGTCTGCAGCGCCTGATTGCAGGAAAATCAGGTCGGCGTCTGCGACCGGAACACGTGCAACTGCTCGCTGTGCATCGTATTGATCGTGAAACCAGCGGCGTGCTTGTCTTCGCCCGAACGACAACCGCGCAGGATGGTCTGATCGATCAGTTCGCAAAGCATCACACCATCCGACGGTATCGTTGCTTTGTGCCGGGAAAGGTCGAATCACAAACGATTGAGTCGCGTCAGGTTCGTGATCGAGGCGATGGGCTTCGGGGGAGCAGTACCGACGGGCAACATGGCCTGAGGATGGTGACTCATGTCACGCGGGTGGCCACTTACGGGTTGTACTCGGAGCTCGAATGTCGACTCGAAACCGGTCGTACGAATCAGATTCGCATCCATCTTGCGGAACTTGGCCATCCGATTTGTGGCGACGTCAAATACCGGTCGGCATTTGGTCAACCGCCGATTCCGGACATCAGCAAAGCGCCAAGATTGGCTCTGCATGCTATGGAACTTGGCTTCGTGCATCCGCTCACCCGAAAAGCCATGAGTTTCTCAGTGCCATGGCCGGCTGATCTGCAGCGGTTTCTCGCCGCTGTGAAAGCCGATGGAAAACGATAGTGTCGCGAACATTCACTGTCAGCAGTGGTGTTGAACAGCACGACTCGGGAGGGCGAGGGTCCTCCTGATCCGTCAATAGCTCACGGTTTTTCATGCCCCAGCGCCCGGCAGGAGTCTTGCCCTCTGTTCTCAAACGGCTCTTCAGGACGTTGCACTTCCGTGCCCGCAGGTCAAACTGTCGGCCTTCCAGATTGCGATCAATGATTTTCGCATTCCTCGGTAGCCGCATCCGATCGTGATCACACAGAAGACGATGATGGACATCCCGGATGCGCCGTTTTCAAGCAGTCTCGCTGTGTCCAGACAGGAGTCCCCGGAGATCCATGCGGTGGCAAGGTACGTGCCATTTGCAAACTGGCAGAAATGGGCGACCAGCCATACCGAATCTGCGCGAAGTATCCCGGCGATGAGAAGAGGAATCAGTACACCTGTCAAAGGGCCTCCCCAGAGTGTCACCAGCGGCCAGGGGTCCGGATCAAATATGCTGTAGGGC
>JBKDRW010000549.1:0-2570 GCA_046341255.1 Planctomycetota bacterium
TTGCACAACTGTGTGCGGATCAGCCTACCCTGAGCAGCAGGCAACCACGGTTCATCCATTTGAAATGGTTCAGAGTTCAGGGGAACGTCATTTGCCCAGATACTCCTTCGGCGTTTGAACAGGTTTCATTCCGGGGGAATCAACGTGAACAGACTGTGGGCCGTTCGTGCTGCGTGTGCGACTGCATCCTCCTTGTGTGGGCCATGCTTCCGGTTCTCGGTCGCGACGGTGCTGTTCCTGTTTCCGGTGTCAGATTTCGTCCGTTCCGAAGAGTCCGATCGGTGTGTGATCATCGAGTTGTATTACCGCAGTTCAGACAAAGATCATCGGGAGTATCTCAAGGCTGTCGATGAGTATCTGACGAATCGCGGTGGAATCGTGCTGGCAGACCGCGATGTAACGACAGATCAGAGGGATCAGGATCGACTCGACGCCATTCTCCGGCACTTTCGGATCGGGCCCACGACCGGCCCGGTGCTTTATGGGTGCAATCGTGTCATTCACAGCTTGCATGGTGAGACACCGTGGAAGCCCCAGCTTGAGCAGATGCTTGAGCTGGAAGTATTTGTTCGGACGGGGTGTTCACGGTGTGCCGCTGCCAAGGAATGGCTTCCGTCCTTTGCCAAAAAATATCCAGGTCTGAAGCTCGTTTATCGGGATATTGCTGTTGATGCTTCTCAGGCAGCCAGGTTATCGAAGATTGTGGAGAGACATCGAACGGCCGCAGCCAGTGTCCCTGTCTTTCATGTCTGTGACAGCCTGATCATCGGATTTCAGGATGCTCAGTCGACTGGAGAGCAGCTTCGTAACCGGCTCAAACGATGGACGCGGGAGTGCCCTCGGGAAAAGACTGAAGCAACTCCGAAACGAGAAGTTAAACAGGATCGATCATCGTCTTCGATCCCACATCGCAGGAAGGCCGGAATTGTGATCGTGGGGATGCTGATGCCGAGCTGGCTTGCCGCCGGGATCTTCTTACCTGGCCAGCAGGCTGGCTCTGTTCCGTCTGACGAGACGGGCGATCAGGTTGAGTCGGTCGATGTGGAAAAGCCGAATGAAGACGCCGACTTGCCCCTGCCGGGAGATGATTTGCCATTGGGAGATGTTGACGATGCGGAGTCATCAGGGCGTGACGAGAACGACTCGACAACTGTAAACGATGACCAAATGGACGTGCCGATTTTCGGGCGACTGAGTACCCGAGAGCTTGGAATGCCACTCTTCACCATTGCGGTGGGTCTGGTGGATGGCTTCAATCCCTGTGCCATGTGGGTCCTGCTTTTTCTGCTCTCGATTCTTGTGAATCTCCGGGATCGACGAAGGATCATCGCGATTGCCGGGACTTTTGTGATCGTCAGCGGGCTTGCCTATTTTGCATTTATGGCCGCATGGCTGAACGTCTTTGTGCTGATCGGCTATCTGCGGCCGATTCAGATCGCACTGGCCCTGATGGCTATCGTGATCGGGTCCATTCATGTTAAGGACTTCTTCGCATTCAGGCAGGGAATCAGTCTTTCGATCCCCGAATCCGCGAAGCCTGGCATCTACGCTCGCGTTCGAAGCATTGTCACGGCTGAGTCTCTGACTGGTGCCGTGGCCGGAGCGATCACGCTGGCGATCCTGGTAAATATTGTTGAGTTGCTGTGCACGGCCGGACTGCCAGCCCTCTACACGAATATTCTGATGCATCAGGGATTCACTGCCTCCACACGCTATGCGTTTCTTTCCCTTTATATTCTGGCCTACATGTTTGACGATGGACTGATGGTTCTGACGGTCGTCTGGACTCTGAGCAAGACGAGACTTCAGGAAACACAAGGCCGCTGGCTAAAGCTCCTGAGCGGAGTGGCCATCCTGTTGCTTGGAGTCATCATGCTGGTTCGTCCCGACCTGTTGCACTGAAGATCGTCCTTGACAGGGGTTTCAAAACCAACACCAGGATCCGCAACAAAATCGCGAAACATCAGGGGGATAAAAAGTGCGCCGCGTTCCACCGCAAGATCGCCCAGGAGTGTTTCGAAATGAAGATTTGCGACGCCATTCGAATTGCCGATGAACTGAGCGATCATCAGCAACTATGGCGGATGCTCCATCACGTGGATGACGTTGCAATCAGAGGCTGCGCGGCTGGCCTTTGAGTCACTCTCGCGTCGTCGGCGATCCTGATACCGGGGCCAGAAAGACACGGTCGCTCCCTCCCTGCGTCTTCAGTCATGTGTCATCTGAGTCACCAGGGCTTGTCGTGCACAATCAGAACGAAATGACGAGCCGCGACGAGCGCGCCCACAGCATGAGCGATCGATGAATGCGCTTCCGAGTGCTGATGTACATACAATCCTCCAGCATTTGACCTGCTGTTCGGCATTCCCCGGAAATGAATGAGCTTCCTCGGCTTCGATCACCGGATCCTCATGGTAGAATGAATATCGAAGCTGCGATGCGTGTGAAGGATCGGGATTCGATCTCATGCGGCTGAACTTCTCCACTCATGGTGGCCCGGAACTGTCCGCCCAAAAAGAAGCGACAGACACGTTGAGACCGAGGTATTTGCATGACAATAAGGCCACTGG
>JBKDRW010000550.1:0-29895 GCA_046341255.1 Planctomycetota bacterium
GCCGTGGAATTCCCGAGGGCTCATGTTCTGGCCATCGACAGCGACGCCCGCGCGATTGACTGCACGCTGGCGTCAGCCAGACTGAATCACATCACCAGCGTAGAGACGCTGCAGACATCCGACGGCAAAGTGCCGGAACCAAAGTCGTGGGACCTGCTCGTCGGAAACCCGCCGTACTATTCCGACTACCGTATCTCGGAACTGTTTCTTCAGGCCGCGAAAGGCTGTCTTCGTCCCGGCGGTCGGGTCCACATCGTGACCAAACTGCTGGACTGGCACGGCGCTCGCATGAAGCAGCTTTTTAACAACGTGCAGGCCCACGTGATCGGCGAGTACACTGTTTTCACTGCCGTCCAGCGATAGTCGGATTCGCCTGTCGCTCGGTCCGCGGAGCGGCTCGATCGCCGGTGTCTGAACTTACGGTGTGGCATCGTAAATCATGATCGCCGATTCAGGCCTGATCACGGAAACCGCCGTCAGGACTTTGTATGGTGATGAACTCGACCGAAAACATCCTGCTCTTCGAATACCTTCTGGCAGATGCTTCATCGTGGGAATCGGCAGGAGCGTCCATGCGCCGGGAAGCGGTAATGATGCTGGTGGCCGCGGTGGAAGATGTATCACGGGTCAATGGGTTTTGTCCGGCAGTGCTGGTGTCTCCTCTGGCGGCCGAGTTTCTCGAAAGGAGTTCAGGACTGCCGCCGGGTTGTCGAAGATTGCTGTGCGACAACGGCCCGGTGGCGTGGTTGCAGAATCCTGCGGTCCCGCCGTCGGAGTTTGTGGCAACGATGGCGATTGCTCCGGAATCTGACGACGTCCTGGTTGATGTGCTGAAGACGCTTCAATGCGGTGTGTGGTCGGCGGTGAAGAGTCTCAATGTGCCGTGGTCGCTGGCCGAGATCTTCACCGACAAGTTGGCCACCTTTCACTGGCTGTGCCGAAACGGGTTTAAGTCGCCTGAGACGAAGACTGTGTGCGACAATGCAGCGAATCGTTTGCGAGCAGAGTCCGCAACTTGGTTTGACTCACCGGGCCCGAACGGGATCGAACTGGCGACGATCTGCAACGCGGGCATCATCAAGCCGCGAGATGGCGTGGGCTGCGATGGTATTTCATTAGTGCCAATGAGCCGACAGCGATTTCTTCAACTGCCACTCTGCAACACGGCGGATGATCCATGGATCGTTCAGCGTGTACTTCCCGGGACCGCGTGTTCGATCGGACTGATTGGCGGCGGCGTTTCAAATCCCGCCACGGTGCTGCCGCCAGCTCAGCAACATCTCATCGTGGAGTTTGGCCGCCTATCGTACATCGGCGGTCAGGTTCCCTGTGATTCTCGCGTTGCTGAGATCGTCTCGGCCACCGGCCGACAACTCGCCGTAGCTCTGGGAGCCTTCTCCGGATATCTGGGTGCGGATATCGTTGTGACCGAATCCGGTCGCGGCGAACAGACGGCTCATGTCATCGAAATCAATCCGCGGCTTTGCGCGAGCTACGTCGGCTATCGCGAGCACTCGACGAGCAACCTCATGGAATTGATGCTGTTGAGAAACAACTTAGCCCCATCGTGGAAACCAGGCAAGGTTGTCTTTGAGACCAGCCCGCGTTGAACAGGAATTCTGCCGGCCTCTCAAACGACTGAGAAATCCACAAACACGCTCCACAGTGCCATTGAGCCGCCGTTGATGGCCTGGATCCAAGCGCGATAGTTACCTGCCGGAAGGTTGCCGACGGGAGTAAAGCTCTCAGTCGTTGGTGACGCGTTGGTTGTACCGACCGTCTGGAGAATGATCTTATCCTGAACACCCGGACGATTGACCCAAATCCGGTATCCTGTCGAGCCGTCGACTTTCTTCCACGAGATCACTGGTCGCGGATCGGATGTTGCTGCCGTTGGCGTCAACACCGTCGTGCGGCCATCGGTGTTGATATCGACCTCTTTGCTCCACACAACAGCCCCCGTGACGCGAATCCAATATCGATACGGTCCGGCGGGCAGAGCAGGCAAAGTGAAGGCTGTCGCCGCAATTGCTGTCTGATGCAACACCTTCGTGTTTGTGTTTCGGCTCAACACATAAATCTCATACGACGCTGCACCGGGCACAGCGGTCCACGTGACTGTCGGGCTCGTGTCGAATGTTGGATTGATACCGCCCGTGATACCCGGCACCTGAGTCGACGTGTAGGACTGTGCGATGGACCAGACGGCTCTCATTCCGTCCGCCGCGATGCCTCGAACCCAGACCATATACCGGCCATTGGCAAACTGTGGCACGTAGTTTGTTGTCGAAACGATGCTCGTACCGTTGATGTGCGATGTCGGCACGTCCAGTCGATCGACCCAAACTTCATAGGTCGCGGCTCCTTTCATTGCTGGCCATGAAATCTCAGGAAATCCACTGGCAAGGTCTGCTCCGACAGCGTTCAGCGTGACCAGGGAATTGATGGCAAAGTTTCGCGGCGACGACCACACAGACGCCGGAGTACCGACATCACCAACCGCACGAACCCAGATGGTGAAATTGCCTATGCCAAGGTCCATGGCCGGTGTGAATGATGTTCCGGTGACCGGGGTCAGGACGACTGGGCTTTGGTTCGTCGTCCGATTTCGAATCCAGACTTCGTAGTTCTGGGCTCCGGCAATCGTGTTCCACGAAAACGTTGGACGTTGAGATGTCGTGGTTGCAGGCTGGGCGGCGATGGTCGGTGTCGGAAGCTGATTGCCCATCCTGAGGAAGAAGGGCTCACGTCCAGTCGTCGGATTCTCTGCCATCAACAGAAAACCGGCCGGCGACAATTGCGAGAAGTTCTCCGGCGAATTCAGGACGATTGTGTTCACCAGAGAAGTGCCGTTGGAGGTGCCATCAGACAACCATGGGTTGAACGCACTTGTTGCTGGATTCCTTCCCGTAAAGAACAGCGTGCCATTCGCGTTCGCAAGACCTCGCGGGGAGCCATCGCCATTGCCGGGGACGAGGTCTTTCACCAGAACGGTGCCGCCGGATGTGCCATCTGACTTCCACAACTCCTGACCGTTAGTGCCATTGTTCGCTGAGAAATATAACGTCGTACCGACTGCTGTCAGATTCTCCGGGAGGCCATCTCCGGCTCCTGCCTGGATGTCCTTCACCAGAATTGTGCCGGTGTTTGTTCCATCGCTCTTCCATAGTTCGCGGCCTGCTGTCGTTGTGAAGCCACTGAAGAAAAGCGTCCCATTAACATTCGTTAGCCATTCCGGATTCCAGCCGATGCTTCCCGATGTCTGAACGACTGACGGCGCAGCGGCCGCGGACGTCATCTTCCACAATTGAGCGTTGCCGGACCCACCTGCGCGCGCGGCAAAGTACAGCGTCGAGCCTGCCTGCCGAAATCCTCCGACCGCTGTTGGCGCACCCGGGATCTCTGCAAGCGTGTGAGTTGTTGAATCGATCTTCCACAATGTCTTATTACCGTTAACTCCGTCGGCGCTGAAGAAGACAGTTCCGTCGAAGACTACGGCTTCGCCAAAGCCGCCGTCGATGAATCCGCCGCCCATCAACGCTGTTCCTGATGAAGTGCCATCCGACCGCCAGAATTCTCCAGGGGATGCCATCAACCCGGATCGAAGAAAGTAGGTGGTTTTGTCCACAGTACCAAGGACGGTATCAACGCGATTTGCTGCAAGCATCACAGTGCCCGACGTTGTGCCATCCGACGCATACAGACTGCGGACACCGGATGTATTTGCCGCCGTGAAGAACAGTTTTTCGTTCGCCACGTAAAAGTCGGACGGAAAACTTCCTGCAACGCCGGTTCGTACGTCCAGAAACAGTTGCGTGTTCGCCTCAGTACCATCCGTACGCCAGATTTCGCTCCCCACCGTTCCGTTGTCCGCGGCGAAGTACCACCATCCGCCAAACGAGATGAGCTCCGTCGTTTGTCCTGCTGGAAAGGCACTGCCGTCCGCGCCAAGCCTGATGTCTTTCAGCACTCCTGCCGATGCGGCAAGCAGTTCGCGGGATTCAAGCGTCTCGACAGAGACTGCCCGCGGTCGTCTGGCAGTACGGCGACTGGACAGGTTTCCAACGAAGTCTCGAAGCATTCTGCGGATCGACATGAAGGCCTCTGACCTCTGAATCATGGTGGGAGAGGATTTATGCTTCGGTCTGCTGGGCGGATTGTATTTCTGACAAGATCCGGCCTATTCTAGTCCCTGCCTGAGTCCTCGTCTAACACCCATTCAGTAATGATCCTGGGGGTTTCGTGGAATCGTAACCCTGAATCGTGATGTCCTGTCATTCCACGATTACTTCCGGGAGACTATTAATGTCCATTTGCATGTTCCGAGTCGTCGCGTCTCTGATTGCTTCGATCAGCTTGTGCCTCTGCTCTGTTTTCCATTCCGTCGGGCGCGCTGAAGAATGGCACGGTTTTGAGAAGGTGAACTTCAAGGTTGGCGAGCGATGGGCGTTTCTCGTTGTGCCGAAGACAGTGGCTCCGGGGAGGCCCTGGATTTGGCGTATGGAGTTTTTTGGGCATGCGCCTCAGGCGGATCTTGCGCTGCTGCAACATGGCTTTCATGCCGCTTACATCGATCTGCAGAATCTGTACGGCGGGCCGGAAGCGATGAATGCAATGGATGCGATGCACGAGTATGTCACTCGCGAGTTTCAACTGTCGCCAAAGACGGTGCTGGAAGGCTTCAGTCGCGGCGGACTGTTTTCGCTCAACTGGGCCACTCGGCATCCTGACAAGGTGGCCTGCATCTACAACGACGCGCCGGTTTGCGATTTCAGGAGTTGGCCCGGTGGCAAAGGGAAAGGCAAAGGCTCGCCAGGCGACTGGGAACGATGCAAGCAGGTTTACGGGCTGAACGAGCAACAGGCGATGGAGTACAGACTGAACCCCGTCGATAATCTGAAGCCCCTGGCCGACGCGAAGATTCCCATCCTGCATGTCTGCGGCGCGACGGACGATGTCGTACCGGTCGATGAGAACTCTCTGATCATCCAGAAGCGTTACCTCGAACTCGGGGGCTCGTTCACGCTGATCAACAAACCCCACTGCAATCATCATCCTCACAGCCTGAAAGATCCGACTCGAATTGTCAACTTCGTGCTGACTCACACCGGCTTTGCAGATCGCGTCAAGGAGCCGAAGACACCGTTTGGCTACGATTACTTCGAACTCCGTGGCGGTCTGGCCAATTGTCGTGTGAAGTTTGAACGGGAAAAGACGGGCCGAGTCGCATTTCTGGGCGGCTCGATCACTGCGGCGCCGGGCTGGAGAGACCTCGTCTGCGAAGATCTGAAGCGGCGATTTCCAGAGACAACTTTTGACTTCATTAATGCTGGCATTCCATCACTGGGATCGACCCCCGGTGCATTCCGTTTTCCCCGTGATGTGCTCATGAACGGTCCCGTCGACCTTCTGTTTGAAGAGGCCGCTGTGAACGATGATACAAATGGTTTCTCTGACGTGGAGCAGGTTCGAGGCATGGAAGGAATCGTCCGTCGAGCGCTGCTCTCCAATCCTGAGATGGATGTGGTGCTGCTTCACTTTGCTGACCCAGGCAAGCTGGCCGATATCAGTCGGGGGAATACACCTGCTGTCATCGTCAATCATGAACGCGTGGCGGCGCATTACAACGTGCCTTCAATCAATCTGGCTCTCGAGGTGACTGAGCGAATAGAAGCCGGTGAGTTCTCATGGGAGAACGACTTCAAGGATCTGCATCCGGCTCCTTTTGGACATCAGTTGTATGCCAGATCGGTAGGTCGGCTGTTCGACGCCGCGTTCTCCCGCGATGTCACTTCAGCACCACGTCCTTTGCCTGACCCGATCGATCGTGCCAGCTACTTCAACGGATCGCTCTTGAATCCTGCCGATGCCGTTGCTGCGGGTTCTGTCATGCTCGGCGATGGCTGGAAGCTGATTAACAACTGGAAACCGTCCGACAAGGCGGGCACTCGTCCGGGGTTTGTGAACGTTCCGGTGCTTGCTACGGAAACGGCCGGTTCAACCATGACGTTGACGTTTGAGGGTCGCGGTATCGGTGTGTTCGTGGCGTCTGGCCCGGATACAGGCATTCTGGAATATCGGATTGATGGTGGTGACTGGACGTCGGTCGACCTGTCGACTCAGTGGAGCCCGTCGTTGCATCTCCCGTGGGCAAAAATGCTGGCATCGGAACTCGCGCCAGGAACACATCGGCTGGAATTGCGATCCTTGCTCACCGGTGGCACGCAAAACGAGGGCCGTGCGATTCGAGTGGTTCATTTCCTGCGGAATGGCAACTGACCCGAGTTGCTTTCGCGGGCAACCGTTCGGTTAGTCGCCTGGCCGCCTGAGGCTCGCATATTGCCCTTAACGTTCGGCGGACTCAGACCCTTTCTGAGGGACGACTTCCAGAGGCTGCACGGTATCTCCAAGGAGAATGTGGCCTTCGGTGATGACGATGGCTGTGATACCCCCATGGTTGACCATTGCCGCATAACCTCCGGGGCCGAGGTTTTCTTCCATCCGTGAGCAGGGAGGGCAGGGCCCGGAACCTTCGAGGACTGCTGTGCCGATGCGAAATCGCATGTACCGAAGAGCGGAAAGGTTGATTCCGGATACGACGACGTTTCGCCGCAGGAGTTCCGGACGAATTTCCGTCCGAGACATCAGGCTGGCAACGACCGGCAGATGCTCCGCCTGAATCAACGTCACCTGTCGCCTGGATGGTCGAGTCGGTCGGCAGTGATGATCACCTCGGATGCCGCCGCGAACTATTTCAACAAATTCGGTCGACGAGATAGGCGATCGGCTGGCGGTGGAAAATCCGAGCCATTCGACCGTTCCCGTCGCTTCTCGTGACAGCAGAAGTTCTTTGAGGATTTCCATGCTGACCTGTCTGCCAACGGGGTTCGAGACCGGCTGCTCTGTTTGCCGTTGATCTGTAGATCCCGTATCACGCGACTGAATGTCGACGAGGAGGATTTCTGTCTGCTACGCCATTGCCTTCCAGATCGGCTGAGCTCCCTCAACGCCGACGAGCGAGTTCTCAAGGCCGCCGAAGAAATACGTCAGCTTTGACGGATCCAGACCCAATTGGTGCAGAATCGTGGCATGCATGTGTTTGACATGGTAAACGTCATCGACGGCACGGCTGCCGATCTCGTCCGTCGTACCTACCGTTACGCCACCCTTGATTCCTCCACCGGCCATCCAGGTTGTAAAGCCGTAGCTATTGTGGTCTCGTCCGCTGCCCGTAGCGTACTCGGCCGTTGGCTGCCGTCCAAATTCGCCACCCCAGACGATCAGCGTATCCTTCAGCAGACCACGTTCTTTCAGGTCTTTGATCAGTCCTGCAATCGGTTTATCTGTTTCGCCAGCGTGCAGATTGTGATTCGCTTCCATATCAGTATGAGCGTCCCAGTTATCGTCGTTGTGTGCGCCACCGGAGTAGATCTGGACAAAGCGAACACCACGTTCGACGAGTCGCCGGGCCAGCAGACACTGCTTCCCGAATTTTTCGCTTTTGGGATCGTTCAGTCCGTACAGTTCCTGAGTCGCCTGCGTTTCCTGAGAAAGATCGACCGCTTCTGGTGCTGTGGACTGCATCCGATACGCTAGCTCGTAACTGGCGATTCGAGCGGCAAGGTTTGAGTTATCACGTCGCGGACTGAGATGTTCTTCATTGTATTGTCGGAGCGTGTCGAGCAATCGACGCTGAGCCCCACCTGCTAGTTCCTGAGGTGGAGCAAGATCCAGAATCGGATTGCCACCGGATCGCATGACGGTCGCCTGATACGTAGCCGGCATATATCCGCTGCTCCAGTTCTTCGATCCGCTGATCGGCCCGCCGCGAGGGTCCAGCATGACAACGAAGCCTGGAAGATCCTCGTTGACACTGCCGAGTCCGTAGTTGACCCACGATCCCAGACACGGATGTCCGCTCAGAATTCGTCCGGAGTTCATCATCAGCATTGCCGACCCATGTATCGGCGAATCGGCCGTCATGGAATGGATGAATGCCATATCATCGACGCACGTCCCGAGGTGAGGGAAGAGATCGCTGACATATTTGCCGCACTCTCCGTAGGGTTTGAATTTCCAGCGTGGTTCCACGATGCGGCCTTGATTGCGATGACCACCTCGTCCGAAAGTCTTGACTTCGATCGTTCTGCCATCCATGCCGTACATCGATGGCTTGTAATCAAAGGTATCGACCTGGCTGGGACCTCCGTACATGTACAGGAAGATGACGTTCTTCGCCTTCGGTTCGAAGTGGGGTGCTCTTGCCGCGAGCGGGTTTTTGAACTCTGAGATGCCATCGGCTGCAACCGATTGTGATGCCAGAAAACCATCTCGATCCATCATCGCCGTCAGTGCAACCCCGGCAAACCCCGAACCAGTCTGCCAGAGCATTTCGCGTCGTGTTCGTCCACAGAAGTTTTTTTGTTTCATGGGATCTGATCCTGTTTCAAATCATGCGGACGCTGGGTTTCAAAGTGTTTGTGCCTTGTCCAGACCGTTCCACCTGTGCTGCTGCTTACCGGTGGCATCTGGAGTGACATTTCGGACTTACAAGTACTCCTGTAAGCCTTGTTTGTCGAGTTGCCCGAGAACTTCTTTGATGCGTTCTGATTGAGACGCATCCGCAACGAGCGTCGCATCGGGAGTGTGAACTATAATCAGATGCCGCAGGCCGAGAGTCGCGACGAGATGATCGTCGGTCGTCCGCACAATACATCCCTGCGTATCGACACCGCAGAAACGGCCATCAACTGTATTTCCTTCGGAATCAGCACCGTTCAGGCGTGGCAGAGATAACCAGCTTCCGACGTCATCCCATTGGAACGGCGCTTCGATCACGGTGACACCCTGTGCTCGCTCAAGAACGGCATAGTCGATGGAGATGCTTTTCAGCTTCGGGAATTCCGAGGCGATCGCGCCGTCGCGACGACCGGCATTCGATCCTTCAGAGATCCGCATCAGACCGTCATGAATCTCTGGTTCGTGCTGTTTCAGCAGGTCCACGACCGTCTGCGCTTTCCAGCAGAAGATCCCGCAATTCCAGAAAAAACGACCCTCGCGAAGGTACTGTTCGGCGAGGCTGAGATGCGGCTTTTCCCGAAACGATTTGACTTCATAAACTCGTGGAGACGAATCTGAAACGATTTCGCCACGTTCGATGTAGCCGTAACCCGTTGCCGGAAACGTGGGTGTCACTCCAAACAATACAAGTCGCTCTGGATTCTCCTCCACGATGGTGACGGCCTTCCGTGCCGCTCGTTCGAAAGCTTCATTCGTCTGAATGACGTGATCGGCCGGCATCACGAACATCACGGCATCCGGGTCGTGGTTCAGCAGCTCGATTGCCGCCAGCCCGACGCAGGGCGCAGTATTGCGGGCACAGGGCTCCACCAGAATATTGTGCTTCGGGATTTCCGGAAGCTGTTCGGCGGTCGCTTCGGCCTGGACTTCATTTGTCACGACCCACACGCGGCCTGTATCCACCCAGTCTCGGCAACGATCCAGCGTTTGCTGAATCATTGTACGCTCTCCGGCCAGTCGCAGCAGTTGCTTGGGTGTCTTGCTGCGACTTTGAGGCCAGAAACGTGTTCCACTGCCTCCGGCCATGATCACGGCGTGCAACATGATCTCTTCCTGTTCAACGGGCTCTGCCGTCTATGATCGACGATTTTGTGTTTTATCCTGCCCTAACAATGCTTTTGCGACAGATTCGAGCATCACTTCCATCGCGAAGGGTTTCCTCAGATAGTCGACGACTCCCAGCATTTCGGCATAAGCCTTGTGTCGGCTGCCTTCGTTCGCCGTCATCATGATCACCGGCGGGGCATTTTCCAGTTCAGCGAGAAACTCGAGGACCGGAAATCCCCCCATTCGGGGCATCATCATATCTGTCAGTACCAGATCGGGGGTTTGCTGTTGGATCAGACGGCGCCCGTCCTGCCCATTGTTGGCCGTCAGCACTCGGTATCCTGCTCCCGAAAGTACGCCCTGTATGGTCGCTGAGATGTCTCGGTCGTCTTCGATCACGAGTATCGTTTTTCCGCTGTGGTTCATGGTGGGACCGTCATCTCGTGGAGAGGGATGTAGGGGCGGGGTTGCCCGACAGCGAGTGATCGAACTCACTAACGAACTCAGTTATTCTCAGCCAACAGGTAGTCAAAATCAACGATTCCGGAAAACTTCGTGGATTGGGAAAGCCTTGGCGGTTCTCAGCAGAATCTCTTTCGCTGCGAGCATGCTTGCCGTCCTTGAGGGCAATTCTTCAGGTGCCATGTGGATTATTCCTCCACCGCGGTGTGTTCCACATTTGTGAGTCTGGGTAGTTTAAGTCGTTCTTTACGGTTTTGTTGACTTTTTGTGTCAGCGACTTTATCTGATGCGACCTCTCGTTAACTTCTCGTCGACCGCCGACACCGACTTTTTCTATTTGCCAAACCAAAAACCTTCGTCCGATGAAGAGACAAGCCCTGAGTATGTTTGCCACAGCGTGTGGTACAGGGAATTCACCACGGTTCGCGTCATCGCAGTGACCTCGATGCGGGCAGGTGGACTTTTGGCCGGGTGCAATACCTGATGTTTCGGGAGGAACGTCAGGGATGAAGCACACAGGGATGGACGCGAGGGATTGGAAATGGTCAAACGATCATGGAAGTCACTCCTTGCGGGCGTTGCGCTTGCGAGCGGATTGGTGGTCGGTTCGACTGCCTCAGCAAACGATGGTTGCTGTACGCCTGGATGTGGTGACAATTGTGCGTGTTGCGAACAGATTTTTGCTGACGCCGGTCAAAAGCTGACCGACCAGCTGGCTTCAATGAGCTGCTGCGGCTGCTCAGATTCTGCCAGTTGCTGCGCACCGGCTTCCGTCTGTGACGACGGTTGCTGCGATCCACTGTCAGACGCCTGTGGCGAAGGTTGTGGAGATGGATGCGGCGAAGCCTGCACCCTGTTCGGTGACTGCGGCAGCGGTATCGAGATTGGTGGCTGGACTCAGTTCGGCTACCAGGACGGCCCGGATGGTGCTTTCACCGGCAACGGCACGTTCAACAACGTGAATCTTGGTCCTGGCGCTGGTTTGAGCAACGCCAAGGAATGGAACAATCTGAACCTCAATCAGCAGGGTCTGTACGTCGGCAAGACTGCTGACGGCAGCAAGGGCCTTGACTGGGGGTTCCGTGCTGAAATGATTTATGGTGTCGACGGTAACGAAGCTCAGTCTTTCGGGAACAACCCTGGACGATACGACTTCAGCCCGGACTGGAACCATGGGATTTATGAGTGGGCCCTGCCTCAGTTGTATGCGGAAGCTGCAATGGGCGATTTGTCGGTGAAGGTCGGTCACTTCTACACGCCTGTCGGATATGAAGTGATTCCTTCTGGTGGCAACTTCTTCCTCAGCCGTCAACTGACGTTTTACAACAGTGAGCCTTTCACTCACACGGGTGCCCTCGGCACGTACGCTGCTGGTGATAACCTGCAGGTGTTGAGCGGTTACACGTTCGGTATGGACACCGGGTTTGACCGCTTCAACAGCGGCAGCAGCTACCTTGGTGGTTTCGTCTACACAATCAACGACTCAACAACATTTACCTACATGATGACGATCGGAAATCTTGGCGCTCGCCAGGATGGTGCGATCAACAGCCTGATTCTGTCCAAAACCTGGTCAGAAAAGTGGCAGACTGTTCATCAGTTTGACGTACTGGGTTCAAATGGTTCGGCTCTTGGACACTTCCAGGACGATACCTACCCTGTTGCGGATAACTCTACCGGTCTGATCAACTACGCCTTCTACACGATCAACGATCAGCTGAAGGCCGGGGTTCGACAGGAATGGTACAAGGCCGATGGGAACTCTTACAACACGATGACCTATGGTGTGAACATTACTCCGATGGAGCAACTGGTCATTCGGCCAGAAGTTCGGCATATGTGGTCACCAAGTGCTGATGGTGTGTCCCCGGGTCACGATGCCTTGTTTAACAGTACAGTATTCGGAGTCGACGCGATCATCTCTTACTGATATCGCTGTTGTGCTGAAGGATTTTCTCTGCAGTTCAATCACTGTCTGAGTCCTGCCGCCGCTGCCCTTCTGGTCAGCGGCGGTTTTTTTATTTCCTCCGTCGAATCACCGTCATCATCGGTGATTCCTGATTCTTCGGATCACTTTCTATTACTTCCACTTCAAAACCCTCTTCTCTGTACTTCTCCGCGGTGTTCGTCACCTCCTTCGCTTCGGCCTGTCCGCCTTCGTGACCCCTATATGCTATCACGGTGATCACACCCTGCGGTCTTAATAACTGTGCCGCTGCCATCAAAGCCTCCCGGGTACTTTCCGGTCTCGTGATAATTGCTTTTCCTGACCCGGGCAAGTAACCCAGGTTGAACATGACAGCGGCCACTTTTCCCACTGCTGACTTCATTCGCTCGCCCAGATTCGCATGGTTTTCGCAGTAAACGGACACTCTTCCCGATATGTCCGCCTCCTGAACTCTGGCTGTCGTGGATGCTACTGCTGCCTGTTGGAGGTCTATGGCGATCACGGTGCCCTGATTGCCGACCAACCTTCCCAGAAACACTGTGTCGTGACCGTTTCCTGCCGTAGCATCTACGACGATATCACCTGCTCGAATCACTCGACGAACGATTTTGTGTGCCAACTCTGTCAGATTCACTCGCTGCACGATAGCTGTTTGTGTGAACGGCTCTGAGAGCTTCTTCAGCAGGTCACCAGCCGCCACCGGTGCTAACAGTGCCCCACGTGATCCCATACCATTTACGATGAAGACGTTTGGATTTGCCAAGCTTCGAAGGACACTATATTTCCTGTTTTTATTCGCCGCTCTGATTGCCGCTCGATGGCGGATCACTTCGAACGGCTGATCCGTGAGCCTTCTTGCTGCTTCCAGCAATTCTGTGAGTCCTTCAGTCGTAGCTCCGTTTCCCAGGTTTTCTCGATCATACGTTGCTCCGACAAGATAGTGATATCTTCCCGGTCTATCGGTTTCCTGATGCTGTTCAGCCAGCCAGTATGTACGATGCTGAACCCGCTCTGTTTCGGCTGTAGGAAGGCTGATTTCCAGAATCTCGCCACGTACTGCACTGTCTGGGATCTTTGGAAACCATGAATTCTCCCAACCTTCATACCCCTGGCAGAAGATCACTCGTCGAGCAGCTCGACCGAGCCGATCGATAGCGACGTGATCTGCAAACACCTGTAAGTCCTCGATCATCAGACGCGCAGTGATGAGTCGACCCTCGCTCTGGAGTCTCTCTCTCGTCCGCGTCAGGTACTCGCTGACGAGGACCCTCGCTGCAGACAGCATTCTGTAACCCGCCAGTTTACCTCGTACATCAAGGATCGCTGTCGTGTCGACAAGCTCGCCCTGCTCGCGCATTTGACGGTAATTATTTACTTCCTGTGTGTTCTGAAACCATCGTACACTGCTCTCGTTCAGCCAGAGCGTCACACCCAGTTCTTTTCCTATGTCATCATAGAACCCCTTAGCGATTTCCCGATGCTGTTCAAAGTTTGCATCTTTCGCTTGTCGCTTCCCGGTGTATGGCGTCACCAGCCCCGCTGAAATCCTTGATGCTGAGTTTAAATCTCCCGAATCGATCACCAGCACGTCCATACCCGATCGCTGCAGCGTCCATGCCACCGCGCTGCCAGCGAGCCCCTGACCTATGATCATGGCTTCGTGCATTTTGCTTTCACTTTTCCTGTAGATCGCTTCTGCCAACAACTCTGTCATCCCTACCGTCGGGTCACTCGCACGATCGACGCTTCCTCCGCGTCATCAGCCGCCCCGTTTTCCTGCCCCGTGTTACTGGTGCTTTGAGGTTCATTGTTTTTCCGGCCGCTTTCTCTGTATTCTCTGATCAGTTCTGCTCTTCCCACCCCTCGTTCCTTCCTTTTGAAAGGTCCCGATCCATGGCTGATATGCCTCGCTCGAGCCGTCGTTTGTTCCTTGGCTCTTCCGTCGCCGCTTCTGCTGCTGCTCTTAATCCTTCTCTTTTTGTAGGCTCCGCTGAGGCTCGCCCTTCTCGATCCGTACTGGAAAAACTCAATATAGCCTGCGTCGGTACTGCGAATCGCGCAGCGGACGATGTGGCCGGGGTGATGAGCGAAAATATTGTGGCGATCGTTGACGTTGATTCGAACTATCTTGAAAAAGCTCGGGCCATGCTCACCGAAAAGAACAAGCTTGAGCCCCACTGCTACGCGGATTATCGCGAAATGATCGTGTCTGAAGGAGACAAAATCGACGCTGTTGTTATTGGCACGACTGATCACCATCACGCTCCCGCCGCGATCCGCGCCATTCGTGCCGGGAAACATGTTTACGTGGAAAAACCTCTGTCGCATACCGTTTTTGAAGCTCGCTTCATCGCTGAAGAAGCGAAGAAAAAAGGCGTCGCTACGCAACTGGGCACTCAGATCCACGCGGAGAATAATTATCGCCGTGTCGTCGAAATCATCCAGTCTGGTGCGATCGGAGATGTCACTGATGTCCACGTTTGGGTCGGAAAAGCGTGGGGATACGTTGCTGACTGGGCCAATAGCCGCAAGGAAGCCGGCACAAAGCCACCCGCAAATCTCAACTGGGATCTTTGGCTTGGACCTGCTCCTGAATTCCCGTTCCACGAGGGTCGCTTCCATCCCGCTCATTGGCGGCGGTGGTGGGACTTTGGCCAGGGTACGCTTGGCGATATGGCGTGTCATTTCATGGATCTGCCGTTCTGGGCGCTTGGACTACGCCATCCGAATCACTGCGAAGCGGAAGGCCCCGCACCTCATCCAGACATGACTCCGGAAGGTCTCATTGTTCGTTACAAATTCCCTACTAGTATCCAGCAAAAACCGGTCAACCTCACGTGGTACGACGGCAATCTCATCCCAAACAAGATTGAAGATCAACCCGTTCCGCCGAACGGTGTGATGTTCATCGGCACCAATGGTTCAATGTTTGCCGACTATGGCAGGTACCGGTTGTTTCCGGCAGACAAGTTCGCCAGCTTCAAGCCGCCGGAAAAAACGATCCCCGATTCCATCGGTCATCACGCTGAATGGATCAAAGCATGTAAAGATGGCTCACCGACCACCTGTAACTTCGATTATTCCGGTGCACTGACAGAAACTGTACTACTCGGAAATATTGCTTACCGGACAGGAAAAGCCCTCGAGTGGGATGCTGAAAAACTGGTAGCGACAAATGTTCCTGAAGCCGCTAAGTATGTCACCAAGGAATACCGTAAAGGCTGGGAAGTAGCCTGAAAAACGGCTGCCGCATTTTGACACGAACGAAAGGACTCGGTACCAAGTCCAACAGACAATTGAAGACGATTCAAATCAAGGAAAAGCCCGGTCGACAAACATCGATCGGGCTTTTTGCGTTGCTGTGTAGTGGTTCACAAAAAGGAAATTAAAAAGAGTAGCACTACCAGTAGGCAACGGCCAGCGTGTTGATAACTTGGTGAGTAGAGTCCTTAACACCATGAAGGATCAAGGTTTACGGTGATTAAGTGACCGTTGGGAACACGTAGAAAAACTGTGGATAGCCAGGAGTAAAAAGCAGAACGAATAGAAGAACCATCACAAGCAGCAGCAGCACAGAAGGGATCTACACAAGTGAACGAGTTTCAGACGAATCGGCAAAGACTCTGACTATCCACAGTTTAGCAACACATGTTGATCAAGGGTTCTCTACATATTCGGTGCGAATCTGTGTGTTTGGTAGTTGCTGACGAAGTTCAGTGATAGCGGGATTGCTGGAAGCAAGGGCCGTGCGGGTGACGTTGAGTTCCTTGAGGTTTTTCAAATGGAAAAGCGAAGGAGCGGCGTCGTCAGTGAGTTGAGTTGAGCCAAGATGGAGAAACTGAAGGGAGTTCATGTTCCGCAGAACAGGAAGGGCGGCGTTGGACATAGGACTGTTGTCGAGGTTCAGTGATTCAAGTCGAGTAAGCGTCGCCAATTTCAGAATGCCTTCGTCGCTGACCTGAACTCTCCAGAGATTTAATTTTTTCATGCTGGTGAGTTTTGCGAGGTGATCCATGCCAGCGTTAGTAATCACAGAGTTTTCGCTGAGATCGAGATCTTCGAGGGTACTGATCGTGGAAAGACTCGCGAGACCAGCATCGCTGACCTGAGTACGAGCGAGCCGGAGTTTTCTAAGCTTAGGAAAAGACGCAATAATGCTGCAAGAATCATCATCGACAAGCGTACCACCCAGGTAGAGCTCTTCGAGGTGAGTTAAGGGTTTGAGAGCCGTCAAAGCAACCGAACTGATCCAGAGATCATCGACGGCCAAGACCTTCAGGTTCGTCAACGAAGCGAGCAAAGAGATACCGGGATCGCCGATAACGGTTTTGCCGTTTTTTCCGGAAAAGCGTAATGAACGAAGTTCTTTGAATCGGATAACAGCTTCCGGGAAGGCGTCAGTGAGCTGACATCCTCGCAGGTCAAGAGCGGTGATGGACGGGGGAAGTTTCGCAAGCAACGGTGCGGAACCGTCATTGAATGATGAATCCATCAGACTGATGGACCTGACAGAAGGCAGTGAAGCAACTAAATCAAAAAAAGCTGCATCAGCCGCCATGCTGCCAGTGGATACGTCGATAGCGGCGCCGTTCTGCAGTTTCTTGACCACAGCACCACCTGCTTCGAGAGCACTGATACTTTTCGATTCGGCGTCAGAAATCGCAGGCAACGCTGGTGAAGAAGGTTTGCCGCAGCCAACGAGAATGAAGGCCACGAAAAGAGGCAGTGATCGAGAGAAACACACGGAACAACTCCTGATGACATGGAAGATTGTCAGAAAACAGGATCGGAAAACATCGATGATAGCGGCTGCAGAAACAGCGGAACAGGAAGTGTGTGCTGTATGGCACGTCAGGATTTGAAGAAGAGGCTGAGGTGGCCACGGGAACAAAAGAGTAATTTTCAGAAAACCTGACGCAAACAGTAAGATTTAACGTTCTTTTCGCAAAGTTGACGTATCCAATAGCATACAGCGGGTGAAAGACCGCGATTCCCACCAGCAAGGACGCTAAGCGAAAGATCCGAAACGATAACAACAAAGGATCAAACCGATGGTGATCAGCGTTCAGAGATCTCAACAAAGCAGCGAAGGAAAAACGCGAATCGATGAGCGAGGCCACCAAGGTCGTGTGGTGAAGCCGATCGATAGCTCAGGGACTCGTCAGGCAGAAGAAGCACCACAGATGGTACGATTTGGACAAGGTGATTTTCTCATATACTCGCGTCGACAGGTAGATGCTGAAATGCCGGCGGAATACGAATTCTGAGGGCCAACTCAGCGATCACATGCAGTATCAAAGTGCGGGATAGGAAACGACCGGTCGCGCCAAGCAAGTGACAAACGGCAAATGCCAGAATGACCGCGTCCGATCGCCGAAAAGCGGGGTAGCCGGGTCAGCCTCTATGGAGTCATACCGGCAAAAGCCGAAGCGATCAGGCGAATTCTCGACAGGCATGATCCAGACCGAGCGAACCGACATGTGGAAGCCCGGGCACCGAACACCGGACAGGTGAAGACCCGGAAGTCAGCAGACAGTGGCTGACGGATCAGACAACATGTCACACTCCGGACAAAGACAAAAGTCAATCCGTATCGGAGTTTCCCGCACACCGACGCGTACAACGGCTGGCATAAACGGGCTTGTGAGGAATAGACGCAAGTAAAACGCAAAAAAGGAGATGGGACGAAAGTAGACAGCTCTTTTTCAGCAAGAAGAGCGATCAGAACAGTCCGTCAGCAGATGGGCAATGTTCACCGCATGTTCAGCAGGATCACTGGTCCAAAAGTACCGTTTCAGCAGACCAGCCAGACTCGCTCGACGGTGGTCTCAGAGCCACAAAAGCCCATACCGGGTGTCCTCTTGCAATCGACAGGGCGTCGAAGAAGAATACCGGGAGTGCTCGTACCGCAGAGCAGCTCGCATTGATCACGCGAGTTCACAGGCGCAACGGGGCGTCGGCCGAAATAAATGTGACACCCATCCATTAAGAATCGTTTGGCAGTGGAATCGGCCCAACAGCTGCAACATGCGGAGTAACCAGCCGGTCATCAGCGGGAACGACAAAAAAACAGTATCCGACAGAAGACCATCAGCGAAAAGCGTCACGCGAGGCCGGCATGCATCACAGGCGACTCTTGATCATCGTTTGTTTCTTATCCGCTGCGGAAATGGCATCCGCATATCAGGTAAATCGCCCAAAAGTGGGCCAGCGGGTCGGCACCGGAAAAGGGATGGTACAGCAGGGTAGTGGTCAAACAGGACAGAGCCGCATACCGAAAGGGAGTGGTAGATCAGACGCTGCACCCGTCAGACCGGTGGACGCCACTCGACAGACCGAAGTGAAAGAGTCAGCTGCTCGCATCGACGAATTCATCAACGCAAACCTGAAACGAAACAATGTGCCGCCGAACGGAAAGATCAGCGATGCGGTCTTCGTGAGACGCACTTACCTTCATCTGGCTGGCCGCATACCGAAGTACGAAGAAGTGGTCGTGTTTCTCAGCGATAAGTCTCCTGACAAGCGGGCTCAGTTGATCGATCATCTGCTCAGCTCACAGGATCATGTCAGCCACATGTTCAACTACTGGGGCGATATCCTCCGATTGCAGGATCATCCACTGAATAACAACCAGTTTGCCCAGCCGTACCACGAATGGATCAAAAAGTCGCTCGCGGAAAATACTCCGTACAACCAGTGGGTGATGCAAATGATCACAGCAGAGGGCCGTCTCTGGGAGAACCCGGCAGCCGGTTATTCGACCCGAGATGCCGGGATGGAACTGGATCACGTCGACTATACGGTTCAGGTCTTTCTTGGGACGCAAATCGGCTGTGCTCAGTGCCATGATCATCCGTTTGATCGATGGACTCAGAAAGAGTTCTACCAAATGGCGGCTTTTCTGTATCCCACGCAGTCGCGCATCGGGGCAGGAGACAAAAAGCGATATCCAGACGGGAATCCGGTCGAACGCATTCGTCATGAGATGAAGAAGATTGACCCGAAATATAATGTCAACGGTTCGTTTTCACGCATCATGAACGCCAATCTGTTTGAGGTGATCGAGAATCCTGGCCGGCGGCTGAAGCTGCCGCACGATTATCAGTACGACACCGGCAAGCCGTTCGACGTCGTAACACCAAGACCTATCTTTGGCGAAGAAATCAGAATCAACAAAGGCGAATCTCCGAAAGCAGTGTTTGCGACATGGCTGACCTCGTCGGAAAATCCGCGATTCGCGAAAAACATAGCGAATCGGATGTGGAAGAAGGCTTTTGGCGTGGGGCTGATCGATCCGGTGAACGACATCCGAGACGAAAGCGTCGCGTCAAACCCCGAATTGCTCGACTTCCTCACCAGCGAGCTGATTCGTCTGGAGTATGACATTCGCGAACTGCAGCGAATGATTGCCTACACCAGCGCGTGGCAGCGAGAAGCTCAGGTGCGTGAAGTCACCGATGAAACACCATATCACTTCCCTGGTCCGACGTTGCGACGTATGAGCGCTGAACAACTCTGGGACTCACTGCTGACGTTGGCGGTCTACGAATTTGAGTCGTTCACACGACCATCAACAAAAGGGCTTGCTGAAACGATCAATCTCGACCTGAAAACGACGAACGCTGAAGCAGTCAGAGCAGCCGCGGAGGCCTATGAAGCAAAATACAGCGATCAGGCTCAGCGAAAATATGTGCAGTCCCGAAACTCTTACAAAGGACGGACTGTCCTGGCACGAGCTTCAGAACTGCCGTTGCCTCTGCCCCCCGATCACTTTCTGAGACAGTTCGGGCAGGGAGATCGTGAACTCATCGAAGCGGCGACAACCGACGGCAACGTCAGCCAGATCCTCGCGATGTTCAACGGCGAAATTACACACATGATGCTGGAAAAAGGCTCCGTCATTTATGACGACACGATCAAGGCACAGTCGATCGACGATCGCATCGACGTAATTTTTCTGTCAATTCTGTCTCGAAAGGCAACCAGCTCGGAAGACAGCATCGCAAGGTCCGAAATCAAAGCCGGTGGCGCGGCCGGCTACGGCAATGTCATCTGGTCTCTGATCAACACGAAAGAGTTCCTGTTCATCCAGTAAAGCAGCCAACATCAGTCGCCCGGGCGATGGGCATTCTCCACTGATGAACGTGCAGACTCACCGATGTGAAAGACCGCCGTCATGCGAAGACACGACAAAGCCGACAACATCTCCCGACGCGACATCCTGACGAAGCTCGCACGCACAGCGTTGGGAGTATCGGTTGTCCCGTTTGCGAATGACCTTATGAACTCAGTGGCACTTGCGGGAAGCGCGTCCCCGACGGGAAAAGCAGAACATGTGATCTACCTGTTCATGAGCGGCGCGATGAGCCATATAGATACGTTTGATCCTAAACCGGGAACGGTATCCGCCGGCGAAACCACCGCGATACAGACCTCTGTTCCCGGCATCAACATAGGCAATCACCTGCCGTTGATCGCGAAGCAGATGGATCGGCTTGCAGTCATTCGTTCGATGACAACGGAGACCGCGGCGCATGAGCAGGCCGTGTACCTGATGCGAACCAGCTTCAAGCAGATCGGTTCTATCCGGCATCCGTTTCTCGGTGCGTGGCTGACACACGTCGCAGGAAAAAAGAATGCGGACATGCCCGGTAGTGTTATCGTCGGGGCAGCCAATCGTCACCCGGGTCAGGGATATCTTCCACCTGATACCGGCCCGGCCCCCGTCGGTGATCCCAGGGTTGGACTGCAAAATACGGCACCGCCCAAATACCTGAAGGAGGAAGATTTCCGGACCCGGCAACGGTTGATCACAAGGTTTGATGCCACGTTCAGGGGCAAGTACAAATCAAAGGACATTGAATCGTACGTGGACTACTACAAAGAAGCCGTGCGCTTGCTCAAAAGCCCGGATCTGGTTGCATTTGATATCAGTCAGGAAACAGAAACCGTCCGCAACGCATACGGCAATCATCGGATAGGACAAGGTTGTCTGCTGGCACGCCGGCTGATCGAAAAGGATGTCCGATTCGTTGAGGTGGAATTTGGCTCATGGGATCATCACAACGACATCTATTCCGCCACAAATCTGACTGAACGTGCCGCACAACTGGACCAGGCACTGACGACACTGCTGGAAGACCTGACGGTGAAAGGGCTGATCAGCAGGACGCTGGTTGTGCTGGCAACAGAGTTCGGACGAACACCGGCGATCAATCCCAATTCAGGACGCGATCACCATCCCGCAGCGTTTACCTGCGTGCTCGCCGGGGCCGGGATCAAAACCGGGCAGGTCGTCGGTCGTACGGACTCCATAGGACGCAACGTGGAAGAAGGTGCTGTGCTGCCGTCGGACTTCAATGCCACGATCGCCTCAGCATGCGGTCTGCCCATCGAGAAAGAATTCCAATCGGATACCGGACGGCCCTTCCATATTGCAGATGATGGCAAACCCATCGCCACAGTGTTGATATAAAATCATCGTTCCGGCCCGACCGTCCGATGGTTTTGGAAGCGGTCCGTACCGATTACTTCAGCGGCATTCCGGGTTCGGGTTGGCCGTTGGTGGTGAGGATTTGGAAGTGGTGGACTCCGGCAGCGAGGGGATGGTCGCTGGTCCAGACAATCTTTTTGTCTCGAGTGACTTCGACCATCGAGATGCCCGTGTTCGCGGCATGGCTGCCGACGACGGTGTTGCCGTTGGCGAGTCGTTGAGATCCACAGGGGTCTTGGAACAGTCCCTTGACGTCCTCGTTGGTGACTTTCCAGACGACTTCGCCGTTGCCATTCAGCTCAATGACTTTGTTACCGTGGGTGAGCGACGCAACCGTGTGGCCATTGTCGAGACGGATCGCTGTGAACGGCCAATTCTCCGCGGGGCGTCCGCCGAGTTCTTCGAAGTCGGTGCGAAGCGTCGATACAACCGTGCCGTCCGGTGAGTATTCCTTGATGGCAAAGGCCAGCAGATGCGGGACCAGATAGTTTCCGCTGCGAAGCTGCCGTGCCATGCGAGTCTGCATGTGAGCGTTGTCGGTTTCCGGCTGCAACACCACTTCGTGGGCCTGAGTTCCATCCGGCCGAATTTCCAGCAATCGCGGCGTCGGCCCAAGCTCCGTGACGAGCGTATTGCCATTGTACAACCGCTGCGTCGTTCCGATCTCCTTATTCGGCGCAGCAAGCTTGTACAGAAAGACCTGCTTGCCATCGCGAGTCACCTCTTCGACTCGATCGGAGAACGCCAGCAGTACGTGGCCGTTGGGAAGCACAAAGCCGTCCCGCGATCCGCCGTGGTACTCCCATTCGACCTTGCCGTCCTCTCCGATGATGGCCGTCCTGGCTCCCATGACCAGATAGGAATGCCGAATGTCATCGGCATTGGCTGTCGGCATCAGGATGGTGACCGCAAGTGCGATGATGGATGCGAGGAGGTGTTTCATCAAGTATGCCTTATTGTGCCGACGGTTGGTGTTTATGATGGATTACACAAGAGCTTGAAGGAAGCCGCTGTCGGAACTACCAGCGGAATACCAATCTCGAAATTGCCCACTGAGACTTATGGAGGTGTTTCATCGCTGGTTTCTGTGCACAACAACTCGAATGCCTTGACCAGTGATTCATCCCGCAGACCTTTGAATCGAAGGGTTCCGCTTCGGTCCGGCACAAGGACGGTTGGGAAACGCGTAATGCCAAAGCCATTCAAGATGGAACCAAACCCCTTGCCCCACCAGCATCGCCACGTAATCTCCTTATTCTCAATAGCCTGCTTCAACGTGCTCAATTCTTTATCCGTGCTGACACCAAGAATCGTCACCCCTTTGTCTTTGGTTTGAAGATCTGTGAGCTGCGGATACATGGCCTTGCATGGCGGACACCAATTGCCCGTGAAGATGACCACACGCACATGCCCGGAATAGTCATCAAGGGAGAACAAAGTCCCATCGCAATCACTGCCGGTGATCTCTGGTACTTTCGTGCCGACGCGAAGTTTGAAGTCACCTTCGATGGCGGATTCTGCCGACTTCCCCCAGCAAGTCAATTTCTCCCAGGGGAGCTTCGGCATGATTCGTGACAAGGTCTTTCAGGATCTCGCGAATTTCAAGGTCCGCTTTGTCCAGATCAACTGACATGGCCAACTCACATGGCGCAGTCTCGTCCTTGATGGTCAGACATTTTTCGTTCAGGTAGTTCCGCTTCTGTTCGCAGCGTCGCATAATCAACCGGGCCAGCCCATACTTGGCATATCCCTTTTGATTGGCATCAGGATGACTCCTTGCGATGTGTCGGAGCAGGCTTTCAGTTTCCTGAAAGTCTGAGATCCAATACTTCTGCATCAGGAACTCGCTGAGTTTGGTGTCTGTTGAATGATACTGCTGGAGTTCAGCAAAGGCTCTTGCTGAATGGTCAGAAGGTCCACCCCGCGCTGTATCAACCACAAACTTCAGGATATCAACGGAAAGTGCTCGGTCTCTGTGCTTCTGAGCCAATGCAAGTGCCTGATCGCAGTTGATACTTAGCGTCTTGCGGAATTCATCAATGACCGGAGGCCATTCTTCGTTGTTCTTCCCCGCCTCACTCTGAAAAAAGGCACTGTAGTTCTCTCTGGCTTGCGTTTGAGCGTTCTTGATGCGCAAACTCTTCTGCGACCGAGTCTGGGTCTTGCCTCCGCGCCGGAGATTGAATAGCCACGACAATCGACAATATGGTCGGAATCAATGATCGGCACATCGAGTGGTCCTTGTGCGATTGATGAAAAGTCTGCTCGATTTCAAAGACGCTCCTCGCCAGATCTTCAGACCGGCAGACATCATTTCCAAACCATGGTGCTTCGTCCGGCAATTGCTACTTGGTGCGGTTGAATTCAAGCTCAAGGAATTCTTGTGGGGGACCGACTGTTTATTCAGAGGATCCCAAGTTCAATATGGTCGCAGACAGGTAGGCCCCACAAACGAAACCCGACGGCATTTGAAAGACCCGTATCTCTCAGACTATTTTGTGTAAATCTTCGAGTTTTCTCGGCATTTTCAAATCTGTGATCAAGAGACTGATACTGCCGACGGTGTGAAATGAGGCATTTCAAGCGAACGGATGAGCGAGCGAGACGCCCGCGATCCCAAGAGAGCAGACGTTCTGAGCTTTGCTCCCTCGCGTGAGAGTGGTCTTCGCGCGGAGCATCACAAGAGGCAGGAGCCTACGGGTGGTGCGTTCCGAGCCAGGAGCCTCGGAACGAGGGGAGGAGACGAGAAGCAGAAAAGAGCCCGCCGGCGGAGCGGCGGGTGTACGGGACTGTGCAAACAACTATGGGGCGTTGGTCGCGTCGGTCCAGTCGTCGGTTCGGAATGGAGACGCTGGCAGATCCGCGCCGTTGGACAGGTTTGGCTCGGCGATGTGGTTCCATCCGAATCGTACGGCCACAGGAGTCGTCACGCCGTCGGCCGTCACCACCACAATGCTGCCTTCAATCTTCGCGGTCGCCTTCACAAACTTCTTGTCGGCACCTGCGACGGACCACCAGGTCAGTTCCTTGCCGTCGCGAGACTTCAGGCCGTCTGCATGGTCGAAGCTGACGATCGCTTTGTTGCCGTCAATTTGCAGTGACTTGTACAGCGGACCGGAATAGACCAGATCCTTCTTGCCATACGTGTGAGCCAGAGCCCACAGGGACAAACGCTTGCCGACGTCCTGTTTATTCGGCGGATGAATATCGTTGATGGTGGTGATGTCGGTCAGCACGGCCATGCCGGTATTCTTAACGGATAACGTCGCGGTCTGGGCTTCCCAGATGCCGCACAGGCGAGTCGGGTCTCCACCGTAGTTGAAAGGAGCCAGTTGCGCATACAGAAATGGAAAGTCGCGGTTGCCTTCCTGATTCCAGACGGATCGCCAACCTTCAATCAGGCCCTTCTTCAACTGAAAATAATGCATGCCCTGACCGTTGTTGGATTCGCCCTGATACCACAGAAAGCCGCGAATACCGAATGGCACGATCGGGTGAATCATCCCGTTGTACAACCCAGTGTGCTGGTAGTTGTTATTCAGTGGATGGCCGGGAGCGTCTCCCGGGGCAGCAGGAAGCGGCTCGCCCGGTTTGGCAGTCTCCACGGAGGATGCGTACTGCCTGACAGCGTCCGCGTATGCCGGCAACGCGTCGGCGTAATTCTTCAGCATGTTCAGCATTTCTTTCTTTTCGCCATCGAGTTCAGGGACAGCCGTGTAGCCCAGCGGTGGAATCCACGGCTGAATGCGGGTCCCGCCCCAGGCCGTGGTAATCAGTCCAACGGGAACGTCCAGTTTCTGGTGAATCTCGCGGCCGAAGAAATAAAGCACCGCGGATGACCCGGCAACTGTGTCCGGGGAACACTCGACCCAGCGAGCCTGAACATGTTCGGCAGGTGTGCCGGACGGAATCAGCGGAATAATGAACAGGCGGATCTTTGGATACTGCGCACTGGAAATCTCCGCCCCGGCATTCATGGACTGGGCCACGCTCCACTGCATGTTACTCTGGCCTGAGCCTGCCCACACTTCACCAACAAGAATGTTCTTCACGCGGATTTCATTGCGGCCCCGGACGAGCATCTCATGAGGTCCTCCGGCCTGAGCGATCGAAGGCAGGGCCACCATCCATCTGCCATCGGAACCAGCCGTTGTCTTCTCGACGGTATTGTTCAGCGTGACGGTGATTTCTTCTCCGGCGGCAGCCCGGCCCCAGATTTTCACCGGGATATCCTTCTGAAGCACCATGTTGTCGCTGATGACTTCCGGCAGACTGACGTCCGCTCGAACCTCCGTGACAGGCATGGACAGAATGGCGAGCAAGGCAATGCACAGATGGGGCAGAAACAGTCGTCTCATGGGTGGGGTACTCCAGCACAGTGGAAACAAGCATCAGAATAACGACAGGTATCGTAGCCAGCGAAATCCTTGTTGAAAAACATTTGATAAGGCCTTCTGTGTATCGATTTTTCATTTAGAAAGGGTTATCGCGAATCAGGAGCAATCGGTGCAACTGGCAAAGTCGCTCCAGTGTGTCAGGAAGGCAACGTTGAACCCCATGACAGTTCATCAAATTCACCGTCATCGTTGCATGCCAGGGACTAAGGTTTCCAACACCCAACACGTTCGGAAAGTGCCCCGCGGCATATGGCCGGGGCGGACGTTCCCAGGACTCAGAACACCATCGATTTCACACGACGCCCATGACGTTGAAGACGCCATTGAACCCGACAGCAACACCGGTCGTCGCGAAACCGCTTTCGCCGCCTGCTGAGCGCGGGAATCTGTTCACTGTCAATCTGGAAGATTACTTCCAGGCCGGGGCGTTTCATCGGTATGTCAGTCCGGGGAATTGGTATCGCTTCGAATCTCGACTGCAGACGAACGCCGAAGAGACCTTGGTTCTGCTTGATCAGCACAGGACGAAGGCAACGTTTTTTGTGCTCGGCTGGGTAGCCGAAAGACATCCCGAACTCGTGCGACAGATTTCAGATGCCGGACACGAAATCGCCAGTCGAGGATTTTTGCATCAGCCGTTGCTGAAAGTTACAGCGAAGGCTCGCCGAGAAGACTTGATTCGATCGAGGAAACTGCTGGAGGATACGATCGGAAAGGAGGTCATCGGGTTCCGCCTGTCCGACGGATGGCTCCGTCGGGGTGATCTCTGGTTTCTGGACGAATTACATGAAGCAGGCTACGTTTACGATTCCAGCCTGATGCCTCGTCGTCGCGACTTTATCACACAACCGTGGCGGCGTTTTATTCATGAGCACCAATGCGGCAGTGGCGGAAGTATGCTCGAGATTCCTCCATCGACCATACCAATGGCGGGGATGTGGATACCGATAGCGGGCGGCAATTATCTTCGCCAGTTGCCGGATAACATGATGCAGACGGCCATCCAGAAGTGGCAGAGAACAGAGCCGTCGCCATATGTCATGTATTTTCAGACCTGGGAACTGGACGATCAGCAGCCTCGGCTGAGCGTGACGGGTCGGCTGAATCAGATCCGGCATTATCGAAACCTCGGAAAATATCGCTCTCTGCTGCCGCATTATCTGACGTCCGGGAAGTTCACATCCATTGCTGAATATGCCAGCCGTAAGGACGGCCCGCTGGCAACTCTTAACGACCGGGTCTGCAGGGTGATTCAGCAGACGATTCGTCGGCAACGTCGAGATGCAGAAGAAACAGTCGGACCAACAGACAGCCACACATTGGCAGACGACCGAAAGCACCTTGTGCGGCCCGGCGTCACACTCGTGATACCGTGCTACAACGAAGAATCCACGCTTCCGTACCTGCATCGGACCCTGCAGTCGTTGCGACACGAATTGTCGCGCAACTGGGATCTCAGAATCGTGTTCGTTGACGACAGCAGCAGGGATAACACATTCGAGGTACTGAAGTCGCTGTTCGGAGACGATCCGGAGATCCGGATTGTGCGACACGAGACCAACAGGGGTGTCTCAGCAGCGATCAGAACGGGCCTGACAACAGCAACCACAGACATTGTGGCATCAATCGATGCAGACTGCTCTTACGACCCTCATGAACTGGCTCGCATGCTGCCGCTGATGGAACAGGATGTGGCGCTGGTCACAGCATCTCCTTACCATCGCGACGGCAGGGTGAGCAATGTCCCGAGCTGGCGACTGGTATTGTCGCATACGCTGTCCATGATGTACCGCCTGCTGCTGAAGCAGGAACTGTCAACGTGGACCAGCTGTTTTCGAATCTATCGCAGGCAGCAGATCGTCGATCTGCCACTCGTGGAGAACGGTTTTCTCGGAACAGCCGAGCTGGCGGCTCAGCTGAGTCTTCATGGAAGAAAAATTGTCGAGCATCCGGCCACTCTCGAAGTCCGGCTTTTCGGGTTTTCAAAAATGAAAACCGTCCGAACCATCCTCGCGCATCTGCGACTGTTGTCAAGGATCATTGCTGACAGACATCTCAGACGCCGCTGAACTCCCGATTGAATATGGACACAACCTGACCAACCTGAATCGGCTTTTTGAAAGACGCGAACCATGACGAACAGAATCACTCTGCCATCTGACCAGGACGCAACAGGACGAACATTCGGACCAGAAGAGCTGGAGGCGGTGCGGGAGTGTCTGGCGACCGGAACCCTCACCAGCACGAAGGGCAACTTTGTAAAGCAGCTGGAGACAAAATTCGCGGCCAGGATTGGTGCGAGGTATGCCTATGCATGTTCCAGCGGAACGGCTGCTGTTCACTGCGCAGTTGCAGCGCTGAACACCGAGCCGGGTGACGAGATCATCACGACATCCATTACCGATATGGGTGCCATTACACCGATCATCTACCAGGGCGCGATCCCGGTTTTCTGCGATGTGGACCCTCACACGTACAATGTCTCGGCTGAGGCGATTGCCAGAGTCATCAACCCGAGAACCAGAGGCATCATTGTCACGCACCTGTTCGGAAACCCCTGTGACATGGCTCCCATCATGGATCTGGCGAACCGCCATGGCATTCCGGTGATCGAAGACTGCGCTCAGGCTTTCCTGACAACGTATCGTGATCAATATGCAGGAACGTTTGGCGCTGTTGGCAGCTTCAGTCTTCAGCAGGGCAAACATATTACGACCGGCGAAGGTGGTCTCGTGACCACAAATGACCCGGCGATCGCTCGCCGCATCTATCTGTTCATCAACAAGGCGTGGGGGTATGGCGACGCGAAACCAGACCATTATTTCGTCGCCCCGAACTACCGCATGAGCGAACTTCTGGGTGCTGTCGCTTTGGCTCAGCTGGATAAGCTGGATGCTGTTGTCGAATCACGAGTTCGCAGTGCAGCTGCTCTGACGACGGAACTGGCCGGTCTGCCCGGTATCGAAACGCCAATGATCACGGAAAACAGCGTCCATACGTTCTGGAAATATTGTCTTCGCGTCGACGAACATGTGATCCCGGGTGGAACGGTGGCCCTCGGAGCCGCCTTGAAGGACCACGGGATTCTGTGTGCTCCGCGGTATATCCAGAAGCCCGCCTTCGAATGTCAGGTGATTCGGAATCAGGTCACGTTCGGTACCAGCCGGTGGCCATTCACCCTCGCTCGTCCGGAAGCAACAGACTACAGCCGTTGTCACTTCGAAGGTACCTGGAACGCGCTCGAACACGTTCTCGTTCTGCCATGGAACGAGAAGTACACCGATGAGCACATCCAGTATCTGTCGACCAGCATCCGAAATGCCGTGATGTCCTTGACAGGCAAAGTTGCTGTTGGCTGAGTCTCCATGACCAGAACCTGATCACCAATCGATCGCAGAACGCATCCTTTGTTCATCAGCCTGACAATATCAGGGGGCTCGGCCCGATGGAACAGGAACTCGGCATGTCTGGCGATGACTCACTCGACAAAAGACATTTTCTTCCTCGTCATTCGACAGTCGTTATTCTCAGGAACACTTCATGATCGCTCAGACTCAGCCAACGTTTGTCATTGTTGGAGCCGGTGGGATTTCACGATCATATGCTCAGGCCTTTGTGCAGGGGCTGCCTTATCCGATTGTGGGAGTCGCCGACATCCGACTCGAATCGGCCCAGGAGGTCGCGAACATGTGTCAGGTACCGGCGTTCGATGATGTCGACAGGATGGTCGACGAACTGAGGCCAGCCGCTGCGATCGTATGTACGCCTCCATCAACACATCCGGAGATCTGCTGCCGGTTGATGGAGCAGGGGGTTCATGTGCTGTGTGAAAAGCCACTGGCCATCAGCACTGACGAGGCGATTCGTATGGCCGAGACGGCACAAAGGAGTCGGGTCGTCTTCTCGATGGGCTCGAAATTTCGCTTCGTGGCAGATGTGCAGAAAGCTCGCGAGATCCTGGACTCGGG
>JBKDRW010000551.1:0-10020 GCA_046341255.1 Planctomycetota bacterium
CGTCTGATCATTTCCGGCAGCTCGATGAGCTGTGATTGATTTTTTGAATCTGACTGTCCAATGAGCGATCCCTCTTCCTTCAAATCCATTCCGGATCCCCTCCTGCCTGAGCATCAACTGCTGAAGGAGGCGGGTGTTTTGCCCAGGCTTTCACCGCAACTGCGGACCCGAGTTGTGACGGAAATTCACAAACAGGTTCGGTACGGGCGGTGGATGCATCGCGTCCGCATTCTGGCGACGACCGCAGCAGCACTTTTGCTCGTCGTCGGAATATGGAGTTTTCCCAGAACAGCGGCGGAACGGACGCTCGAGTCGCAATCGCCACAGACGACCGGGCAGTCACTTGATGAACTCCGTCGCTCGGTCGCACCATCTGGCAGCAGCATGCACGCGGCGACCCCGGAAATCCCGATCGAACTTCGCGACCCATCGAAAGCCAGCGGTGGCGGAGGATCGCGACCGTTGCGACAAAATCTGAATGAGTTGCAGCAGATCAATCGGCTGATCGAACATTATCAGCAGAGAAAGACGGCACTCTGCAGCCTGCTTCTGCTGCATTGAACCACTTGCTGTTCCGCTGACCGATCGCATCGATGCCCGTAGGGCATTTGCAGGCCGGACGTCACGCATTGCGTTGTCGAAGGTCGGCATGCGGGAGACAGTTTTCCTTCCGTCACGAACACACCCGCAAATCCGCCGTGTGAGCCGCTGGCACCAGCTGCTTTGCACAGGCAGTCATCGAACGAAGCTCAAGTGGGCAGACCAGAAGGGAACATGCAACCATCCCGACCGACCCGGGATCCTGTCGTTGCTGTAGTCGATTCTCCACGTACTTCCCTCAGCCTGCTGAGCGGCCACGGGCTTTCGATCGGGATGCACGATGGCAATGAACTTGCGACACGCAGTTGACGGAGAGAGTTTGAGGAAGCGCCCTTTGGAGTCGCCACCTGTGCTTCGGGGCTTTGAACCGGTCATCTCCGCGCGACATTCTGGATGGTGCCGGAAGAGATTGTTACGCCCCCAGAATGGTTTGCCCACCACTCTATTCTGAATTACGCTGGCATAACGATGCCTCGATACCGTCTGCGACGGGCGATCACGCTGACGCGTTTTCTTATTGGAATGTCTCTTGCACCTCGCAGCGAGCCTCTGGACTCTTATTCCACGCGGGACAATCCCGGGCGAGCCACCCCATCCGTCATGTTGCATGAACGCAACCATCTGAAAAATACGATTCGATCGAGGGATCTGAACTGCCAGCCGTTGGAACAACACCGACTTTGCACCGCTTCAGACATGACAGATGCTAACATACGTGCATCTGTTCCTGCATCTTGCGATCAGAACGTTCGTCATGTCACACAGACCAACCAACCTGCCGAAGAATTGTGCCATGTCCCCGAATGCTGCTCCTGACAATAACTCGACAGACAGATCGTCCCGACCAAATCTGGTCGGACTCGACACTGCGCGAGTTTTGGCGATGGGCATGGTCGTGATTCAACATGCGTCAAGCCTGTCTGGGCGAGACGATCTGACTGCGGTGGCCGGTCTGTCAATCGGACAGGTCGGTGTCGCAATATTTCTCGTTGTCAGCGGTCTTCTGTCACAGGAAAGTCGTCGGGAGCCAATCAGCTGGCTCATGCAGCGTTTTCTTCGAGTTTATCCGGCGTTCTGGATCGCGATGATTGGAAGCTTCTGTCTTGCCTCACTGTCCGGATACAAGGCAGTATCGGTCGGAATGATCGTGTCACAGATGCTGGGCACAGGTCTGTGGACACATTCCGGCGAACTTGTGAATTCACCCACATGGTTTGTATCTCTGATTCTGGCCTGTTATCTCGCAACGTTTCTTTCCCGACTGATCCATCGCGCTGGCCTTGTCGCCGCCATCAGTGCTGCTGCTTTGACGTGGATGGTTGCTCGGGACCCTGCTCCCTGGCTGCTGTCGCATGCTCTGACCTATGCTGTCGCCAGTACAATCGCGGCTTACGCTGCGGGCACGACTCGCAGAGTAGTCACGGTGTCGGCAGCGGCGGTGCTGATGATGCTCGCGATGCTTCAACAGCCCGCATTCGCTTACACAGCCATCGGCCTGATCATTGTCGAGTTATCGCTGCTGCTTCCATATCGGTCGAGGATCATCAAACTGGCCGCTGAATACTCTTATGAGTTCTACCTCTTGCACGGTGTTGCTCTGGCCGGCGCTCTGGGGATGATGAAGCATACTCCGAGACTGGCGGTGATGGCAGCCTTGATAAGCACGGCCGTTGCAGCCGTTGTTCTCAACAATTTCGCAGGATTCATCCTTCGGAAACTTCTCCCGACGACCGCCGTCACCAGGACAATCCAGACCACGAACGCAAACCTGGGCTTCAGGAGCAGATTTCATGCACTTCCTCCCCGGTCTGCCCACCTGGAACTGTCTGAAAAGTGTGTCTCGACGGGGCGCTGATTTCGAAGGCGGGTGTCCCGCGGTTCGCAGACAGTCATCATTTCTGTCGGGAGCGGTTGGTGTGAACGCGCCGGTTGCTCCGCGTTGTCAGACCGGCCGCACGGTCCGGTTGGAGCCTCATGGACCTGGGCGATCAACGCTGACTGATCATCACGGTTTGCTGGTCTGTCTCCAACGATCGATCGTTCATGGAATCGTCTCGCGCTGCCACATGATCGCAGGCATTCTCGCCGGCAGGTTTAATCTTCGAACGAGTCTCAGAGGAAAGTCCTGACAGAATTGTTCGGAAGCCGGGTGCCACAGATCTCTTGTGGATCGACTGCGGTCGATTGCGTGAAGTCCCAGCGAGGCGAACTGGGACTCTTTAGATGACACAGTGGCCAATAATGGGTTTGCTTTCGAACCCCGTAACGGCAGTTGACGCGGGAATCTTGTCAATGTTGCCTTTGCTGCATCCTGCCGGCTGACTCGCTTCCTGTGATGACGAGTGGCTGGTGTGAACCAGCCGGTATGAGATTGAATCGGCGGATTCTTTTGCGAGTGTCAGGGCGGGCGTGTGATGCAGTGGCCCCGATGTCGGCGATTCGCACACTGCGATTGCTGGTACTTTTTTGCACGCAAGCCAGCGATGTGACCAGACGAGGAGAATGACATCACCGTCTGCGGTCTTACGAATTGAATTCAAAGAGTAGCCTTGGCAAATGCAAATCGCATCCGGACGGTGCAACGGCAAACGCGAGGTTGAGATGGAAGTCTCAGGACGCTGCCGCCTTACCGACATGTCGAACCAGCCTGACCAGATCGATGCCGGGGGCCTCTCGGACCATCCATTCCGGGGACTACCGAAGAGAGTTTCCAGAAATGATGTCGGCCACAGACATTGCTTTCCGGTAAGTATTTGTCGAGAGCTGGAATGAAATCCCTGTCTGAACTGAAAGCGGAAGGAGAGGAATCATGAAGTCAGAAGACTACATCGGAAAAACGGCGGTCGTTGGGATCACTCAATTTGATGAACATGAAAAACTCCTCGGCAGGAGCCAGTGCCACGCGAGGATTCTTCGAATCAACAACGACGAAGGAATGGTCCTCGAAAACCTGATTGACGGAGGCGAATTCTCCCTTCCTCCGGAGGTGTCATTTCTGAAGCCGGCACTTTATGAAATCTACGAATTGTCAAACGGTATCGTTGTCGAGGATCCTGACTTTGAAATTGTGTTGAGGGAAACCATTTACGCCTCGCAAGCTTCCGCCTCAGTAAAGCAAACGGGCTTCTGGAAGCGATTCACGGGCTGGTGGCATCACAAGTAAGCGACCGCGGGACAATTGCTCAAACGTGCTCATGAATACGCCCTTCGGGTCATCCAATCTGGGGACTGCCGGGAATATGATTAGCCAAGGGCATTCTGGATGCATGTTGAGGTTTGCAACTGCGCGAGCGAGGCCCTGGCAGTGCTTCCCAACGCAGCACAGGCGGCGGCCGGGTGAAGTGACCGAGAACGGGCCCAAGCGAAGCGGGCGCTGAAGACGCTCAACAGCACTCTGCGACAAATCGACTCAGCGTTGCGTCATCCATCACAGCCCCTTTGGGCATGGTTTTGATTCGATCCATGATCGCAGCCACCAGCGAATCCTCTGCAGGAATCGCCAGTTCAGCAAGTCGATGTGCAACCGCCTTGCGACCGCTGTGGCGACCAAGTACAAGCTGAATGTCTCCTCCGCCTACAGTCTCTGGTCGGAATGGCAGATAGGTATCTGGATTCTTCAGGAGACCATCCTGATGAATTCCCGCTTCAGTCGCAAAGATATTGGCGCCTCCAATCGGTTTCATACGTGGAATTGCGACGCCTGTCAGCCGCGCGACCAGATGACACAGCGGGGCCAGCTTCGTCGTGTCGAGCCGGAATGTGCGATTGTACTGATCCTGATGCAGCGACAGGGCCATGGCGACTTCCTCCAGGGAGGCATTGCCGGCTCTTTCACCAATACCATTGACGGTACACTGAACAACATTCGCCCCCTCCTCGATGCAGGCCAGCGTATTGGCAACGGCAAGTCCAAGATCATTATGAAAATGCACGGCCAGCAAAGCTCGGCTGAGATTCGGCACACCATCCTGAATGGCTCGGATGAAATCCCGCGACTTCTCCGGCGTCAGCAGACCAACAGTATCCGGAAAACCAATCGTTGTGGCACCGGCGTCGATCGCTTCGCGGTAGCACTGACACAGAAAGTCGATTTCAGTACGACTGGCATCCTCAGGACTGAACGCCACGATACGAAACTTCCCGGCTGCATAACTGACCGTATCTGTGATGATCTTCAGGATCTCGGTGCGACTTTTATTCAGCTTATGCTGCCGATGCAGCGGACTGGTTCCGCAGAACAGACTGACCCCCTTCTTGTGAAGAGGATTTCCATCGAGGGCCCGTGCTGCGGCATCCACATCAGAGCGAACTGTTCTGCACAACGCCGTCAGAACAGGCCTTGTGATCACGCCGATCATCATCCGGATCGCCAGAACATCTGCCTCAGAACTGGCCGGAAATCCCGCATCCAGCGAATGAACACCGGCATCCTGCAGCGCCCTGGCGATCTGGAGCTTCTCGTGCGGCTCCAGCGTTGCCCCCGGCATTTGCTCGCCGTCACGCAAGGTTGTATCACTGAACAGAACACGTCCACTGCGTTTGTGGTAGCGGATGATCGCGTGTCGAATCCGATCCGTCACGTGCGATGAAATGGATTTCAGGAGCGAAGAACTGTTCATAAGTGCGGAGTTCTGATCCAAAGGGCAAAACCAGACGGCTGACAGAGTCTCTCAAGTCTGATCACGAGCAGCGACCCTCAGCGAATCTGGATCATGTCGGCAGCCGTGAACACGCCCATGTTTCAAAGACGGACGAATCCTGGGACCACGTGAAGCACCCGATTCATCGATTGCAAGAGTGCTCGAGGCCACGGTACTGCCCCATGTTTGCCTGAGACACGTCATTCGGACCCGCCAACTTCCTTCATTTCAAGCTGCTTCATCTTGCGATACAGATTGGAACGATGCAGTCCCAGAAGTCGAGCAGCGTCCGTCATGTTATCTTTGACCTGATGGATACTGCGACGGATGAAATCACGCTGAAACGTTCGCGTGGCGTTCTCAAGTCCCAGATCCAGCGATGGCAGACGAGACGAATCGGCATCCGGGCTGAGAATGAAGGCGAGATCATCCGCTTCGACGCGTTCGCCGGGACACAAGAACGCGATCCTTTCCATCAGATTCCGCAGCTCACGAACATTTCCCGGCCACGCATGTGACTGAAGCCTTCTCCTCGCTTCCGAGGAGAGCTGGAGATGAGGTCGCCGAGCCTGAGTCGCAAACCGCCGCAGGAAGAATTCAGCGAGCGGAAGAATGTCTTCCGGACGTTCGCGGAGCGGCGGCAGATCGAGCGTCACCACGCCGAGACGGTAATAAAGATCTTCCCGAAACTTCTTCGCCCGAACCGCTTCGCTCAGATTGGCATTCGTGGCAGCGACAATCCGCACATTGATCGGAATGAACTGGGAACCACCGACGCGTGTGATCACCTTCTGCTCGAGGACACGGAGCAGCTTGGCCTGACCGCCCGGACTCATATCGCCGATTTCATCGAGGAACAACGTTCCACCATCGGCCAGTTCAAACTTACCCTGTCGCATGTCACGAGCGTCAGTAAAGGCACCACGTTCGTGACCAAACAGTTCGCTCTCCAGCAATGATTCCGTCAGTGCAGCACAGTTGACCGCAACAAACGGACAATTGGCACGATTCCCGGCGTAATGAAGTGACTGCGCAACGACTTCCTTGCCAGTTCCACTCTCACCCAGAACCAATACGGGAAGATCAGTGCTCGCCAGCCGCCGGATCGTGTCCCGCAACGCCGTAATCGCCATGCTGTCGCCGACAATGGATACGCCCTTCGTGATCTGCTCCGCAAGCTGACTGTTACTCCGGTGCAACAAATTACGTTCCTGCAGATTTCGCAAAGCCACGGCGGCCTGAGTTCCCAATTGCGTCAGACATTCCACGTCTTCTTCACTGAACGGACGATTGTCGTTGTGATTAATTCCCTCAAAGGCGCCGACAACCTGGTTCTGCGCGTCTCGCAGCGGGACGCAGATCAGATTCCGCGTTCGATAGCCGCTCTTTCGATCCACTTCCTGATTGAAACGCGGATCGTCATAGGCATCATCAACGGAGATCGCTTTTCCAGTCCGCAGAGTTTCCCCAACAATGCCTTCTCCGGCCGGAAGTCGCAGTGAGGCACCTTTGACTCCCAGCGCGGGTCGGGCCTCCACTTCGTTGCGATCTTTGTCCCACAGAAAGATGCTGCTGCGATCGCAATTGAGCAAACGAGTGGCTTCATGTGCAATCTGTTCCAGCAGCGGCGCAGCATCGTCGGCCATTGAAAGACGGGATGCGATGCTCAGCGTCGATTTCAGACGCTCGACCTGACGCCGATTCCGCATCTCGCGTTCGACAAGAGAAAGGCACATCGACAACGTCCGGGCCAGCAACAGCCCAGAGTCCGACAAATCGCTGTCCGCATGTCGCCCCACTGTCACCAGAAGAGTGGCGAACGGTGTTCCCGCAGTCAGCGGGAAGGCAGCCACGATTCGTCCCTGCTCCGTCTTCTGAATGCCAGCTGCATCACGCTCAAGAGATTCATCCCACAAGGAAACAGCCCGCACGGCTAGGGCCTGTTGCCCATGCTCCCCGACAGTCAGCCATCCCGGCCCCGGAACTCGCTGAATCAGGGCGATCCATTGAGCCGACAATTCCGTCGCAATCTCAGACAATGCTGACTTCAGAAACAACTCAAGCCCCGAGGCTTTCACGCTCTCGGCCAGCAGTTTTCCATTCAGCTGCATCAAACCGCCTGAAGGATTTGATGGTGATAACAGGCTGACCTGCTGAATGCTCTTCCAGTCCGTCGACGCCACTTGGAACTCCCTGTTCGGTCGACCGCTCCACCTGGAGTTCTGCTGAGGTTCGGGTCGACAAGAATCAAATTTGTGATCATTTCGAGAAAGCAGAGCGCCATCGAGATGATGTCACGATAGGTTACTCTTTTCGTTTGTCGCGTCAATCCGAATCGCAGCATTCCATTCAACGCCTCCTACTGAGTGATCCCAGTGCCATAATGATGACGCTCAGGGAACCGAAATCTCTCGATATGGTCTCGATTTGACGAATCTGATCACAAGTGGTCGCCTGAATTGTTCTTTCCCGACCTCAGGATCCTCAGAATCCTTTGAATCGTCAAATTCGTTCTTGCAAGCCGCTTGAGTCGCATGTTAGCGTCTTCAATCTCCCTTTTTCTCGCTGTCCTGAAAGAGCACGTCGGGTCGTTTTGGCTTGCAGCATGCTGCGGCTGTCCAGATTTCTGAGACCATCCCGTGCCAATTGATTTTTTTCATGCGGGCGACGCCCCGCTGTCGGCATTTTCAGATCGCAAACTTCTTCAGGGTGGGTTGTCGCCAGTCGCACCGCGTACGTCGCGACCCCCGTTTACCGAGCCGCATGTCGCCCGACAGTGGCTCGATGGTGTTGAGGCCGGTGAATTGACCGAGGCCGTTTCCCGCCTGATCACAAGTTGCTCTGTCACATTGATATGGACTGCCGCTCAGGTTGCTTCCACCCTTCAACACGCCGCGGGAATGTGCCTGGCGCTTGGACACGGGACCCTCGCGGATCGATGCATGCAGGAAGCCCTCGTCCATCTGGCGAACGGTGGGTCGCCATCATCGGTGGAATCTGACATCCAGCGATGGATGTTTCTCGCAGCAGTCGCGGTATCGAGGTCGGACATGGAGTCAGCCCGCCTGTGGCTGCGTCAAGCATCTCGCACCTTGACGGGGCATTCATCCGAACTGAACCTGCGGATCAAAAATCATTACCTTGGCGATCTGCTGGCCATCCACGCCTGCATTCTGAGTGCAACAGAGGGTCCGCAAATCGCCGCTGAGACCTTTCATCAGGCTGCAGAGTGCCATCGTGAGTCGGGCAGCGCCGTTTCCGTCGCCGGCGATTTGATCCTGTACAGCCGCTGCCTGCGACATGATTCCGATCGTGCTGAGCGATCTCGCCTGAAGCTGATCGAAGCCGTCGAGATGCTTTCGGGGCGTCAATCATCAGACGAAGCCAGCGTCGTCCGGCGATTGCTGCAACTTGCGGACAACGACATGACGAACGTCAGAACCGCCTCGACACCTCGAACCATGGCGACGTGGAACTGAGATCCAGCCAACTGTCCCCTCAGCATCCCGGAATTTTGTCTGCGGCAGCCGGGGATCGGTCGGCCTGCTCCGACGATCTGTCGAGGCTGGGTATTCGGGGCGCCGCACGTGGTCCGACGGTTTGGAGAATGCCGCAGATCGCCTACACTATGAAAAGAAGTGCAGGCGGTCGTCACATCGATTCGACCTGCGATGATTCGACTGGCTGGTGCATGCTGCGTGTTGCGTGTCACGATTCCGGGAGTTGCATCATCAGAGACGTGATTTCACTCGTTGTCGCTTGTGATTGGTGAGCTCATCATGGTGCCAGCTGCTTTGATCGCCTCGAAGAGAGATCACAACGAGCTCACCGATGAAGAGATTTCTTTTTTCATACAGGGCTTTACGAACGACAAAATCCCTTCCTATCAGATGTCGGCCATGGCCATGGCCATTTATCTGAATGGGATGACGCCTCGTGAGGTGGCAACGCTGACCAACGAGATGCTGAACTCCGGGACTCGGCTGCAATGGCCCGCGGATAAGGTGCCCCGAGTCGACAAGCACTCGACTGGTGGAATCGGAGACAAGACCTCGATCATCCTCGCTCCGCTTCTTGCGGCGTGTGGATTGCAGAATCCCATGCTGTCAGGTCGAGGCCTGGGAGCGACGGGGGGCACACTGGATAAGCTTGAGTCCATCCCTGGGTTTCGAACAGATCTGTCGCTGGACGAGATGACCCGACAGACGCTTGAAGTCGGATGCGTCATTACGGGTGCGTCAAAAGAGCTGGCACCGGCTGATCAAAAACTCTACGCTCTTCGCGATGTGACCGCCACCGTTCCATCGATCCCGCTGATCACCGGCAGCATCATGAGCAAGAAGCTGGCCGAGTCGCTCGATGCGCTGGTTCTGGACGTCAAATTCGGGAGTGGTGCGTTTATGAAGTCCCGAGACCGCGCCGCACAGCTCGCGAGGTCACTTGTGGAAACCGGAACCCGCATGGGCGTCAGGATGGTCGCCCTGCTGACGGACATGAACCAGCCGCTTGGACGCATGTGCGGCAACGCGGTTGAGGTGCTCGAATCACTGGACATCCTCCGCGGTCATGGACCGCACGATGCGCGATCGCTCACGATTGAACTGGGTGCTGAACTGCTGGTGGCCACAGGCGTCGAGTCAACGCTCATGCAGGCTCGAAGCCGCTGTCAGCTTCTGCTGGAGAGCGGCGCGGCATATGAAAAATACGATCAGATGGTCAGGGCTCAGGGCGGCGACCCGGACGCCAAGCTTGCAGTCGCGCCGGCTTCGGACGTCTGTGC
>JBKDRW010000552.1:0-3356 GCA_046341255.1 Planctomycetota bacterium
CTTCTTGAAAGCATCATGCCGAGCAACGAGACGACCGAGCGCATCGTGATGGAACGAAACAGTCTGCCTCGTCTCACTCGTTGCAGACCCGATGTGCGAGACGATCTCGATCAAGTTCCCCTCATGATCCCAATCGTAGGACTCATGCGGCGTAGACGACGTCACACGAAATGCGTCCCAAAGAACCACTCCCGTATTCGCTGCCGTCTTTGTCACAGTGACCAGACCATCAACCGGTCCCGTCGTTCTGATACGACCAAGCTTCTTCCAATGGATTCCTCCATCGACGATGTCATCTGGCGCTCCTGCAAAATCAATTACGCCTGAGATCCTTGTCCCCCCAACTTCCAGGTCAAACGGAACTTCGGCCCCACCAGAAACGGGGGAGTAAGTGATCCAAACATCAAACTCGCCAGCGCTCGGAACAGTGATCCATTGACGCGCGTTAAACGATGTACCAATGTAAATATCCTGATTGCCCCCGAAAGCTCCGTTGCCCGACGCGTTGACGAAGTCACGAGACTTGTTGTACACGGCCTCCTCTGTGATGTACCCGCCGGGATAATCTCCGAAGCCATCAACCCATCGCCGACGAGTTCTCTCTTCAAATACTTGCCCGACGTATTTGGACGTTCTACGTGTCAACCTTCCTTCGCGGTCATACTCGTATTTGAAATCCTGATCTTCGATAAGCCGATTCGGCGATGCAAACTGAAACCCCGTGCCAGTTCGGTTTCCTCGCGTATCAAATGAAGGTGTTTTGGTCGAGGCAACACCGTTCACTAACCGTGTAATCTCGTTCAACTGACCTAAGTCATCGTACTTGTAGGATGTCACGTCAGAGTATGTCTTAACGCCATTTTTAAACAACTTGACGGACTGGTCTTTCAATTTTCCAGGCTGCGGAAAGAAGGTAGGCGTTTGGTCGCTTGCCGAAAAGTAGGTATTTACATACTCCGAGACTTGTCCCGCGTGCGTGAAGTGCGCGACTCTAGACAACAGTCCGGCAGGGGAATTATAATTATACACGGTCGTTCCGCGATGCTTGTCATACTCCGGCAATACTGATGCAAACTGCTCCGTCGAGCGCGGACTGCCGTCGGGATTTAGTACGCTTTCCAGTCGCTTATCCTGGCCAACAGATGCCCCTCTCCATGCCGAACCGGCTCCGGATTTCAGATCCTGCACATTGGCAATGATCCGACCAAGTGAGTCTCGAAAGTATTTCTGAATTCCAATAACACCATCAAATCCAGCTCCATTCACCGACGTCTGGCTGACAGAAGGCAGGCCGATCGCAGAAAAATCGCGACTTATAGTTGTGGTTGGAACAACAAGGTCCATGAATGTAGCCGATTGAACTTCTCTGACTGATCGGCCAAACTCATCGTACGCAAACGTTGTAACAGCCGTACCTGCATCTGACCCTGTCACCGCTTTGTTCGCCGATGTCTGCTGACCCAGAGAGTCAAAGACTGAAGTTATCCTGGTAATGAATCCAGGGGGCGGCGTTGCTGTGCCTGACGCATTCAATGCTAACTGTACATCAGACGGATACCAGTATTCATCTACGGTGCGCGTGGAGGGGTTAGCCTTTGTCCAAACTGTTCGTCCATCACGGTCAACGAACACGCGAGTATTACCGGCAAAGACCCAACGACGAGTTGTGTCAGCTAACGAATGTGTTATCGGGTTCTCCAATTTTCCTGCTTCGCGAACTAGTCTTCCCAGCGCATCATAAATGTACTCAGTCGAGTTGTCGCTGTTATCCCTGTATTGAACAAGGTTTCCAGCAGAGTCATGGACAAATGTTTCCATCGCCAATGCGTTACGGGGCTTGACAATCTGTCCAGTGTATCGCACGCCGGCTTTCCCAGTTGCTGCATCCAATTCCCCGAGACGCCAACCAAACCCTGAGGAATCATTCTGCTGAATTCTCAGCCCAGTCACGTCGTAACGATATTCGGTAGCTGAAAGTAAACCTGACCACTGGTTATTTTCCCCTTTATACTGAGGCTGAGTCTGCCTTAAGACGACGCCTTCGGTGTTAAGTGTCGTAAGAAACCGCCGTTCGCTATAGCTCGTGTCAGTGGCTTTTGCTCTGTCCGTCACTTCTTCGACGGTGTAGCTTCCTAGTGAAGCATTGTAGCTATATTGATAAGACGTTGTGGTACTCGGTAATGAAGCAACATTTTCAATTGCGGAAATAGCAGGCGGTTGCTCCGATTTAATCGGATTCCCAGCAGAATCAAGGGCAGACTTAGTGAACTGTGCATCTCGTGCTGCACTGATCAGGTGTGGTAGTGATTCAACGACATTCCAACCACCGGCTACCTGCCCGGGAAGAAAATAATCTGTAGTAGAGCGTATACTGGCGTTATCCACAGCGGTGTATCTCAGTTGAATTGAGCCTTGTGTTTCATCCTCGATTCCAGCCAGAGTCGTTGTTGGTCGCGTATCATGCTGAATGGTCTCCCGGAGTCGATCGAGTGCATCAAACCGGTACTCTGTATGTCGGTCTATTGCGGAGTCTCCGCTCGCTGGACGCAGCCGAACGTGCCGCACATTTCCATTAAGATCGTACTCCCGAGTCTCGATTGCTCCGTGCGGATTGAGAGATTTGACAAGCTGACCGACATCATTTCGCCATTGAACTGAAATCACTCCGGTCCGATCAGTAGATATGGCTTGAACTAAACCCGAATCGAAAGAAATCACGGTCTTCGCCGGAGTAGCGCCGGCTTCATCATCGCCTGTACCTGTGCCCATTGACGTAAGCCGCGTGTCATTCGTCAGGGGATCTATCACAAGGCGAACTCGGCCCGATTCGTCATAGTCATAGGATGTAAGATACGGTACGGTAATTCCTCGTGTCATGCGAGCGTCAATTGATTCGATGACGTCTCCCGCGCTGGAGGTTGTCAATTGGTACCAGCCCCCGTTTCGCGTTCCGCGTTTGTCTTGTGCCAGACTTGTCTGAGATTTGACATATCCCAATTCATCATATCGAGTTTCTGTCGCTCCTAGCAGTTGGTTTTTCTTGTTGAAAACGGCCTGACCAGCAGCAGCATATTTCCATTCTTCTACAGCATCCTCGACTTCAACGCCCGTATTGATTCGTTTGGTTGTCTTTGTGGGCAAGTCCAGTCGCACGTCGGTGTATTCGTGATTGGTTTTAGCCCCCGTCAGCAGATCCTTCAGTTCCTTCAGACGACCAGTTTCATCGTAAGTTGATTGAATCACCTGACTACCAATGATCTGGATGTGGTTCACGACCTGGGCAACGCCTGTTGTTTCAATCCACGACTTCCGCTCTTTCGGGTCAAAGTAGTGTTTAACAACGGACACACCTGGAT
>JBKDRW010000553.1:0-17491 GCA_046341255.1 Planctomycetota bacterium
TGCCGTAGTCTGGTGTCCGTTGTCGAAAACACATCTCGATGAGCCGGCATTGCACGCCGGTCTCCGATCTGAATCCGCTCAATCCGTCGGGCGTTTATAGGGAACATAAGCACCGAAGGGAGCCATCAACGCCATCGCCCATCCAAAGATCAGATGTGTGGCCAGCGCGACCCACCACGGAAGCAGTTCGTTCTTCGTAATCCAGTTGTCGCCAAACAACATGGGCTGCAGCCAGGACAGGATGAGATAGTAATTCACAAACCAGACGACAACCCCGAGGATCGTGCCCCACAACAGCTTCGTGCCCATCGGCCTTGCTTCGGCATACTTTGAAATCACACAGTGGAACAGACTTCCGAGGACCATGCCGGTTCCGATGTAAAGACAACAACCAAGCGCCAGAATCATTCCGTCACTGATCACAAACGGAGATCGCCCCGTCTGACTGCCCAGGGGAAGGGCTCGTTCGCCCAGTGGAAATGTGAGGTAAACACGAATGATTTCCAGCGGGTGCTTTTGAGCGATCAGTGATCCCAGTACGTTGAACAGCAGACTGACCATCGCCGCAAACCCACCGAGCACGAATCCTGACGTCAGGTAGTATCCGCTGTAGAATGTCTCAGGTGCCCATGGGCCCGGTACATCAATCGCTGCGAGTTCTGACTCAAGAGCAGCCACCTGTGCCTTCAACGCGGCCAGTTGTTTCTGTTTCTGCGGAATGGATTTCACTTCGGCCATAAGTCAACTCACCTGTCAAGCGGCTGGTACAAACGTGTTGCCTTAACTCTTATGTCAGAACGGCTCCGCAGCATCCGAGGACGTCAGTCACTCTGCAGCCGCAGGTTCAGCACCTTCTGCCGTCGCGGGTTCGGTATAAGGCTTCATCAACCCAGCGGGAATCGCCACGCCATCGCGGCGCCGATTGGAAACATGCAGAACATAAGCCACCAGGTTCCAGATCGTCTCCGGCTCGGACTCAAGCGCACTTTTAAAACCTGGCATCGGTGTTCCATTGATACCATTCAGAATGCGTCGGTACACATCGATCGGTGCCTGACCTCCACGGAGCATGCCCGATGTCAGGTCCGCAGCTCGCGTTGCAAAGCCCCAGGAATCCTTCCCGATATTGTCTGCTGTGTGACCTCGTCCATCTTCGCCATGACACTTGCTGCAACCTTTGCTCAGGAACGCTTCCCGCCCCGCTGCGACGCGGTCTTTCGTCAGTTCAGGCTGAGGAGTCAGTGAGTGCGTGAGCGATACTTCCGCTTCTTTCCAGCGGGCTCTCACGTCCTCCACCAGTTCGGGCAGATACTCCTCATCCAGTTCCTCCGACGCCTCGGCTTCACTCGCCACCTGAAACTCCAGTTCCCCGCGTTGAGCCAGCACCAGAACGTAATCCACAACAGCTTCAATTTCCTTCTTTGGCAGCAGTCGAAAATTCGGCATGGATGTCCCGACAACACCACGATACAGGGTCTGAATCAGGTCTTCACGGCGCGGTTTGCTGCCGTACGGCGTCGACGTAAATTTAAAAATGCCCTTCGTATAATCCCTGGGCCTTGGGTACATGCTTGCCGCGACCGGCCCGTTGCCGTCGCCGCTTACGCCATGGCATTGAACACAGCGTTTCATGTAAACTTCCTGGCCAAGTTTCAGATGCAGCTCATCACGGAATGAGGACTCTTCTTCTGAGACCAGCTTTGGCAGCAGGTAGGTCCCGGCATGTTCCTGCACGACTTTCTGAACGCCAGCCGCAAGCTCTTCACTCAGTTTCACCGTCTGAGCACTGGGCTGCCACTGCTGCTGCTCGGCACGCTCACAACCACCTAGGAAACACGCAATCAGGACGACGCCCGGCAGAAAACTTTGATAAACTGAAGACATACGCTGGCACCACAGCCTTTGCAAACTGGAAGACATCAGACCCGTTGTTCCGGGGTATCACCGCAGGGGCGCACTCGCTCCATCATTTCCTTCCCGAAGGAAATTTTGTCACGGGATACTCCAGATCCACTCTTGTCTCACCGCCGGCTTTCACGTCGACCTTGAGCTCCTTCTCCAGCAACTGGCCCCGTTCGTGCCACACACGAAATTCATGCGAGCCTGCCGGCAATCCCTCGATCCTGAAGTTGCCATTCTTGTCGGTCACGGCCATAAACGGATGATCCAGAACCAGATGGTACGATGACATCCAGCCATGAATATCGCACCGGACGTCCAGCGGATCAGACTCGGCTTTTGCATACTTCATTTCAACACCCTTGTCCTCGTTCGGCTTGATCAGCATATTCACGGGAGAATTTCGGGTGGGAAAGGAATGAATGTTGTGCTGCACGGCATCACTGCTTTTCACAAGCACCTTCTGCCCGACCTGGATCAGAGCAACGTGCGGCAGAAACACACACCCCTTCTGATCAAGGACGACAGGATCTTTCGGAGCAGCAGCCTTGAAGCCTTTCGGAGCTCGACGAAGGTAAACAAATACGTTGGCGATGCCATTGCCTTCACCCACCACCAGCGACTCATCGGGAACATCTGCAGCGCCACAGACTTCTTTATCCTTGATGTCGCCCACACCTGACTTGATCAGCGGAGCCAGCGTCGGAGCATCACCACCCAGTACAATCTTTCCAACGAGGGTTCCTCCATCCGGCAGAGATGCCGGCTCTGCCACTGTGGCAACCTGAGACAGCAGAACAAGACCAGCGACCCAGAAAACAACTCGCAGCATGACATTGCATCCGTTGGGACTGACAAACGCACCTCCGCAGAAAAAGCGAAGCACTTGCATCAGCCCCTGAAAGCAGTCACTGTGCCAATTCCTGTTTCGCAGTCGATGAAGCAGCAAAAAACTGGAAACGATGCTGCACAAAAAGAAGGAATTCTCCAGCCTGAATCAATCGACGCGGGGTTCAGCTCACGATGTCGGATTGAAACTGCATGAATGCTGTGCTCCTGCGGAGGATCACTGACCACCGCACATTCCCCGCGCGCTCTCGGGGTGCGCACGCACGCACGCAGGAATGTGCACGGTCGCACATTTTAAACCGGAGTGCACCGACCAGCATCTATCCCCATACGTTGGCAAGTCACAGGATCGATTCTCAACGCAGATGCCGGCTCGTCAGCATCACCATCTCACCGCTCCTCGCGGCGTGATGCTTCCATTCCTGAGTCCCCACCTGCAGCGGAACTCTGCCATCGACGGAACAGGTTCATCAGAACTGACGATCGAGGTTTCGTTCGTCTCCGCAGGCAACGTCTTTCAGCTTGTTGAAAACAGGAATGCAAGACTCCTGCCGAGCCGCTGGAGCATTAACAAATCTGAGCTATTTCAGTCCCAGGAGGACCTTCGCTCTCCCGAATCATGATGTTCGACAGACTGTTATGGTTCAGCAATGACTTCGGCGGCGTTCCAGTAGGCAAATTCCCACGACCAGTCGTTTGCTTTGTTCTGCAACTCAATCGTGACTCCCTGCCCGGCAAGATCACTCAGATCCACAACGACGTCCTTCCAGTCGATCTCGCCGGCCCTGCTGCCGCTGACGATGGTCTGATGTCGCGTTTCGCCATTGATGTTCACAACGAGCAGCCAGTCTCCCTGTTCGTGCGAGGCGACTCGAAGTCGCAGCTTGACACTCGATCCGGTGGGAAGCGTTGTTTTCATGGTCAGCACACAGGGTTCGCTGCGTGAGATCGGATGCGTTCGCAGGGCAGGGCGGTCATGATGCCTGATCAGAACCGCGACGCCGCCTTCTCCGGATTTCAGAGTCGAATAGCCAGGCAACAGTTGTTCAACGAGCCCGGTAAAGTCCCGAGACCTTGTGGATTCACCGGCCGAAATGCGAGAACCAGCCAGCAGCCTCGCTTCCGGGTCTTCCGGCGGTCGGTCGAGCGTAATAAAGGCGAAGAGATCATGCAGTTCCTGTTTCGTCAACTGCTTCTCCACTCCTTCCGGCATCAATGACAGCCTGCTGGGAACGGCTTCCTCGATGTCCACGCGAGCAATCGTGTCCAGCTTGTCCCCCTGAACCTTCAGCACAATTCTTTGAGCACTATCTTCCACGGGCAGACCGGAGATGGCTTTCCCGTCCTTCGTCACGACGGTAAGCCCCTGGTATGCCGCACCAATGACGAGACTGGGGTCAAACACATTGGACAGCAGCTGTTCGAAAGACGCTCGACCATTTCGAGTAATGTCCGGACCAACCTCAGCTCCTTCTCCATAAATCCTGTGGCATTGAGCACACAACTTTCTGAAAACTTCACGGCCGGCAACAGGATCGCCCTCCGCTGTGCGAAGCTCATCGCGCATCTTCGAAATCAGGTCCAGCCGCGCGGGATCTCGTTCGGTTCGTACCACGCCCCAGTGCTTCAGCACCAGATCGGACAGGGACTGACTTTTCAGGCTCAGCATCTTATACGCCTGATTCGCGTTGATCACCGTGGCTGAAATTCTCTGCTCCTGGACCAGAGCCATCAGTGCGAGCGACGAGCTTTCCCGATCCGTCAGGGCTTCGACAATGGCGGGCTGAACGTCCGCAGGAGCATCGGTCATGTTGCGAATCAGCACGTCAGTAGCATCCTTTGAATCAATGCGTCCGATCGCCTGAACGGTCCTTCGAAGAAACTCCGGTGAGCGTGCCGGCGTCAGCAGTCTCTCAGCAAAGACAACGGCATCCTGACGCTGCGCCGTAATCAGTGCGTGAATCATTCGCAACCGAAGGTCATCGGATGTTCCCTCGGATGCAATTCGCAGGGCTGCCTGAACGGCCTCATCGATCTGCAGCGACGTAGCAAGCTCCGTTGCAGACGCCGTCGACGGACGACTCAGCTCGTTTCGCATCGCAGCCAAAAGGGTTGTTTCCAGTTGCGCACGAAGCGTCACCAGGTTGTCTCCGGCAATCTCCCCGGAACGTATCCGCGCTGTCAGCACCTGCAGACAGCGATTCGCGGGCTCCTCAGTGGCTTTACTTGACAGCAAAATCGTGAGCAACTGAGCGACCGCGCCGGTATCCGGTTTTGTGCCTGAAAGGATGCGATCTGCGGCGCGAGGAAGGAGATCAATCACGGGTTGGGGATACTCGCCCGATTCCGCGTTCCTGACCTTCTGAATCTCCGCGACGAACTCAGCCGTCCCGTGTTCCAGTCGAGGGTGCAGGTTCTGCCACACGATACGAGGAGCCAGCGGATCGTTCCCTGCCTGAGCCAGAACGGCAACAAGCGTCGGAATGGCCGGAATGGCGCTCTGCTTCGACGCCGCAACCGCGACCTGAACGCGTACGATCGGTGAAGAATCGTGACGCAATTCGAAGACGCGGTTGCTGACATCTTCCGAAATTCGATCCTGCTCTCCAGCAGCCCGCACGGCCCATGCTCGTACACGGGATGAAGAACTTTGCAGAATCGTTTCATACGTGCCGTCCGAGATTTTCGGTGCTGCCATGATAATTCCGAGACATCGCAGGGCCAGTTCATCCGAACCATGGAACACGAATGCCGCTTCGACCGCTTGCCGAACCTCGTACGCTGCCGAGTCGCCGGACAAAAGCCGTTCCGTGAGCAGTCGTTGGGCAATATCGCGCTGATAACCGTTTGGCGAACTGAGTCGTTGAACAAGCGCATCAGTTGACAGGACTGACATATCCTCTTTGGCAGCGCGAGGAGTCTCCTTGTAGCGGATGCGATACAGCCGACCTTTCAATCGATCGATTCCTGCAGGGTCTCGATTGGCGTCCTGATAGCAGTGATATCGATCGTACCAGTCAAGAATATAGAGGCAGCCATCGGGACCGGTCTTCTGCACGACCGGCATGAACCACGTATCATTGGCCGACAGAAAGTCGGGCTCGGGAGATGCCTTGTAAGTTGACTCAAAGCGTTCGACGCGATCGCTGTTGATACAACTCCCATGAATATTGCCCATGTACAGTCTGCGTCGATACTGCTCGGGATAAGCATCGCTGTCATACCAGTGAATTCCGCAGTAAGCGGCCTTCTGATGCTTGTGACTGACGATGCTTTCGATCTTCCATGTGAACGGCGGATAGGGGCCGCCCTGACGATGGTAATAACCCGTTTCAGTCAGATGCCAGAGATGATCTATCACACAGGCGCTGACAAAGGCATCGCCTTCATTGTTGAATGCCACGCCCCACGGATTACTGGTCCCTTCGCAAAAGACCTGAAACTCCCTCGTCTCAGGATGAATGCGAAACAACGCACACGTAAAACTCCATGGCTTCTGACCAGCCTTGTAATTCGGATTCTTCGGGCCGTACGTGATTTGCGATGGATTGAAGACTCCGTTCAGACCATACAGCCAGCCGTCCGGACCCCAGGTCAGTGAGTTCGGTAATTCATGAGTATCATCGCGACCGAAACCTGTCACGACGACCTCCTGACTGTCTGCCTTTCCATCACCGTCGGTATCGCGCACGAACAGCAGGTCAGGAGCATTGGCAACCCAGACGCCACCATGACCCACAGCGATGCCGCTGGGAATGTTCAGCCCTTCCATGAAGATCGTGAACTGATCGGCTTTGCCATCGGCATCCGTGTCTTCAAGGATCTTGACTCGATCCTGTCCTGGTCCGGCAGCTCGTCGAGGATATTCGAGGGATTCCGTGATCCAGAAGCGTCCTTTTTCATCAATCGTCATTGCCACCGGGTTGACGATGTTCGGTTCGGAAGCCACGACTTCCACCTGGAAGCCTTCCGGCACCGTCATTTTTGCGATCGCTTCCTCCGGCGAAAGAGCGGGGCCCGGTGGCTTGTCCTGCGCGTGGGGAATCAGAGCCTTCGCGGACTTTTGCTCCTGGGCGATGACGGAAGCCGACGCCAGAAACACTGCTGTCACCCCAAACACAGTCGAACGCATCAACCACATCAGACCAGCTTGCATCGCCATGACTCCGGTGGGAAGAATTCAAAGAGGCTTTGTATGGTGACATGCTCTGCCAGGAACAGCAAACAAAGCCGACCGACGTTAGACTGCGGACTCGCAACAAATTGGCGGATCCATCTCATTTTCGTCGGCAGTTCATCGCGAATCCCCCTCTGCTGGATCCTGGAGCACCTGTCGGCGGATCACCACTGCGACCGTCAAGGCCCTCGTCTTGCAGGATCTTAGTGCAGAACGGACAATCAGTCGCAGCGATGAACATCAGTCCGGAAAGTTCTGCTGCCGGCACTCCGCGGAGCCACGTCGTCCATTTGCCAATACTCGACTGAAGGATTCACGTCCCGACATTGCAATCGCTTGCGAACGGAAGCTGAGTTCGCGACAGTGCGTGCGTCGACCGCAAGTCCGATCGATTTGCGTTCATGTGTTCCGAGGTCTTCAATCCGACTTGTGACAGAACGTTCGATGTCGAGCAAAATCGAGAGTTTTCAGCTTTCTAATGGCCTGCTGGTTGTCATGGAGCCGATGCGGGATCTGCAGTCGGCTGCTGTCACACTGATGGTTCCAGCCGGCGGCGTACGAGACACGACGCATCGCTGCGGAACAGCCGCGATTCTTACTGAGATGTTCTCTCGCGGTGCAGGAGGTCTGGGCGCTCGCGAATTGTGCGCGGCGATGGATAATCTGGGCCTGCAGCGGAACACGTCCGTGGGAAGTGCCCATGTGACATTTTCGGCGGCCACGACTGCCGATCGCATCAGTGATGCAATTCCGTACCTCGGACGGATGGTGCTCGAGCCGCATCTCAACGACGATGACTTTGAGCCAGCACGAGACCTGGTGGAACAGAGTCTGATGTCCATGGAGGATGAGCCAAGGCAGCGACTGGGCAAAGTGCTTCGGAAATACAGCTATGCCGCGCCATGGGGCAATGCGGCAGAGGGAGAACTGGAAGACCTTGGCAATGTTTCACCGGATGATGTGCGCCGTCATTATCAGCAGTTTGTTCGCCCCAATGGAGCGATTCTCGGGATTGCCGGAAATATTGATGTTCGTCAGATTGAATCAATCGTCAGCCGAACATTCGGAAACTGGAAGCCAGCCGCGTTACCGAGTGTCACTCGAGAAGCATTGCCACAATCTCCATTTCATATCGAACACGACTCTGCACAAACTCACATCGGACTCGCCTGGAATTCGGTTCCATATTGTGATGACCGATACTATCTCGCGTGGGCCGCTGTGAGCCTGCTGAGCGGCGGGTCGAGTTCGCGACTGTTCACGGAAGTTCGGGAAAAACGCGGGCTCTGCTATACGATTTCAGCCTCGCACAGCACGCTTCGAGACGAAGGTCGAGTCTTCGCGTATGCAGGGACGACTCCGGAACGGGCTCAGGAAACGCTGGATGTGGCTGTTGCAGAAATTCTGCGGCTGCATGAGGGAATCACGGACGATGAATTGCAGCGATGCAAAGCCCGCGCAAAAAGTTCTCTGATCATGCAGCAGGAATCAACCACATCGCGCAGTTCGTCGTTGGCACGCGATATGTACTTCCTTGGTCGAGTCGTAACACTGGATGAGGTCAACGACAGGATCGACTCACTGACCGTCCCGATGGTTCGCGATTTCGCGATCGAATCAAGTCCGAATTCGATGGTTCTCGTGACGCTCGGTCCACAGCCCCTGAACCCTGAATGTGTGATGGCTCTCGAAGGCTCGGCACGTCGATAGCCCGTGGCCGTACCCAATCGTCATATCGAACCTCACCAGGCACCGCGATCCATATCAACCGGTGTTTCACTGAAGGCACGCGTCGGACCATGGCATAAACGCAGGGATTCCGCGATGAAGTTGCTGCCACCGTTTGGAATGCCCGGCGGGCTGGCATTTCCAGCCTGTCCCCTTGCCGGGCTCAGGCTTCCGGGCTGACATCACTGGAAATCATCGGACGGCGGATCAGAGTGATTCAGAACATGAACTGCAATCGATCCTTGCCGGACGTGCGAAGCGTTTCGGAAAACAGGCTGAAAGCGCGCTCAGGAGCCGGGCAGCAAACGACGAATTTTGGCGGGCCTGCATGTCCGAGGGCCCGGTCCGGAGCCGTGATTTGGCGGGACATTCCTCAATTCTCCCCCGATGCTGGTTGCGAAGTGCAATTTTGGTCTGGAAACGATTGCCAAGTCGACTTGACGAGCCGTAGACTTCTGATCCCTCTGCAACGGATGTTGTTCCCGCTCAAAACCAGCCTGCCATTGCGGTGGTGAAGACTCACGATGCTGCAGGTTTCGTCTGCCTGAAGCCCATCGTGATCTCACTGCCGTCCATGTGGGCAGATTTCAGCCGACATTTCCTCTGAGACTACCATCATCAGGAGTTCGCCATGCTTGTGATTCCCGGTCGCTTCGGCAAAGACACCTGTGACGGATATTCTCGCCGTGCTGTGTTACGAGTCGGAAGTTCAGCGATCGCAGGTCTGAGTCTTTCGACACTTCTGGAAAACTCGGCCCGCGGCAACAATGAAATCAGCGACGAGGAAGCCCGCTACGGAGGCAAGGGCTTTGGCAAAGCGAAGAGCGTCATCATGCTCTATCTTCAGGGCGGGCCCAGTCACCTAGACCTTTGGGACCCCAAGACGAATGTGCCGGACAACGTCAAAAGCATGTTCAGCCCGATCGATACAAAGATACCGGGAGTGCAGTTCACGGAATTGCTTCCGAAGCTGGCTCAGCAGATTCACCGAGCCACTCTGATTCGATCGCTCAGTTATACTCCCATCGGACTCTTCAATCATACGGCCGCAATCTATCAGATGCTGACGGGCTATACAGCCGACAATGTCAGTCCTTCCGGTCAGCTTGAGCCGCCAAGTCCGAAGGACTTTCCAAACTTTGGTTCCAACATCATCAAGCTGAAGCCCTTGCAGACTCCGATGTTGCCGTTCGTCATGATGCCGCGGCCGCTTCAGGAAAGCAACGTGATCGGAAAAGCCGGCACGGCAGGATTCCTCGGCCGAGCTTTTGATCCGTACTACCTCTATCCAAATGGCGACGACATGGATATGAGCAAGATGGAGCGAATCAAGCTCGATGACCTGACGCTTCGTCAGGATGTACCTCAGGACAGGCTGCAGCGTCGAGCATCACTGCGAGACACCGTCAACGCAGGAATGAAAAATCTCGACCGTGCTGTGGAACAGTATGCACTGAATGAGTACTACGAGAAAGCACTGGGGCTTGTACTGTCAGGAAAAGCACGCGAAGCGTTCAATCTGTCGGCAGAAGCGAAAGAGCTTCGGGAAAAATACGGAAACAACACGTTTGGTCAGAGCTGTCTTCTCGCTCGACGACTTGTCGAGGCAGGAACTCGCGTCGTTGAAGTCAACTGGCCCAAAGTTGCGAACAGCGATAATCATTCGTGGGACGTGCATACGGGTCTCAGCGAACGCATGAAGAATCAGTCGGCACCAATGCTTGATGCAGCATTGTCAACTCTTCTGGAAGATCTCGACGATCGTGGTCTGCTGAACGACACACTTGTTGTGGCGGTCGGAGAGTTCGGCCGAAGCCCGAAGCGAGGAGTCAGCACTTCCGGAAACAGCAACAGCGACGACGGCCGCGATCATTGGCCTTACTGCTACACGGGGCTCGTTGCAGGGGCTGGGATGAAACGTGGCTACGTTCACGGGAAATCTGATGAAACCGCCTCGGCACCGACAGAAAACCCGGTCCATCCCGGAGAATTACTGGCGTCGATCTATCACTCTGTCGGTCTTTATCCTCGACGCACGGTGTACAACCATCTGAACCAGCCTCGAGAAATGGTGAAGTACGACGCCACGATGGAACTGTTTGCCTGAACAGGCACATTCTCCCTTTGGTTAAACCAGTAAACATTGCCGCAACAATTTGGAAAAGTTGCATCAAACCGGGTACACTTGCCGGGTGACTGGTTGTGCCGCACTGACAAATGTCGATCGGGGAACGTCAGTCAGTATCCGGGCGCAGCGAAAACTCGCTGACCCAGGAATTGAATGATGACCGAAGCAGAGAGGTTTCCAAAGATTCATGCCGTCCGTTCCACAGCGTATTGACGGACCTGTTGCTGTCATTGGTTACGTCCACGTTCAAACCGACAAACTCAGGCAGATCATAGCACAACTTGCGCGGGTTCCATACATCCATCTCCGCTGTATTGTATTTATCGGTGACCTTGTCGATCGCGGGCCCGATCCGGCGGGAACGATCAGCTTGTTCTGCGAGCTTGCGAAACAGCATGGCAAAGTGACGTGGGTGTGCGGCAATCACGAACTGGCGATGGCTGGCTCGCTCGATCTGTTTGACAAGCCAGACTATATCGATTTTTCCGATCGTTGGCTGAATCATTACGATTCGCACACGACATTTGAATCTTACGGTGTGAAGCACAAGGACATTTCGGGATTGAAGGAAGCTCTGCCGGAGGAACATCGCCGCCTGCTGTGCGATCTGCCATGGAGCGTTGAGCACTCTGATTATCTGTTTGTGCATGCGGGCCTTGATCGAAACATGCCGTTTGAGACCCAGGTTCGGATCCTTCGCGAGCGGGATTTCACGCTGAGTCACCCACCGTGGCTGTATTCAAAGACGTTCATCATTTCTGGCCCTCCGATGGATTCACCAGTGACGATCGTCATGGGGCATGTGCCGTTACCGCAAGTTGAGATTCGAAACGGTCAGATTGCCACAGATACCAGCGGTGGAGTCGGCGGAGAACTGAGTTGCGTTCTGCTGCCCGAGAACGTGGTCCTGCGATCCGGGATGTCGACTGCTCAACAGGCGCAACCAGTCGCTCAGGCCAAAAAATCGTGGTGGAGGCCCTGGTAGAGCGAAGTCTGAGCTGGGTCGCACCCGTAATCACCGCCCCTTCATTTCCATGGAAAACCACGTTTTTGTGGTCGTCAACCACTTCTTTTGCTGCGCAGGCATTCGGAACCAGCGACATTTCCGCCTGTAATCAGCACGTCGTGCGGGACTGCCTGGAGAAGCGGGCGAAGGTCCGCGTGAGATAGCAATCGGTCCTTCATGTCGCTCAGGATCTGACTGAATTCCGTTTCGGGAATCAACGGCTCCTTCCCCTGCTGCGGAAACCAGGTAGAATTGCGAGTTTAGCGACCTTGGAATATCCACAACCGCTTGAATCACCCATGTTTTGCGACGAGTTTTTCCCCAGGCGATTTGCATCCGTTCACGCGGATGTTGGTCGTTTTGGGTGAGCACCGAAGAATCCTTGGCGTGATTTGCTGGAATTTGCGGGATCGATTCAGGCAAGGATCTGGCGACAGCAACAAATGATTTACGTCGGAGTATGCAAGCACCGTTCGTTCTTGAAAGGTTTTCTATGCTGAAGAAGCTGTTTCGTTTTGGAAGCCTGACGTTGTCGGCAGCCCTGCTGCTGTCGTCCGGTCAGGTCATGAGTCAGGAAGGCGGAGCGCAGCCGGAGTTTCCCCCGGCCGATAAAGTGCTCGAGGGTTATGAGAAGGTCGTGACGAAGGCCAACATCACTCCGATGTATACGCTTTGGACCCGAGCGAAAGATGGGCAGATGTATGCCGAACTGCCGCGTGGCTTCGCTCAGAAGAAGTATTTCATCGCCACGACGGTTGCCAGTGGAGAAGACTATGCTGGCCTTCAGGCCGGCGACCTGTACGTCTACTGGCGTCGCTATGATAAGCATCTTGCCCTGATGGCGCCCCAGATTGAAATCCGCGCGAATGGAGATCGAGAAGCGGCTTCATCGGTCAATCGACTCTTTACCGACCGCGTCCTCATGGAAGTTCCCATTGTTGCCATGGGACCTGGCGGCGGTCCGATCATTGATGTCGATCAGATGCTGTTGAATCCTGATCCGCGGTTCAACATTGGTCCTGCGATGTTTGACCCGGGTCTTCGAATGAGAGGCATCTTCTCGATCAAGACCGCGAAAGCCTTTGAAAACAACGTTGAAATCGCCTTCGAAGTTCCGGCGATGGGCGACAATGTCCTGAAAATCCTGCATTTCTCGATCAGTGACATTCCGGACACCACCGGATATCAGCCACGTCCGGCTGACAGTCGCGTCGGATTCTTCACAACGACATTCTCTGACCTCGCAAAATACAACGACCGCGAGACTCGCGTGCGTTACATCAACCGCTGGAATCTCGAAAAAGCTGATCCGAAACTGCAGTTGAGTCCTCCGAAGAACCCGATTGTGTTTTACATCGAACATACCACCCCGGTGCGATATCGCCGCTGGGTGAGGGATGGCATTCTCGCGTGGAACAAAGCGTTCGAAAAGGTCGGCATCAGCAATGCGATCGAGGTTTACTATCAGGACGCTGCGTCCGGCGCACACATGGACAAAGATCCGGAAGACGTGCAGTACAACTTCGTTCGCTGGCTTAACAATGACGTCGGGACCGCGATCGGCCCAAGCCGAGTCCATCCATTGACTGGGCAGATTCTGGACGCGGACATCATTCTGACGGATGGCTGGATTCGACATTACCAGAAGCAGTTCTCGGAGGCTCTGCCGAAGATCGCAATGGAAGGTTACGGAGCAGATACGCTGGCATGGCTTGCAGAGCATCCAAACTGGGATCCACGCGTTCGCCTCTCACCTCCATCAATGCGGCAGCGGGTGATTGACCGTATTGTGCAGCAGACATCAAAACCGTGGTCCGGTCATCCTCTGGCCAACGCAGATTCACGACTGATGGGAGATGATGAATTCGATGGTCTGAATCGTGCAAGTCAGGTCAATGGCATGTGTCTTGCCGCTGAAGGAATGTCGTTTGACCTTGCACTGATGAAGATGACCATGGACCTGCTCGACGCTGATCAGGCGTTGTCAGTTCAGGATTCACAAAAGATCGGTGTGGAAGGCAAATGGAGCGGAGTTGTTGGTGGAATGAAGGCTGCCAACTTCCCTGTCGATCAGGTTCCGTTCAATTTTGCGATCAACAGCGAAGCGGGCGCCTTGAAAGGCAGCGTAACTTTCGCGGGTATGGAGATTCCGTTTGAGTCTGTCACATTCGACGCGGCTGCCCAGGAACTGAAAGCGACTCTGAAAGTCGAAGAAGGGCAGGTCGGTGTCACACTCATCGCAAAGCTGGCTGCGAACAGCCTCACGGGATCATGGGCGGCTGATGCCAATGGTCAGGCGCTCAAGGGCAGCTTCACAGCAACGCGTGAAGCTGCACCTGCAGCGTCACCAATGCCCGAATCAGCACCGGCCGTGGCATCAGCAGGCAATCCTGCAGATGAACCGAAACCACCTGAAGAAAAGAAGGATGAAAAACCAGCTGAGGCTAAGAAAGAGGAACCAAAGCCTCCCGGTGAGCAGATGCTGGACGGCATGCCGGAATCATTCGTTGGCCCACTGATTGCGCATCTGGTTGCTCACGAAGTTGGCCATACGCTCGGTCTCCGGCACAACTTCAAGGCATCCAGTGTCTACACCCTTTCAGAAATCAACAGCGATGCCGTCAAGGGAAAGAAACAGTTGGCGGGCTCTGTGATGGACTATATCGGAACCAACATCCGACTGGATTCCGGTACGGCTCAGGGCGATTACTGCATGACGGGTGTAGGTCCATACGACATGTGGGCCATTGAGTATGGATACACGTTTGGCGATCTGAAACCTGTTCTTGCTCGTGTGGCTGAACCTGAGTTGGTTTACGGCACAGACGAAGACACCGGTGGTCCGGACCCGCTGGCTCGTCGATATGACTTCACGAAGAATCCGCTTGACTACGCCGAAGAGCAGATGCGACTGGCAGCTCATCACCGTGCTCGCCTGATGCAGGACTTTGTGAAGGACGGAGACAGCTGGGATCGTGTCCGTTACGGTTATGAGATGATTCTTGGCCTGCAGACTCGGTCATTATCAATGATGGCCAACTGGGTCGGGGGTGCTTACGTGAATCGCGACAAAAAGGGTGATCCGAATGGCCGCAAGCCGATCGAGGTGGTTCCCGCTGATACTCAGCGTAAGGCTCTGGCGTTTGTCGTGAACAATGCGTTCAGAGACGAATCGTTCGGGCTGAGCCCTGAACTCGTGACGGCCATGGGACTTGATAAATGGAGTGATGACATGAACTCCATGATGGAAGAGTCCACATGGCCGATCCATGATCGCATCATGGGAATTCAGGCATCGGCACTGACGAGTGTTCTGAATCCCACCACTCTGAAGCGAGTCTATGACAACGAGTTCCGTGTTCCGGCGGATCAGGATTCCCTGACTCTGCCAGAACTCCTGAGCACAGTCACGACGGGCGTGTGGACGGAACTGGATGCGAAAGCGGAAGGAAACTACAGCGCTCGCAAGCCGATGATTTCCAGCCTGCGTCGTAATCTTCAGCGAGAACACCTCGAGCGTCTCATCGATCTGACCATGCCAGGCAATGCTCAGGGTGCTGCTGGCAAGACGATCTCCACACTGGCGAGCGAACAGCTCCGTCAGATTGTGAAGAAGATTGAAGCTGCTCAGGCTGCCGCGGCCGACAAACATGATCCTTATACCACGGCTCATCTTGCCCAGGCCAAGGATCGTATCACGAAGGCTCTTGATGCGGACTACATCCTCAACCCATCTCGCGGTGGCGCCTCCGGTGGTGGTCGCATCATCATCGGAAACGAAACCGGTGCCGGGCTTGGTACTCCCTAGAAACGGAACCTCCAGACGCACTCGCCCTGGATGAAATGACAAGAAGGCCCGACCGGTATTTCGATCTGGGTCGGGCCTTCTCTTTTTTGTTAGTTTTTTATGCCATCAGCGACGCAACAGCTTGCTCCTGAGGGTCGATCCTCCGCTTCCGGTCAGCTGTGGAACTTCCATCAGTTTTGGCTCTGCATCAAAGACCCATTCGAAATCCGCTTTATCCTCAAACCTCTTGCGGCGGGGAACGGTAAAAGTCTCTCCAATCACCACGTCGTCCCCTGTCTGAGCGTGACGCCCGGGCTTGCCGGCATATCGAGTAAAGAGCTGTCGAATCCGCGGATCATCTTTGCTGTCAAATGCTCCGACGGTCACCATGGATTTGTGTTCATCGTGGAACACATACGCCTCGATATTCTCGTCGTAGCCGAATTTCGATGCATTTCGCATGCACTCGGTCAGCTTCATGGCATTCTCCGCACACTCGTCGAGACTGGAGCCAAATCGCTTCTCAAAGAAGTTCATGGCTTCTGCATTCGTATTCGAACCAATCTGAACAACAGAACTGCCATGGAAACTGGCCACCACCAACGTGTACTTACCGCGATTGCTGAGGATGGAATACTTCTGTCCCTCATTCAATCCCAGCAGCAGATTGTCTTTTTCATGATCAACCACCTCGCCTTCGTAAAGCGGATTGATCGTAAAGAAAGCGCGACTGAAGGGAGTCGGTCGTCCCGGTGTTTTCGGGAGGATGCCACCGTTCTTTTCATCGTTCAGAAAAGCAGGATTGAACTTATTCTTGACAAAAGCCAGCACATTTTTCGCATCCTTTTCGGTGTTTGATTTGAAGTTGGCGGCGAGGATCGAAATGTAACCCTGCTGAGCAATATAGCGGCGAGTTTTTCCGGCCACGGGAGCCTGGAGCAACTGGGATTCTTCATCCTGCGTATAGGTGTAGGCTGGAATGCCCTTTCTCCGCAACTCGTAGACAATCTCGTCAGCCGCCTCCCATGCAGTCATCCCGCCGTCAATCCGACGATCCTCTTCCTTCACATCGCGGATCGATGTCACCATGATCATCCATGGCCCGTGATTCTTGCTGAGTGTGTATCGCTTGCCTTTGATTGCCTCAATCTCGGCACTCGCTGTGCCTCTGACGACAGCCGCGACGACAATGACCTGAATCAGCAGTTGAATGATCTTCATGCTTCCGTCCTTCGAATGACCTTCATCCGACATCATGCCGGATGTGTCCCAAATCCGCAGGGAACTTTCTCCCGCGAGTATGCAGTGCTCACGGGGTTCGGATTAAGTCGAATTTCAGATTTCCGCAGTCTCCAGCGGGAAGGGGCTCCGATGTCTCGGCTGAATTCTGCAATTTCTGCCGGACAAGGTACGCAACCCGCCCGAAATGCGGCAGATCAGACCAACTCCTTCAATTCAGCAGTTGTAAAACTGAAGGGCCTGCGGAAACGGGTCGAACAGCCCACCATCGGCGGATTGCCGTACTTGACGATTTTTGCCAGCCACCGCCGCTGATGGAGATTCCATCGATCGGCACTAAATCACCCCGATCGCTCGTTCTTTTTGACAGGGCAGGGGGTATGGTCGGGCTGAATTGTGACAACAGAAGTCGTCATGCCAGGACCACAGACAGAGTGTGACTCCACCGGAGACCACGTCTCCGCGTCACCCTGACACAATTGGCCGCGTCCCTGCGATCAGATACGGTATTCGCTGAGAAGTCCCCGCAGAATGATCCACTCATCATTCAGAATCACGAGTCACTGACGATCGTCGCCGGTTACCGCCGCGCCGGCATTATTTTGCGGTTTCAGCAGTGAGGCTCCAGTCTGGACGGGACATCGCATCCGAGTTTGCTCAACAGCATTCCGACTTGTG
>JBKDRW010000554.1:0-7395 GCA_046341255.1 Planctomycetota bacterium
CTGCTGAGGAGTCGATTCAGGTTTTTGGTCTGCCAGTCCCCGGAATGCAGGGCATGCAGACTCACCATGAGCTGAATCCCGAGCTCCAGAGGATTCAGCCGGCTCCGATCCGTAATCAGGATGTTCACGCCACCACAGGACTCATTCGGAAACTTCGTCGCTGTGGGCGTGAATCGCACGGGCACAAATCGAACGCCCGCGACTCCGGCGGCATTCAGATGAGCCGCAAGTTCACGTTCACGAATCCACGGAGCTCCGACCAGCTCGAATGGGGTGTCTGTTCCGCGACCGACAGACAGATTGGTCATCTCAACAAGCCCCACTCCCGGATACAGAATCGCCTGCGTCAGACTTCGCATATTGGGTGACGGATTCGTCCACAACAGTCCCGTTTCGTCAAACAGATGGGATCGTGACCATCCCGAGACTGGAACGACAACCAGATCGACATCCAGGGACATCTCTTCGCGGAACATCTGTGCCAGTTCACCCGCTGTCATACCATGCCTGACGGGAATTGTATGGTATCCCACGAATGACTGATCGCCGTCGTCCAGAATGGGTCCCTGAACCGAAACACCACCGATGGGGTTGACTCGATCCAGTACGACGAATCGAACCTTGTGCTCAGCGGCTGCTTTCATCGCATTGCCCATCGTTGAGACATATGTATAGAACCTGCAACCAATGTCCTGGATATCGAAAACCAGCGTGTCGATGCCCTCAAGACTTTCCTTCGTCGGCGTGCGAGTTTCGCCGTACAGGCTGAACACCTTCAAGCCGGTGGACTGTTCAGTCTGATCGCCGATCTTTGAGACATCGAGTTTGCCCTCGAAACCGTGCTCCGGGCTGAACAACGTGACCAGCTTTACATTCGGAGTCTCATGCAGCAGTTTTACCGTGCTGACACCATCACGATTCAGGCCCGTGTGATTCGTGATAAGTCCGACCTTTCGGCCCTTCAGTGCAGCAAATCCATCACGTTGCAGAACATCGATACCATTCAGCACCGTGCTCGCGGGAGGAACAGCCTGATTCTGCGGCTGCGGTTCCTCGACTGTCAGAGCGGCCCCGGCAATCGTGCCGATTCGACCGATCAGCGGATTGACAAGCCCCTTGCCGTCGGGATGAACTCGATTGCTGAGAAACAGGACAAACAGATTCTGCTCAGGATCGACCCAGAGACCCGTTCCGGTAAAGCCACCGTGGCCGAAGGCTTTCGAAGACATCAGGTCTCCACGATTAGACGAATACCCGGTACGTGCGTCCCATCCCAGAGCACGGCGTCCTCGCGGAACATCGACTGCCGTCGTCATCAGCCGGAATGTCTCAGGTTTCAGGATTTCAACATCTCCGAGGCGTCCCCCGGACAGCATCATGGTTGCGTATCGAGTCAGGTCGTCAGCCGTCGAAAATAACCCTGCATGCCCGGCAATTCCTCCCAACGCGTAGGCTCGAGGATCATGCACTTCGCCCTGCATCCATCTGCCATCTCGCTGCTCAGTGATTGCAGCACGCGACTTCAGCGCGTCAGCAGGAAGATATCCCGTTTCATTCATCACCAGCGGCTGATAGACATTCTCGCTGGCAAACTCGTGGACGTTCCTGCCGCTGACCGCCTGCACGAGACGGCCAAGAACGATGAAGCCCACGTCGCTGTAGGTGAACTCTGCTCCTGGAGCCGCCTTCAAAGACAACGTGTCGATCTTTGCAAAGGCTTCGTCCGGAGTCCCCTTGTAGTCGTCCATTGAGTTGTCTGCGATCAAACCTCCGGTATGGACCAGAAGATGACGGACGGTAATGGCATCTTTTCCGTTCGCGCCAAAATCCGGCAGATACTTTGCGACGGGTGCTTCCAGCTCAATCCGCCCCTGCTGGATCAGAATCATCACGCTTGTCGCCGTGGCGATCGGCTTCGTGAGTGACGCCAGATCGAAGACCGTATCGAGCGTCATCGGGATTTTCTCAGGCTGAACACTTCGAAATCCAAACGCCTTCCGATAGGCAACGCCCTCTCGTCGCCCCACCACCACAACGCAGCCTGGCATCTTCGACTGATCAAGACTTTCCTGAACCACATCGTCGATCATCGCAAGCCGCTCAGCGTTGAAGCTCAGTTCAGCGGGATTCTTCTCCGTGATCACGACCTGCTGTGCCTGAACTGGCAGGCAACAAAGAAGACTGAACAGGATGAAAAGCCGTTGCATCGATCAGATCTTTCGCGAAAGGCGTATCAAAACATCGCAACTGTTTCGTAGCGTACACGGACTGCTGACGAGAGTGAATTGATCGCGTGCGAACCGGGATTGCTGACATCCTGTGCCGGAAAGTCGTTGTTCGCTCCGCGAACACTACACCCTCCTTTGCGACCACAGAACGAAGCGGCCTCAATGTCGCACGTTCCGCTTCTGTGTTGCAAAATGCCGGTGCGATCACCATTCGGAAATCAGCCGCAGCGTGCGGTTCGCGCAGCGAACAACGACGATGACGATGCAACGTTTGACTTCGCATGTGAATTGAAGATGCTTCCAGACTGCATGGAATCATGTTGATGCGAATCGGAGACAGATCGGATGATGCTGACTTTTGACGCCGAGACCCTTGCTGCAGCTCGGCTGTTGACAAAACTTTCGTTGCAGGAAGATCTGCGCGATCGAGGAGATATTACGTCTCTGTCGACAATTCCGGAAGATCTGACAGCCAGCGTGAACATCGTATCGCGACAAGCCGGCATCGTCAGTGGCCTGCCCGTTCTGGCACTCGTCTTTGCGGAATTGCCGGGGCACGTCACATGGATCACACATCGACATGACGGTGAACCAATCGAACGCGGGACGCTTCTTGCAACCCTCAACGGCCCCGTGCGAAGTCTGCTGACTGGCGAACGAACGGTACTGAATTTCATGACGCATCTCAGCGGCATTGCAACGCGGACGGCTCAGTTTGTTCGACTTGTTCAGGGCACGAAAGCCGTGATTCTGGATACTCGAAAGACGCTGCCAGGGTATCGTCTGCTCCAGAAGTACGCGGTGCGATGTGGCGGCGGAACCAATCACCGCATGGGTTTGTACGACGGGATCCTCATCAAGGACAACCATCTGGCTGCCCGCGGAGAATCCTCCTGTGCAGCGGCTGTGGCGGATGCTCGGAAGTACATGGCGCGGTTCGATCAGAAAGCGAAGATCGAAATCGAAGTCGATTCGCTCGAACAACTCCGCGACGCGCTGAATGCAGGGCCGGAGATCGTACTGCTCGACAACATGTCCCCCGCACTGATGCGCGAAGCCGCAGGGATTCGAGATTTCATGAGCCCTTCAACGCTGCTGGAAGCGTCCGGAGGAGTCTCACTGGAAACCGTCCGTGCGATCGCGGAATCCGGAGTCGATCGCATCAGTGTCGGCAGTCTGACGCATTCATCACCTGCCCTGGATCTTGGATTTGATTGGCCCTGGTAAGGACCGTATGCCTGTCGCTCCGACATTTCGAATCTGCTTCGTCACGGAATGCGACAGGCATTTCGAAATCGAGGACATTGAAAGCCCTGGCTGCTTCGGCGGAGACCGAGCTAAGGCACGGTCAGCAGGTGCTGCAGTTCCACGTCCACATCTTCTTTGGAAAGGGTGGGAGCGGGTTTGATCGGGATTCGTTCGCGGATTTCCTGGGCCGCGTCCATTTCATTCACGGTCTCGTAGTACTTTGCTTCGCTTGTCAGGACAAGATCCAGTAGTTTCCGGTCGCCGGAACTTCTGGCGAATCGTTCGCAGTAATTGAAGTAGCTCTTGACGAGCGGACGTCGCGTCTCATCAAAGCAGAACTCCGAGAAACACACGAGCAGGCACAATTCCGCTCCTTCGCCGGCCACGAACTCTCGCGGCTGATGACCATTCTTCGTCACGAGATCCGCAACAGGACGCTGCCACCACGATTCCAGTTCTGGCTGCACTGACTGAATCGCCGCATTTTGATCTGAGGCCAGCAGAAAACCTGCGGCCAGAGCGATCACCGCTGGCTCTGCAGACCGTTTCGTCAATGCGTGCTTTAACGCATCAGCAAGTTCCTCACTCTGACGTTCATTCAGTTTCGTCCCGGTCAGAACGCGATCGAGCGACTTGCACTTCAGTTGAAGCAGACCAGCCGCAGCATCTGTCTCGACGCCCAGCCTCATGAGCATCGCATGATCGGATTGTCGCGCCGACAGTGACTGTTTCAGATCACGGATGATATGTTCCGGCTGAATGCGCAACAGTGCTTCCTGCTGAGCTTTCGGAATCTCTTCGTCAGCAAGCATCGAGTGCTCACGCAGGTCTTCTCGGGCGAGCAATCGTAACGCGGCAATGGGATGATCCAGTCGTACGAGGATCGATGATGCATCAGCCTGTTCGATGTTTTTAGTCAAGGTCAAGTCGACGTGTGTCTCGATGAGTTGTCTGGCTTCTTCAGTACGTCCCATCGCCCCCGAGATGCTGACCAATCGATCAACAACAGGCGACGCCAGTCGAATCCTGCCGGGCGATGTTTCGATACACCGTTTCAGGACGTCGAGTGCCAGCAGTTTCCAGTCCTGACCCTGTTCGGTGAGAAGGACCGCGAGTTCATAGGCTGGACCTTCCGGAATCTGAAAATCGGAGTCGGCCTTCATCTGTTCAACAAGCAGGTGAGCTTCATCGAGATTCTTTTCCGTGATGGCGAAAAGCAGTCGCAGGGGCAGTGCCAGACGCCATCCGGGGAAGTCGCGTTCAGCCTGATCAACTTCCCGCCGAAAATCCTCTTTGAACGAATAAGGCAGACCTTCGACCACCGCACGAAAGGGTGACGATTTTTCGACTGTGAAGATCCGTTCCATATCCGTATCGAGCGGCGTGCGACTCCATCCGTAGCGAGGAGCAAGAGCTTCCGCTTCGGTCCTCGGAATCATCAATCTCGATAGTGCTCGAAACGTCTGAGGTGTGGTCCAGAGCTTCTTTTGCCTCTCCAGCTGAACGCTGAAAGGAACCTCGCTTGTGTCTGCGAAAAGCTGGCCGAGCAGACCTTCTGCTTTCGATGAGGAGTCTTCTGCGAAGGAAGCGATTTTATGGACTGCTTCACGCTGTGCATTCGCAACAGCTCGAGTATCTTCAGGATGTTGGGTTACAAACTGAGTCGCAAGACCTGCGATACGTTCGGGGTGAGAGGAGTTCTCCAGAATGGCCCACAGTTGGGAAACTCCAACGGACCAGAAGAAGTTGGCATGATCTTCCATCAGGCGAAAGACAACAGCTTCTGCGTGATCGACGTCGCTCTCTGCGTACAGCCGCTGAGCGAGCTCAGCCATGTTCGTTGGACTCGTTGACATCGCTGCCTCAAGCCATTGCCGTCGGATGTGATCTGCTTCCTCATCCTGCCACGCTGCTCGCAATGAATCTTCAAGGTCTCTGGCCAGTATCTCGGATCGTGGCGAGGCCTGAAATTGAGCTTTTTTTCGTTCGATGATCTGATCCAGTTCCCCGGTTTCCCTCAGAATTCTGAACGCCTCTTCGCGAAGTTTGTCACGGTCTTCTGAGGATCGGCCGGAGAACCATGCTGCGTTTTGGGTTCGGCGAAGGATCTGCCTGGCGAAATCCACGGTCGCCGTCGTGTTTTCTCCCTTGCGCAGGGCTTCGAGTCTCTTTCCATAGAGAAACGGCGAGGCCTGCACATATCCTCGACGAGGCAGCTGATGGCTCGCCGGCTTGCCCATCTTCGCCTGAAACTGACTTGCTTCATCAGTGAGATCAAGGGCCTTGAGGCAGCTGGAGATCATTTTTGTTGAGTCCGGGTCGAGAAAAAAACCAGACAACCGGTCGAGTGCAGCCCGTGCCTTGTCAGTGTTCTTAAGGCGTGCTGAAAGTTCCAGCATCTTGAGATACTTCTGCCTGATGAAATCAGTGTCAGACTCGGGAAGCGTTTCGACCAGTTTCAGAGCTTGCTCAAATCGCCCTGTCATCTGACACAGATCAATGACGCGAATCTTCAGGCCGCGATCGTCAGGATTCAGCGAGGCTGCACGGGCAAGGTGCCCGAGTGCGTCATCGTATGAACCATTGCCCCAGCCTGTAACCGCCAGCGTGATCTCTCGGAGCTGACGGTCTGCAACAGACTCGTTTCCCTTCCGCGATACAGTGACATCGGTCATGGAAGCGGTGATCTTGTCAGCACTCAGAAAGCTGCTGAACTCGACGATGAATTGCCCATCTGGCTCATCAAATGCCTCTGAAACCAGGCAGACCTGTCCGGCATGCGGCGCCATATCAAGCTCGCGACTTAGCGGCCAGATGAGAAATCGCGGCGAACAATACGCGTTTCTGTCGTTCTCGGACTGCTGAGAGATCCACCATTCAAAGATACGTTGACAGGCCGCCGAATCGGTGCGATCCGACGCCGCAGACAGGATCGCCCGGGCGAAATCATCAGCATCATCCACGTTCCATCGAAACGCAGAACCACCACTGGCCCCTCGTACTGAATTCATCTCGATTACCATTGAATTCAGGCGATCAACCAACTCCAGCAAATCCGCAGACGTCGTGTTCTTCAACTCACATAAGATCCAGAAAGCAGCCTGCAACTGTTCTCTCGACGCCCCGTCTGACTTCAATCTCGCCACAATCTCCGTCAGCAGTGGTTCCTGATCCTGCCGCCGATACAGATCGACCAGCGCTCTGACCTTTTCTGCAGACAACTCCTGCGGCGCAAGTCTCAAGATGGCTTCCAGCGATGCTCCGATGGTGGACAGTTCGTCAGCATCAAGCCACTTCACAGCGAAATTGTGAATAACTGATTTACCGACGTTCGAATGCAGATCGAGGAGAAATGCGGTGTCGATGAGCGCGAGATGCCCGTCAGCATCTCCGAACGACGCCAGACGAATTGCCGTTGTGAGGGGAGATTCCTTCGCCAGCTCGCGAAGTGAGTTGTCATCGTCCAAAACGATGAGCCCCCAGAGATCCCACGCCGCCTGTCGGTCAACGGCCGCTTTCGCTTTCAGTTCCGCCATCCACTGTTCGGTCATCTTCTGTTCTTCGAGAAGACGCTTCTTCGTGGCGAGGCAGAACAGACGAACATCCCCGAAATCGACAGCCTGAAGTGGTCCCGTTGGCATCATGATGGATTCACGGGCCGTTTCACCCAGAGTGATTCGGACGACATTCTGCGTCACTCGTGATGGCCAGGGAATCGGAAGCAGAGATTTTGATCCAGCAGGAATTGCCAAAGCAGGATCTCTGGTAAGCGATTCCACCGGTGTCTTCCAGCTCAGCTGCATTCGAAGCACTTGTTCCAGGAGGGCATCCACGGCTTCGAAACGACCACGCTGCCATTCGATCACAATCAGTTTTTGAAGCACGAGCCAGTGGTCAGGTTGCTCAGCGAGAACTCGTT
>JBKDRW010000555.1:0-11256 GCA_046341255.1 Planctomycetota bacterium
CGGAAGACTCGAATGCTTATTAAACGGATGTTCTTTGTTAGCACGCTGTGCACGGTCATCTCCGGCATCTTCGGTAGCGAGAGTTCTGCAGAGGACCCACCAAAGATTGAGTTCGTGGGAAAGGCCGTGATTCCCGGGGACGCTCGCGATCTGTCCGGTGATGCGAGAATCCTCGAGAACGGGGAGCCCCGAAATCGGCTCGGTGGTTTTTCAGCGCTCGACTATTCAGGCGAGGGAAGTCTTTATGCGGCCATGTCAGATCGAGGACCGGATGATGGGGCCGTTGGGTATCCATGTCGCGTGCAGATGCTGGAAATTCAGATTACGCCGGGGGCAAATCCGGCGGTCTCTGCGACGGCCGTGAAGACAGTCATGTTTTCCGACGAAAAGGGGCGACCCTTTACTGGCTTATCGACGGCGTTGAAAGCGACGGCCGATCAGGCACATCGATTCGATCCCGAGGGATTTCGCTTTGCAGCAAATGGCGTGTTTTATGTGTCTGACGAATATGGTCCGGAGCTTTTGGAATTTTCGCCCCAGGGGCAGGCGATCCGACGGTTTCGACTGCCACTGTGCCTGATGGTTGCCAATCCTGATGGAGCGAAACTGAAGGAAAACAGTTCCAATAAGTTCGGGCGAGCATCCAATCGAGGTATGGAATGTCTGGCGATTTCGCACGACGGGACCCGACTTTGGGGACTGATGCAGGGACCGCTGCTCCAGGATGGTGTTCGTACACCGGAAGGAATCGTTGTTGGGCGGAACTGCCGCCTTGTGGAATGCGACCTGAAGACAGGCCAGATTCGCCAGTTTGTTTCTCAGATGTACAGTGAGTTGAACGGCAACAGTGAAATCGTGGCATACGGGCCCGATCGATATCTGGTACTCGAACGAGACAGTGGTGCGGGTGAAGAGGCGGCGTGGCGAAAGCTTGTGCTGATCGATGTTTCGAAAGCCACAGATATTGGTGATCGCGAGACGCTTCCGCTGGAACTGCCCGGGGATGTTGTGCCGGTGGCACAACAGGAGTTTCTTGATTTTCTTGATCCTCGGTGGAAGTTGGCAGGTCGTGAGATGCCGGAAAAGATCGAAGGTCTGACATTCGGACCAATGCTTGCCGACGGCCGACGCACTTTACTCGTAAGCACCGACAACGACTTCGAATCAGACGAACCCTCGCAGATCTGGGTCTTCGCGATTCAGAATTAAGTGCTGCTATCGCATCTCTTCCTGTGAGGCAAGGTTTTTCGCCAGCCTTTCCACGCGGCAGGCGTGGAGCGGAAAACGGGGGTTTCGCTGTTTCAGACGGCAGCCTTCAGAATGCCCCGTACGATTTCTCCGTGAACGTCGGTCAGTCGGTACTGGCGTCCCTGATATCGAAATGTCAGGCGGGTGTGATCAAGTCCACAGAGATGCAGGATTGTTGCCTGCATATCGTGCACGTGAACTTTGTCGGCGACGATGTTCCATGCAAAGTCGTCCGTCTGGCCGTAAACTGTTCCCGGTCGGATGCCGCCTCCCGCGAGCCACCATCCGTAAGCACGACCAAAGTGATCGCGACCTTTCGGGTTGTTGGGGTCGCCCTGGCCGAACGGTGTTCTTCCAAACTCGCCACCCCAGATGACCAGCGTATCATCCAGCATGCCGCGTTCTTTGAGATCCTTCACAAGTGCGGCAGAGGGGCCTTCGGTATCGCGGCATTGTTCTTCAAGTTGAGTAAACAGGTTACCGTGCTGATCCCATCCGGCGTGCATCAGTTGCACAAAGCGAACGCCTCGTTCAAGCAGTCGGCGGGCAATCAGGCAATTGTTGGCAAATGTGCCTTTGACCAGAGCATCCGGACCATATCGCTCGACCACGGCTTTTGACTCTCCGGAGAAATCTACAAGCTCCGGAACACTCGACTGCATGCGAAAGGCCATCTCATACTGGGCGATGCGAGTATCAATCTCCGGATCGCCATAGTCCTCCAGATGAGCGGCATTCAAGGTCGCAATATCATCAAGCAGGTCTCGCCGGGCGGTGGTACTTATGCCGGGCGGATTGGTCAGATAGGGAACCAGATCGCCTGTATTTCGAAAACGAACACCCTGAAAGCGGCTGGGAAGAAAACCGCTTCCCCAGTAGTAATCAAAGAACAACTGACCGCAGGTCTTGCCCTTATCGCTCGATGTCATCACAACAAACGTTGGCAGATTGTCGGTCTCGTTGCCAAGGCCATACGACAACCATGCTCCGAGACTGGGTCGCCCCGGAACCTGAGATCCGGTCATGAAGAATGTCACGCCGGGAGCGTGATTCACGGCTTCGGTATTCATGCTGCGGATGACGCAGATGTCGTCCGCGATCGACCCGACATTCGGCAGCATCGAACTCAGTGACATGCCACATTCGCCGTAACGCTGAAATGGTTTGATTGCTGGCTGGCATGGCCAGCGTCCATAACCGCTGGACATTGTGGATAATCGGGTCGTTCCGCGGATGGTCTCCGGGATGTCTTTTCCAGCCATCTTTCGCATCTCGGGCTTGTCATCGAATAAGTCCACATGCGAAGGGCCTCCACCCTGCCAGAGCATCACAACGCGCTTTGCCTGCGGTGCGAAATGGGCCAATGCATTCGGGATGCGATTGCGTGCGTTGCCCTGGTTCTGAGTCATCGCGGCGAGCGCGGCGAGGCCTACTCCGGACGACGAACGGCCGAAAAACTGACGGCGATTCACGCGTTCGATGTTCTCTTGAAATGGATCTGGCATTAGTGCACCGCGATGAGAAAATCCTGAGGAATTCGTTGTTCTCTGAGTTTACCCTGAGACTGGTCAAGTTGCACCCATCGAATCGTCTGCCGATGCGGCTGGAATGGCATTTGCTGCCTGTCGCCAGTCCGGCTGTTTGGCGGGTGACGCCTGTCAAAAGCTTCGCAAAAGGCCCGCTTTGGTCCTTGTTCGGCTGCAGTCGGAGTCTCCGCGTCGTCCGTATCCGTTCAGAATTTCAGTTTGAGGTTGTCCATGTCGGCTCAGGCAGAAAAACAGCAGTATTCATTTCAGGCCGAGATCAGTCAGCTCCTGCACCTTCTGTCACATTCCCTGTACCAGAATCGCGAGATCACCATTCGCGAACTTGTCTCGAATGCCTCGGACGCGATCGACAAATTTCGTTATGTCAGTCTGACCTCGGGGCAGAACAATGATTCGAGCGAGCTCCGGATCACCATTGAGCCTGACAAGGAGGCCCGAGTGCTCAGAATTCGGGACAATGGAATAGGAATGACGCGCGACGAGTTGATGAGCAATCTTGGGACGATCGCGCGAAGCGGTTCGCTGGAGTTTCTGAAGAAGGCTCAGAAGTCGGGTGAGCAGTCTCCGGACCTGTCCATTATTGGACAGTTCGGCGTAGGCTTCTATTCATCATTCATGCTGGCCGATCGGGTGGAAGTGGTCACTCGAAGTCATTCCGAACAAACCGGCTGGCGATGGGAATCGACGGGTGACGGCAATTACTCCATCGACGCGGCTTCGGAAATCACCGAGCGAGGCACGACCATTCGACTGCATCTGAAGCAGGATCTGGATGAGTTCCTTGAGCCCGTTCGATTGAAGTATATTCTCCGCAAGTATTCCACGTTCGTGCCGTATCCGATTTATCTTGATGCGGAACATGTCAACAACCAGCCGCCGATCTGGGTTGAGCCGAAGAACACACTCACGGAAGAACAGTACAACAATTTCTATGAGTATCTGACACATTATCCGGGGCAGAAGCCCTTGTGGCACCTGCATCTGTCGGCTGATTCACCATTCCAGTTTTACAGCATTCTTTATTGCCCGGATTCCAATCTCGAAAAGATGGGTTTCGGTCGATCGGATCATGGCCTGCATCTGTGTGCGAGGAGAATCCTCGTTCAGAACGACAATCGTGATCTGCTCCCCGATTACCTGCGGTTCCTGCGTGGCATTGTGGATTCAGCAGACCTGCCTTTGAATGTGTCTCGCGAGGCTTTGCAGGACAACACCGTCTTCCGCAAGATGCAGAAGGTCATCACGAAGAAAGTTCTTGAGCACCTCGAGAGTGTTGCCAGCGACAACAAGGATCAGTATACGAAGTTCTATCGAGAATTCGGCGTTATTCTTCGCGAGGGAATTGCGAATGACTTTGACAACAAAGACCGGATTGCAAAGTTGCTCCGATTCAGTTCGACCCATGCGGCCGTGACCGAAGAGATGGTGTCTCTCGAAGAATACTGCAGCCGTGTGAAGCCAGATCAGGAGCAGATCTACTTCGCCTGTGGAGCAGATACGGCATCTGTGCTGCGAGATCCAAACCTTGAGATCTTCCGCTCTCGCAACCTTGAAGTTCTGATCCTGACAGATCCCGCGGACGAATACATCCTCGCACGGCTGCAGGAGTTTGACAGGAAAGAGATCGTTTCCATCGATTCAGCAGACCTGAAACTTCCTCCAAAGGACGAAGGAGAATCAAAGTCCGAAGACGAGAAGAAAGATGCATCGTCGACGGATGCTCCACCAGAACAGTTCGAGCAGTTGTTAAAACTGTTCACGGAAGCTCTTGGTGATCAAGTAAAGGAAGTTCGCAGGTCAGAACGTCTAACCGAGAGTGCGTGCTGCCTTGTGAATGCGGAAGGTTCCATGAGCACGACGATGCAGCGCGTTCTGCGAATGAACACGCCCGAGTTTGAGATGCAGAAGATGATCCTCGAGATCAATCCGACGGCTCCTCTGATTCGCCGCCTCTCCGAGCTTGCCGCGAACTCCGACAACCATGCCTTCGTTCAGGACTGCGGTCGACAGTTGCATGCGAACGCGATGATTCAGGCAGGTCTTGCACCGAACGGCAACGAGATGGCCGCACGTCTGCAGGGGTTCATGATGCAGCTCGCCGGGCAGAAGTCTTCCATTGTGATCTGAGAGTTCAGCGATCTGCTCGCGTCGGCGTTGATGCATCCGATCGGCAGCAGCCATCTCTGATGGCTGCTGCTGTTCTCAGAGCACGAAGTCACTCCGGCTGGCGATACCGCGCGACGATCTTCTTCGCGACGCGAAGACCGTCAACGGCTGCTGTTACGATTCCTCCCGCATACCCTGCGCCCTCGCCGATCGGATAGATGCCGGGCATCGAAGGAATCTCCATCGTCTGTACATCGCGATCAATTCGCACAGGCGAGCTGCCTCGCATTTCGGGACCCACGAGGACTGCTTCCTTCAGGTACTGTCCCCTCCACTGCCGGTCCATGATCGGCAGGCCAGATTTCATTGCCTTGAGAATCGGCGGGGGCAGAACGGCCGAAAGGTTGCTGGCTCGCGTGCCGCGTTCGTAAGAAGAGGGCAGCTTTTCATTCGGTGAAGGGGTGCGTTCAGCCAGAAAATCCCTGGCTCGCTGAATCGGTGCGAAGTAGCTGCGGCCGGTCATTTCGAATGCAATCGATTCATACTTGCGCTGCACGTGAATACCAGCCAATGGATGTTCGCTGCCGAATTCGTGAGGTTCGAGGGTCACGACCAGCCCGCTGTTGGCGAATGTCGAATCGTGCCGTGAGTTGCTCATCCCGTTCGAACAATACATGTTCGGCTCAGACACACTGGGAATGACAATGCCTCCGGCACACATACAGAACGTGAAGAGATCCTTTTGTCCGCGAGCCACAAGCGAATAATCCGCCGCGCCGAGCAGAGTCAGATATTCATCGCGGCCGTACTTGTGTTGATTGATCACTTCCTGAGGTTGCTCAATTCGCAGACCAAGTTGAAACGCTTTCTGCTTCAATGGCAATCCTGTCTGCAGCAGCATCTCATAAGTGTCACGAGCACTATGACCGATCGCCAGAATGCACAGCGAGGTCGAGATGAAGCCGGACGAAGTTTCAATTCCCTTGAGTTGGCCATCCGCAAACTGAAATCCTTCCAGCCGACAACCAAACTTGTATTCGCCGCCCGATGCTTCGATCTTTCGGCGGTAGTTGCGACAGATCATCGGAAGTTTGTTGCTGCCAAGATGCGGTCTGTTCTCATAGACCAGTGATGGGCGTCCACCGCAATCAACAAAGCTCTGCAGGACCCAATCCACGTCAGGTCCGGTGATGCGGCAGGTCAGTTTTCCGTCACTGAAGCAGCCGGCTCCACCTTCACCGAACAGATAGTTGTTTTCATTGTCGTGCTCGCCGCCGGAATCGAAATCGCGAATCGCGGGGACGCGTTCCCTGACGGCCTGACCCCGTTCGATGATCAGCGGGCGATAGCCTTTCAGGGCCAGGTAGTAACCGGCGAGAAGTCCGGCGGGCCCGGAGCCGACAACGACCGGCCGAGTGGACAATCGCTCTGAGCCGGAGGATACATCTTCGAACTCCGGAGCGGCCCATGCATCGACCTGAAATCCCTGCCCGGATCGATATGCCGATGCCGACTCGTCCGGAACATTCATCGCGATCGAATAGACATACTCCAGTCGATAGCGATTCCGAGCATCCAGGCTGCGTCGCAGAATGCGAATCGCGGGAATCTCGTTCGGACGGACTGACCAGCGTCGCGCGAGTTCACTCGGAAGTTCTGTCTCCGGTAATTCGACCGGGACACGAAGATCTGTGATTCTCAACAGCATGAGTGTATAACGTTCAAGACGGGCCCGATTATTCCTGAGAACAGAGTATGATGTGACTCTGGGGGGATTTCTTCTCTGTTATCGCCAGTGCGGAAATTTCTCAGCAGAAAGCGACTGAACGATCTCTCAGGACACCGCTGGATTCGCCGGCGTTCAGTACGGACCACATCCTGAAGCGATTGATGAGGCGAATCAATCAGAGGCAACTGTGCGGATGCTGATGACGGGTAACCCAAAGGTGTCTGTGCGGGGAATGATGTGATTTTCAGAGATCCCCGATGACGGGTTAATGCCGGCTGCCTGAACAAATGCGGGAGCCGTGCCGTCAGGGAGCCTTCTCCAGGCGGCCTGAAGAGGGTGGGGTTGGGTTGCTTCCGGCTGAATCGGTTGCGGTCGATCCAGCCGGAGGCAACGCCGGTTGCAGAGCAAATTCATCATCGGACTGCGCTGCAGGTTGATCCTCATCTGATTGATTTGCCGGTACCTGATCCCTCATGCGAACCGGGGGACTGAAAGAGGCGGTCTGAGCAGGAATCGTGACTGATGCGGGGGATTTGGTTGTTGTCAGTGCCGCGGTTCGCACCTTGGCATCCGATGCAGGTTGCTCCGGAGCAGGCATTGTTTTCGGCGGGTCGAAGAAAAACAACTGCGGAGACAAGACGATTTTCCGATCACTTGCAGGTCCGTTGGCTGCCTTCGCTTTGCCGTCGTTTCTGCGAGGCAACCGGGCCACTGCCAGTAACTCATCCTTTCGTTGCGGCAGAACGCCATCCAGTTGCTGAGCGACCTGAACGACCCACTCCGGTTCATCTCGGACGGCGCGAGACATCATGCTGCTGTACAGCGAGATCTCGAACAGATTTCGATCCATGAGCGGATTGGTGATTGGCGAAAGAACTTTGGCAACAGCTGAAACGCCATTCGATGGGAATCGTACGAACACATCCGCTCGCTGACTGACAACATGGGTTCCTTCAGCATTCGGAGTAAAAGTCGCTCGAAACCAGATCAGTGCCGAGGCCTGAAGCGGTTTGGGAAGTACTGGGTTGTGATACATTCCTTCGCAGATGAAAAGCATCTGATTCTTGTCGCGATACAGGATATCAGCAAGGCCCTCGGACCCATCAATGGCCCTCGCTTCGTATTCCATAGGCCCCGTCTGCCACATCTCAAATCGCGAGATTCCCATGACCCGCCACGTGCTGACGGCCACATCCGGATGTTCCAGAAGATACCGATACATCGGTTCGTCAACGGTGTACTGCAGCGTTGGCAGGCGGCGAAACTGATTGCAGTCGCTCACGATTTCGGAGACGCGTCTGCGATTCTCTTCAGAGATCTGGGACATTGGCAGCATTGCGGCTGTTCTCTTCTCCAGCTCTGTGGACGACTCTCCTTTGCTCACGACTCGGATGCCTGCCTGCCGGAGCAGATCCTCAAGCTGCTCAGCACCCGCCATCGGCATTCCGGAGATCAACGCAATCAACGTGAAGACCAGAAGATGCAGCCTGTTCATCAGACAGGAGATGATCCGGAGCGAATACGCATGAGGGGCACATGATGATGGCAGCTTTCCATCATCACGCCGTTCAGGCATCGGCATGAACTGCATAGAGCCTCCCCGAATCTCCAGCCCTCGCTGACTGGAGATAACATCGGACACGACGTGGAAAGAGTTTCCCCCCGGAAATCACACGTCGTTCAAATCCCCCATGCTCGGAATAATCGGAACAACATGCCCGCTCAATGAGACGAATCCGAAACTCGGCAAGGTCAACGTCGACGGAAAGGTCTTCCAGATCGGAATTGTTCCCGGATGACCTGCAGGTGATGTCAGTCATCGGCGATTTTCGCCGATAAGATCACACATCTGCGGAGTCACGGGCGTCGCTGCTTATTTGCAGTGCGGGCAACAGCTTCGCGGGCATGGTTGGTTCATGCCCCATCGAGTCACATCCAGTTTCTCGCAATAGAATCGATCGAGCTTTCTTCTGTCGAAATCATGGCAGTCCGAAATATCATCCACCACACCGTAACAGGCATTTGACCAGCGGCACATGTGGCAACCGGACAGCGATAGGCTCAGCAGAGCGGCAGTCATCAGAAGAGATCGCATGGACATCCTTTTCCTGCGAACAGACACAGAGGGTTTCAATTAGCGATCGAATTGATCAGGGCGTCCATCTGAGCGCAAGAGGCTGATTTAGCGTTCTGATCCGCATGTTCATTCGTGATGGCAGGCACAGGCGTCAAGTTGGCTTCAATGAGTTTTACTGGTCATCTTTCTCAATCCGATTCATTGCGAAATCTTGACAGTCTGCCACGAGATCATCCGTGATGTTTCCTGCCGTGTTGATTATCTTTCGCCGAGTCGGGAGCAGCTGACGGATCATTGAAAGACCGGTCAGGTGGGTCGCTGTTTTTGAGAGCTCGTGTGTCGATGGGCCGTATTTCATGTCGACTCATCGCAGGGTGCTGTTACTCTGCTCCGGCAATTCCTGCCACAGTTCAATGGCCAAAGGTTGGCTCAGATTCCTCAATCGTGATCGTTTCGACTTGTGGTCGGCCGGCGCAAAGCCGGTCGGGTATGTTCGTTCGAGAGTCATTTCGGCGATGGCCGATGTGGGGATTGACATCTCTGGGCAAAGCAGCAGATCGACTGATGATTCTGTTTCACCCGCAAATGTGCTGCCGGCAGGTGTCATTGAAGTCTGTTCTGCAGCAAATGAGAACTGACCGACGTTTCCCGTTTCTGTTGAACGGTGAGATTGGCCGTTTGACGATCCGTTTGATGCACGGGGCTCAGAGGACCAGCGGATTTCAGAGTTTCGTCGTGTTCGGGATGAAAACCGTGACCGGATCGTACTTGAGTTTTACAATCTGCATGAGCTGATTCCATCATCACTGCCATTGATCATTTCATAAGTAGCATCTCATGACCCTGTCAACCCTGCCCCTGAGCTATTGCACCAACGTTCATCCTGGACGCACTGTGGCGGAAGTTGTAGAAGGAATATCCAGCCACTCTGCGATGGCTCAGCGACTCATTGATTTTCCGATGGCGGCCGGGTTGTGGCTTTCCGCCAGCGTTGCAGAAGAGTTGTCTGACGGCCCCGATCGGCTGGAGTTGCTTGCTCAGACTCTGTGGCAGCACGATTTGTGCTGCTACACACTGAATACATTCCCGTTCGGTGACTTCCATAGTGATCGAGTCAAAGAACAGGTTTATCTTCCGGACTGGACCGACCCGCGCCGAATGACTTACACCGAGCAATGTGCATCGGTGCTGAGCCAGCTCATTCCCGAAGGCGGTGAAGGTAGCCTCTCGACGGTTCCTTTGGGCGGTCAGATGAACCCGCACGCTCCGGATTTTCACGCCGTGTGCTTTCATCACCTGATTCGCTTCGCCCGATTTCTGAAACATCTGCATGATACGACCGGACGGAAGATTCGCCTCGGGCTGGAACCCGAACCGCTGTGTGAACTCTCAGGAACGGAACGATGGACCTTACCGATCATGCGTCAGTTGTTCCGTCAGGCAGAAGCTCTGGGGTGCGAGGAACTGGTCCGGGACTATATTGGACTCTGTTTCGATGTGTGCCACCAGGCCGTTGAGTTTGAAGACGTCTCCAGGTCAATCGATCAGATCGTCAGCGCTGGAATCCGCATCAACAAAGTACACATCACGAATGCAGTGGAGCTGCGGAATCCGGCAGTGAATACTCCCGGGCTGGATGCTCTGAAGCAGTTTGCTGAGCCGCGGTATCTGCATCAGACTTTTGCCAGATTCAGCGACGGAACGGTCGAGTCGAGGCTTGATCTTCTGGTGACTGACCTTGAAGGGCCGAAAACGGAACGGTTTTTCTCTGCAAACACGTGGCGTGTGCATTTTCATGTTCCGATCTTTGCAGAACAGCTGGGACCACTGTTCACGACTCGACCAGACCTCGCACGCGCGTTGAGGCGGATTTCACGGCTCGATTATGCACCGCATCTGGAAGTGGAGACATATACCTGGCCCGTGATGCCCGGAACAGCTGAAGACGACAGCTCGTCAGATCTTGCTACTCGCATCGCGCGAGAGCTCCAGTCGGCATCCGAGTTGCTGGGTCAGTCTGACGACAGCCAATGATCATCCGGCTTGGCAGAGTCATCAGAACTGTCATGACACAGCGTTACGAACATGCGACCGGCTGACCATTCGAATGGCAATGGTGGTCAGAACCAGTGTGGTGATCAGCGTTACGGTCGAGCAATACCAGAGCGATGGCAGTTCCGGAGTCACTGGGAGCGTCTGGGCATAAAGGAGCCGACGGAGTCCGGCGACTCCATAGGTCAGGGGATTGAAGCGGATCAGCCAGAACAGCCAGCCTGAATCACCGCCAGGAAAGAAGGCTCCGGATACAAGCCACATGGGCATGAGGAAGATACTCATAATCGCATGAAACCCCTGAGTTGAATTCATGGGCCACGCGATCAGAAAGCCCAGAGCCGTCAATTCCGCTGCGATCAGAGCCAGAAATGCTGCGGCAGCGATGACCGCTGAGATTGAACAGTCAACCTCCATCGCCGGTGCGAGACCTATCATCGAAAGCATCGGGCCGACGGTCAGGAACAAGCCCGCCTGAATGAGGGCGAGGATGACTC
>JBKDRW010000556.1:0-7387 GCA_046341255.1 Planctomycetota bacterium
TCCTTGATCTGTCCCGGAGTTCAGACTTTTGTGGCGACCGGAATCGCGGATTTGCCCGCCGGAACACTTGCCTCAGCCGGGGAATCGATGACACTGATAACCCCGATCACCCTTCGAACAAATCGAGAGCGGACCGATCCACTGACCGGACGCTGCCCGATTCTGAACCAGGATTGTGCCGTTGAAGATTTCAGAAATTGATGTTTGTCCGCTGACCGGAGCGACGGTTGATGGCGGCTGGCCTCAGGGGCATGAACCCCAGGAGAATCTGCACACGCTGATCATTGTGCGAACTGATGAAGGCGTGACCGGATTGGGAAGCTGCTTCACATCCGGAAAATTGATCGAGGGTGCCATGGAGTTACTGTGGCCACTGCTCAAGGGTGAATCTGCCGTCGAACCGGAGCGAGTTTCAGAGACTCTGCACCAGTCCACATTCTGGCAGGGACGCGGTGGAGCTGTGACTCATGCGATCAGCGGGATCGACATCGCTTTGTGGGATATTTTCGGAAAACTTTGTCGGCAGCCGGTATCCCGTCTGCTGGGTGGAATTTACCGCGATCGCATAAAGGCGTACGGATCGATTCTCTTTGACGAGCCGGATGAGCTTGCCCAGAAACTCGAAAGTGTCGTCGACCGAGGCTTCAAGGCGATCAAAATGGGCTGGCGACCGTTCGGCCGGCGCGATCGGGCGTTTGACGAATTACTCATTCGCACGGCTCGCAAGACCGTTGGTGACGGCATTGAGCTGATGGTCGATGCTGGCGGCAGCGAGCAATTCTGGCCGCATGGCAGAAACTGGGCTCGTCATACGGCGAAGATGCTGGCGGACTTCGGCATCGTCTGGTTCGAAGAAGCTCTGCCGCCAGATGATATTGAAGGATTCATCGAGTTGACTCAATCGTCGCCGGTGCCGATTTCCGGTGGTGAAGTTCTGACACGCCGACAGGCATTTCAGCCGTGGATTGAACGTCACGCGGTTGACATCATTCAACCGGATGTAACGAAGAACGGGGGCCTCAGCGAGTTCCGCAGAATCGCCTTCCTCGCTCAGGACCACAATGTTCAGGTCGTCCCCCATGGCTGGAACACGGCCATCGGACTTGCCGCAGACCTGCAGATTTCTGCGTTCCTTCCCAACGCACGTTATGTCGAATACCTGACGCCCTGTGCCTACATTGACGAACTGATTGTTTCCCCCTTGACAATGGACTCCGAAGGCTTTCTTCAGATCCCGAAGCAGCCAGGACTTGGCGTCGAAGTCGACTCAGACTAGCTGAGGCGTTTCTGCCAGATGAGTATTGAGTTTCGTTGATCGGTATGCCGTGGACGATGAATCCGGATGCCGCCTGCCGCTGTCATCGCACAACAATCCAGCACGATCGTCGTGCTGTATCACCATCAACTGCGATTGCAAAGCTTATGTTTCGAGTCTGGATTGACGAACCTGTACTGGACAGTGTCTTGCCGATGCTGAGTGGAGTGGCTCAGCTGATCGGTCCCGGCGCGCCGCTGGAAGAACTGGAGACCTGTGATGCTGCACTCGATCCCGGCGCGGCATGGAATGCCGCGAGACTGGATCGCGCTTCGCGGCTCAAGGTGCTTTCACGAATCGGAGTCGGTTACGACAACATCGACGTGGACGCGGCAACGGAACGTGGCATTGTGGTGTGTTATACGCCTCATGGACCGACATTATCCACAGCCGAACATGCGGTTGCCCTGATCTTTGCGGCCGCCAAGACGATCGCATTTGCCGACCGCGATGTCCGTGCAGTCCGATGGCACAACCAGTTTCGGACTCTGAAGGGAATGGAACTGCAGGGACGCACACTGGGACTTGTCGGCGCCGGGCGAATCGGTAGTCACGTTGCCACCATTATGCAGGCTGTCGGCATGTCGGTGCTGGTCTACGATCCGTTTCTTTCCGCAGAACAGGCGAGACAACGTGGTATTCAGCCGGTCTGTTCGCTGGAAGAACTGCTGATGCTGTCGGACGTCGTGTCACTTCATGCTCCATCGACAGCTGAAACGAAACATCTCATCAACGCCGAACGGCTGCAGGCCATGAAGCCCGGAGCCATCCTGATCAATACGGCCCGCGGTGCCTTGGTGGATGAACACGCTCTGGCGCAGGCCTTACGATCCGGGCATCTCGCAGCCGCTGGTCTCGATGTGTTCGAACAGGAACCGGTTTGCTCAGATAATCCTCTTCTGCATCTCGAAAATGTCGTGCTGACGGACCATATCGCGAGTCACACATGGGCTGGGCATCATCGCCTTTACGAAATGGCTGTCCGCCATGCTCTGCAGGCACTTCGTGGTGAGATTCCGGATTGTGTCCTGAACAGCACGTCGTTCCATCTGAATCGCGGCCGATCAGGACTGCTGGCGATGCCGAATGCACCCCCTGATCGACCGCATGATCAGACCGACTTGATTTAACGCTTCAGCAGCATTTCATCGAGATTCAGAAGCACATTGCAAACCACGGTCATGGCCGCGGCATCTGCAGGTGTCAACTCGGCAGGAAGTGGCCCGAGCGGGTCAGTCGCCAGTCTGGTGGCATCCTCCGGAGACTTGTCCATCTCAGCGCGGACGTCCTGATACAATCCGACGAGCGATGTCAGTTCCTCACTCGTTGGCTGCCGCAGGGTGCAGCGATGAAACCCGTAGCGAATCTGCTGTTCGAGACCGCCGTCCTGCCTGAGCATGAGTCGACCAAGAGACTGAGCAGCTTCCACGTAGACAGGATCATTCATCGTGACCAATGCCTGAAGCGGTGTATTGGTGCGATTGCGTTTCAGTGTGCAGACCTCACGATTGGGAGCATCAAATGTCGCCATCGACGGATACGGATTGCTGCGCCGCCACGTCGTGTAAATCGCGCGGCGATATCGGTCTTCACCGCTGCTGGTCTGCCAGTCGGTCGAACTTCCGAACGCTGCGCTCAGACCAAGACTGGGCTGCGGCGGCTTCACCGGAGGACCATACATCCTGTTGCTCAGAAGTCCGGCCACCTGCAGTGACTGGTCCCGCACCATTTCGGCGGTCAGGCGGACTCGAGGCCCGCGGGCCAGCCAGCGATTCTCCGGATCCGCAGCGGCGGACTGCGTGCTGACAAAAGACGATTGCCGATACGTTGATGACATCACGATGGTTCGCAGAAGCGACTTTGTATTCCAACGGGACTGAATCAGTTCTGTTGCCAGCCAGTCCAGGAGATCAGGGTGCGTCGGAAGATCTCCCTGAGATCCAAATTCTTCGCTTGTTCCGACGATCCCTCGGCCAAACAGTGTTTCCCAATACCGATTCGCAATCACACGAGCCGTCAGCGGGTTCTCTTCACTGACCAGCCATCGCGCAAACGCAAGTCGATCGACGGGACCGTCGCTGACAATCTGCGGAAACACGGCCGGTACGGCCGGATGAACTTCAGGGCCCTTGTCGAGATAATTGCCTCGGTACTGTAATTGCGTCTTTCGACGCTGCTCCGCTCTCAGCTCACGAAGAATCGGAACGGACGTATCAGGCTTCATGGCAGCCAGTTCCTGTCGCAGAGACTGACGTTCCGAACGAGCATCCGCCAGGTCAGGAGCGATGTTCTCGCGGTAGTAAAGTGCCAGTCGTGCAGACTCCTCGCTGCTTCGCTGCTCTGAGGGCTTATCCAGCAAAACCGCAATCTGCTTTGGCAGTGCTGACCGCTCGATGATGGCCGCTTCCGAAGTGAATGCCACTCGGAAGTTCCCGAGCAGATGATTTGCGTAAGGAGAATTCTGCTCAAGTGTCAGCCGCAGAATGGCGCCATCATCAGCCTTTAATGGTTTCGCCGGGACCAGCGTCAATGCATGCGGTTCGAGATGATGTCCTCCAACCGCCCAGCCATTTTCCGGTTCCGTTTTTCCATCGAGCACTTCCGATGGCGCGAAGCCGTCCTGAGAAAAGTCGGCCAGAGCAGCCGAGACGGGCAGATCACGAATGGATGCCGGGAACAGCTGCACCTGAGGATTGGGAGCGTCCTTGATCTGCGTGGACCAGATCTCCTCGCGAGCAGAGTTCAAAAGTGTGACTCGACAACCTGCCAGTCGTTCATGCACTCCCGCTCCTGTTCGATTCCAGAGGGTGATCGATTCGACCACTGACATCTTTCCAAGATCCACCTCCCACCACGGATGAGCCGACTGCGCGGTGTGCGTGACCGATTGATTCTCATAATTGCCGTCAGTCTTCCCGTCGATCGCCAGTTCCGGCGGTCCCGCAAAATCCGTCGAACTCTGAGTCGCCTTGCCCTGTGTGGCGATATTCATGCCGTTCGCAAAGATCTGAACCTCCGCCAGCGACAGAATCTTCTGCTCACCGGCGAGTTCGATTCGAACAAACTGTCCCTCGGCTATCGTCGCTTGCCGGGGAACAATCTGACTCCGGACTTCGGAGAGCACGAAGTTACCGCCACCGTGGCCACTTCCCTTGCCCGGCAAGTGTTCATGAGGCATGACCTGAATCTGAAAGGCCGCCAGTCCTGAACCAACAAGTGACGAATGCAGCGGAACATCGATCGTGTAGGTATCTTTGTCCGTTGCGGTCGGCACGAAAATCGTACCATCGTCTCCGATCTGAACCTCACTGCCACTCGCCCGCGTCATTGATTCCGGTTTGACGATGATCCATTCAGTCTGATTGCGCAAACGAGCTTCCCATTGCTTCTGCGATTCCGCCAGCGCGTCGCTGGAGGTTGCGAAAATCCCGTCCAGCGCAGCCAGACGCGATTCCATGACGGTTTTGCGATCTTTCTGAGCTGCCGTAAACAGCGGGAGTCTCGGAGAATCGTCTCCTCGGTCGGCGTCCTCAGTATTGTTCAGGATTGCAAAAAGTCGAAAGTACTCTTCCTGTGACAGCGGATCATACTTGTGATCGTGACACTGTGAGCAGGCAATCGTCGTTCCCATCCACACAGCCATGGTCGTATTGACCCGATCAACAACAGCCACGTTTCGGAATTCTTCATCCTGAGTGCCGCCCTCATTGTTTGTCATCGTGTTGCGATGAAAGGCGGTTGCAATCAACTGATCTTCACCCGGATCAGTAAGCAGGTCGCCAGCCAGTTGCTCAATCGTAAACTGGTCGAATGGCATATCGCTGTTGATCGCGCGAATCACCCAGTCTCGCCAGGGCCAGATGACTCGGGCCGGGTCGTCAGCATAGCCGGACGAATCTGCGTATCGAGCCAGATCCAGCCATTTGCGTGCCCAGTGTTCGCCGAACTCCGGCCGGGAGAGCAGGTGATCAACCAGTTGGGAATAGGCAGCCTCTCTGGACGCACTGTCGCCGTCCGAAAGCCGACGAATCCACCCATCAGCTTCGTCAACAGCAGGCGGAACACCGATCAGGTCGAGGAACACACGACGCACAAGAGCCGCCGGATCGGCAGGCTCAGAGGGTTTCAGCCCCATCGCCATCATCTGATGCAGCGCGAAGTGATCGACGGCATTCCTCGGCCAGTGCACGTGAGAAGCATCGGCAGCAGGAACCTCAGGACGGACGGGTTTGACGTACGACCAGTGTTCAGCGAAAACGGCTCCCTGCTCGATCCATCTTCGAAGCGTATCCACTTCCTTATCCGTGAGCGGCTTGCCAAACTTCGGAGGCGGCATTCGAACAGAATCATCGCTGCTCGTGATTCTGCTCATCAGCTCACTCGATTCCGGATGCTGCGGAACGACAGCCGTCGCTCCGGATGCCAGTGGCACCGTCGCAATCGATGCATCGTCAAGCCTGAGTCCGCCTTCTCGATGCGCCTTGTCCGGACCGTGGCATGCAAGGCATCGATTCGACAGAATCGGCCGAACATCTCGGTTGAAGTCAATCGTCTGTCCGACACCCGTGCCGGACGTCACGCTGACGAAGACGAGGGGTACGAAGACAGAACTCAGCAGCTGGCGGGTGGAATTATTCATCGACGATTGGAATCCCAATCAAGGCGGGAAGAATCAATAAATCGTTGACAGAGCGTGCTCAGCATGGCGCGACCGAAAACCATCGCGAGCACTCAGACGCCCGATGTCTATCGTAAGCTCTTTCGATTCCGGTTGCATCTGAAATCGCGACTGCAGCGTCGAAGGACTCGACTGCGGCGTATTCTGAGGGTGGAGTATGGTTGCAATTCCCGGATCTCCGTGGTTCCACCTGAGCAACCGCAAATCACCCTCACGGGGTCACGGCAGGGCCGCGCGCTTGCCGGAGAGTTTCGCATCACCCGAAGAAAGTCGGGCGACGTCTTCCAGCGATGCGGATGCCCCAGACTAATCCGGCAGGCCGTCTGCATTCACGTCGTGCCACTTCATCGCATTTCGCATTGGCTCGATTCGCAGAACAATGCGACCGTCCTGGAAGACTCTCACCGTGCCTGTTGACTCCGACACGGCGATCGCAATCGCTCCGGTTGCCTTTGAAATCTCCGCCGCGGCCCAGTGTCGAGACCCGAGCCCCTTGGACAGCGTCAAACCTTCGGCCGATGCTCGAAGATGACGACCAGCAGCAATGGCAACCCCATCGGAAGAAATCACGAAGGCGCCGTCAATCTGAGCCAGTTCCTTGATGCTTTCACGAACACGAGGGTTTCTGATCGAGCGTTCAGACTTCGGATACCCACGAAACGGGTCATGAACCTGCGCCTGAGACATCTCCATCACCTTGCGATGATTGCCGACCACAAACAGCGTTCCCACCGGCTTACCCTCGCGTCCTTCTCGCCCAATCTCGCAGGCAAGATCCACGACGATGCGAAGGGTCTCAAGCGGTACTTTGGTTTCCAGCCGCTGCAGGTCTCGCGATGTCAGTTTGGCTAGTTGTTCCGCAAGTTTGACGACACTGATCGTGTCACAGCCATCTTTTTCATACGCCGAGTACACCACAACAGCAGTGTCGCCAGTCTGCAGGAGTTCGTCCGCAATCGCCTCCAGCAGAACCTGCGATACCTGAAAATGCCGGGTCTGAGGCTCCTGCTGGATCTCGATGACGTCGACATCGTCCTGACGAGCCGCCTCCTGAATCTCTTTTCGATCCGAGGCAACGATCAGACGAAACTTTGTGCAGTTGCGTTTGAGCAGACCGAAGTCCACGATCTGTTCAGCCAGCAAAATGACGGCCGCCGCTTCGACCTCTTCTGCGAGACGAGCGGCTGTTTTCAGGATCTTTTCAAAGTCGGGACTGATCTCTTGACGTGCCATAGCCGGAGTGTACGGCGAAACCTAAACCGGTCAACGGACGAATTTTGCGCTTTTCTCGACCCGACCTGTTCGAATTTCCGAAGAGACTGCCGCAAGACCCTGATCCGGCAGATCCCGCACTTTCTTCTGAACGCAGTTCTGCTTTTCGCGATGTCGCAGCG
>JBKDRW010000557.1:0-7942 GCA_046341255.1 Planctomycetota bacterium
CTACAGGATTCGCGCACGCTGCTTCAAATGACAGCGGCCTCATCGCCGAACACGCCACTGAGCCCCTGAACGAATATCCGTCCCGCCAGAATCCTCGTCAGGCATCGAAAATGTTCTCTGGATATGGACGCCGACGAGCACAAGTGTCCCCTTGGTCTCATCGCGGTTCAATCACACTGGTGAGTTCCGCGGATGTTATCCTGCCCCTGTTCAAAGTGCATCTGTGCATGTTCGATTCACTCTTGACTGCATTTCATTCCGAGGTACGTTCATCTTTGGGATGCCGACAAGACGGCGAATTGGTACTCGATGATTAATCCACACACATTCATTGAATGTTTCACTCGCCAAATCAATCGGCAATCGCCATTTTCGACGGTCAGTGACGCGTTGAACAAGATTTCCGCTGGTATACTCTGACACACATCCTTCTGCCTGTAATTTGATGACGACCATGATCGCACCAGCCGAATCACAAGAAAATGACGCTTCTGAAACAACGCCAGCAAAGGTCCCCGACTTTCTGGTACTCGCGCGGTACGGACGAGTGCCTCAGGTTGCCCGTTTTGCGGGATTCGGTACCGTCATCGCGAGAGATCAGTCTGTCGTCGTCTCGACCGAACGAGGCGATGAGCTGGCGATCTGCCTTCAATGCCTGCCAGCACCAAAGGCATCAGACTCCGCTCCGGCTCTGACCGGTGAGTGTCTTCGCATCGCGACTCCGGATGACCTGAATCGCAACCACCAACTCACAGAACGCGGCGAGGGCAGTTTTCCGATCTGGTTGAAGCGAGTGGTGGACTGGAAACTGCAACTCGAACTGATCGATCTCGAATTCACGCTCGATGAACGACTGATTCTGTATGTACTGAACGAGCGCAATGCCGAGACCACTCGCTTTGCCCTGCTGAGTGCCGCAGCGGGATTGGGGATCGTGCATGTTCAGCCCGTTTCCACAGAGGGTATCGTCCCGTCTGGCGGTGGAGGAGGCTGCGGCTCCTGCAGCACCAGCGGTGGCTGTCATTAGCATGAACCGGCTGACATACTCATCGGATTACAACACCGCCAAAGGAAGCGGAAGCATCGCGCCGATGCGGTCTTCTGAATCCACCGTGTCAATGCAGTGTCCCATCTCCGCGATCCAACCCGTGAGCCCTTGAAATCATGACTTCCGTTGAGCTTTTTGAAACAGAACAGGCACGAGCCGCGGCCCAAAGCGGAACGCAACTTGTCAGCGCAGACAACGTCTTCCTTGCCCTCGAAACAGCATTGATTGAGCAACAGGATTTTCATCGTCTGTTTGACGCGAAACTCATTCGAATTCGGCGAAACCTCGGCTTACCGATTACTCAGCCAACATCACTGAAGGACATTCCGCGAGAACACGAGCTGATTTTTCGCGAAGCCTATAAGAATGCGGCTCGTGATGTTGGGCAACTATTTCTGAACGTCGGTCAGCTTGCTGACGCGTGGGCTTACTTCCGCACAATTCAGGAACCGGATGCAGTTCGAGAAGCCATCTCGCGAAAGATTGCCGAACTCCCTGCAGAACCCGGTCCACAAACGGACGACATGCTGAACCTGGCTCTTTATGAAGGAGCCCATGTGGTGGAGGGTTTGCGGCTGTTGCTGAAGACTCACGGCATCTGCAATACGGTCACCGCCATGGGACAGATGATGGCCCAGATGACCCCGAGTGAACGTCGCGAGGCAGCTGCGTTGATGGTTCGCAGCATTTACTCAGACCTGCAGCACAATGTCCGACGCGACCTGGAACGGCGCTTACCACTGCTGAAACCAAATCAGTCACTGGCAGAATTGATCCGTGGCCGTGAGTTCCTCTTTGCTGACGGAGGTTATCACGTCGATGTGTCTCATCTGCATTCCATTGTCAGCTTTGCTCGACACCTGCAGAAAGACGATCCGGAACTCATCCACGCCATTGAACTTGCACAATACGGGGGGCAGCTCGCTGAGCATCTAAGATATCCTGCGGATGTTCCATTCGATGATTACTACGCAGCGAATGAGCACTTTCTGAAGGCTGTCGCCGGAATCGATGTGGATGATTCCATGGCATGGTTTGCCGATCGACTCGATCAGGAACCGGATGCGTCCGACCAGCGAATGATTGCATTCGTGCTTGTCGATCTCGGCCAGCGAGTCGGTCGGATTGAAATGGCACTGGAAAAGGCATCTGTCCACCTGAATCGGCTGGAAGATCCGAATGGGTTCTCGTTTGCCGCCTGCTGCGTTCAGGCCGGCCGAATTGATCTCCTCGAATCCGCCGCCCGGAACAATGACGATGTCCTTGCTCTGGCAACGGCGATACTCGCAAAGACGAGCTGATCCTTCGCCAACAACACGTTCTCCCGAACGGTCCGCCCTGACTGATGTCGCGATTGCCGGCGCATCGCTCGATCTGATCTGATCCGACTCAAGTCTTGTACGAGACAAAATTCACAGGAATTGTGTCCCGACGAGGGCATCTCTGCCAATTCGAGCTCAGGGATCCAAACCACCACGACCTCGCAGTTCCGATTCATCGGCAATTGGCCCACTTTCCTCGCATCATCACCCGGGTTGCGTGGCCTCGCTAATCCGCACTCACATCAAGGCTGGTGGATTATGGCAAAAAAATGACCGGCGAGAGCTCTCGTCGGTCATTCGCAGGAATTGCATCCTGATGTCGCATCACACCACACGAGCCTGATGCCGAAGGTGATTGAACCTGTGCGACGGATTCGCGTGCTCAAATCAGCCCGCGTAGAACGGGTGAGCGGCTGTGTCTCGCTGGGAGAGCACTTCGTCTACCGAAGGCTGGCTCTTCATCGCACGTTCGATGGACAGCTTGGTGGCTTCGTAATTGTACTGGTAGATCTTCTTGTCATCAGCAGCTTCCCAGTGGATGAACACGCCGCAGACGATACAGAGCTTTTCGCACTGATCCTTTGGGATTGCGCCGGACTTCACGCAGTCGGTCACAGCGTCAGCAACAGCCTTCTGCGCTGGTCCGAACATCTGAACGGCCTGACGGGCACCCTTGATCGTCACTTTTGTGATCATGACGGTTGAAGGCTTTACAGCCAGGTTTGGTGTCGACACGGCCAGCAGATTGCTGTGGCCCATCTTCTGGTCTGCGAGGGCGTTTGCAAAGGCAACACCCACCGGACCGCTTTTGTCACCAATCAGCAGGTCGATGTGAGCAACTTCATTGCCTTCACCAACCAGCGCTTCCCCAACAAACATGGACATGTCTTTCTTCCTTTGTCACAAACGAAGGTTTACAAAACCCCGGAACTCAGTTCACACCGGCGCCGGCATCCCGGCAATGGCTGAACTCACTGTTTCAGACTGAATCGACCCGAAAAGCCACGCCAGCGTTGAACTCGCTGGAGCACGACGACGTTGAATCGCTTTCGGGACTTCTCTCATTGCCTTCTTTCCACAGGATCGCGACTTTTGACGGCATCTTCAACTGACCTGCGTTCGGAGAATCCAACTTCGCCCGAACGAGACGTCGCAGGACGCCAGCGAGGTGTTCGGTCAATCGTTGTCTGTGGTGCCAGCGTTCGAAGCCTCGCGGAATCGGCGTTTCGATCCGGATTCCGACCACTGTGCATTGATTTCTTTGGAGACGCCGATCTCCGGAGGCTCCTGCAACGACGTCGCAGCCGTTTTGTCTCACGCATTGACAGTTTTTCACAGCTTACTGACATCATCTCGTCAATTCGCTCCGAGATCCCATTGTTATGGGCGGGAGGGCTTGAAAACCACGTGGAAATGCTTCGGGACATTGCCCGAAATCGCCAGGTCATTGGCCCCGACTTGTCCGTTGTTGAGCAACTCCGGAATCCGTTCAGGTTCTCCACGTTTCTGACCAGCAACGGACTTCGAACACCAGAGATTTCAGCGTCGACGCGCAACTCCCACCGAACATGGATTCGCAAGATCACCCAAAGTTCTGGAGGACTCGGAGTCGAATTATTGCGCGACACTTCTCATCAAACACTGACAGATTCCAACCAGGGTTATTACTTTCAGGAGTACATCGACGGCATTCCGATGTCGGCCGCCTTTGTGGCCACATCACGGGACTGCCGAATGATTGGTGTCGCACTCCAGTTTTCCGGCTGGCCCACGCTCGGGGCGTCCGGTTTTCAGTACTGTGGAAATGCGGGCCCTGTTGAACTTCCCACAAACATTGAAATGGAGATCGAAAGAGCAGGGCAGTCTGTTTACACACAGGGGCTTCGCGGCGTTTTCGGAATCGATTTTATTCTGAGGCAGGGACGAGTGTGGTTTCTGGAGGTCAATCCCCGGATCACAGGTTCCCATATGATTTACGAATACACGCACTCGAGACTGAATCTTTTTCGAGAGCACCTGACCGGGTTGGGAGTCATCGAAGAAAATTCTTGCGGCACGGGTCCACCGTCCGGAAAATTCGCCCTGCGTGCCGTGATCTGGAGCGACAAACCATCGAACTCAAAACTGGAGCTGAACGAGCAGTTATGGCAGGTAACAGAGGGCATTCGGTTGGCAGACATTCCGGAATCACCGGAACAACTGTCCGTCGGAACTCCTCTTTGTTCCGTCGAAGTTGTCGGCCATTCCCTGCCCAATGTTCTTGAGCAGCTTCGAAACATGCAGGAACATCCGCAACATCGAACACTTTGCGACTGGTCCGCATTCTCAACCGAGGTCAGCGTGTTCTGGCAACGTCTTCAGGAAAACCTCACTGAAGAACAGCGTGGGCAAAATCCTCAAGGAAGACAATGAAAAAAGGGCCCAGTCTTCAGACTGAGCCCTCAGGCATCGATCATTCCATCGCTGTCGTCAATCGACCTCGTGAATTTGCTGCATGGCTGATTGATGACGGCCAGCAAATTCGAGAACCGCTGAACACTTTTCAGGACTGCAGCTGTTCGATATCCAGCAGACGACAGATATTGTCAATCAAAGCATCGACTTCAAAAGGCTTCTGCAGGAAGTGATTCGCACCGGCCGCCTTGAGTTCCTGAATCTTGTCCTGTTCGACCATTCCGCTGATACAGATAATTCGGACATCATCCAGGGCCGAGTCGCTTCGAACTCGCTGACACACCTCTTTGCCGTTTATGTCGGGTAGCATCACGTCAAGCACAATGATGTCCGGGTGATACTCCTTCACCATCATACCGGCATCGAATCCGTTGTTCGCAATTCTCACTTCGAACCGGCCATCGGCTTCCAGAGCATCGGTGATCAGTTCCACCAACTCATTGTCGTCATCCACGATCAGGGCCTTCCGCTTGCCGGACTCCAGCGCGTCGGTCGGGATGCCGTTCTCTTTCATGAATTTGTAGAGAACATCGCGAGGAATTCGACGAAACCGTGATCCGGGAACGCGAAAACCCTTGAGCTGGCCCGAGTCGAAGCAGCGAATGATCGTCTGCTGACTAACTTTGCAAATCTTCGCGGCCTCGCCGGTCGTGAAAACTGTCTTCATGAGCACAATCCGTTTGTTGGAAAAGCGATGAGCTGCAACTGCAGCGTCCCATCGTCCGGCTTGGTGCCGGACGCCGTCCGTGACGCTTCGACGCTGTCTGTCAGGGCTCCAGTGTCTTTGGCCCGGAATAACAACGTGACCCGCCCAAATTTGCGAGTTTCGCACAGTCAGCCTGAACCTTAGCTCGCGTAAGTCCCGAGGTCATTTCGAGTTACAGGAGCTTCCCGGTTCATGCCAACCCTCAACTCAACCGATTGTATCCAATCGTAAAAGACCGTCAACGGCAGTTTTATTGCGCAGACTACCTGTTTTGATTGGAAGTCTGCAGGAATCGGGAGGGCAGGGCAGCTATCTGCCTCAGAAGATCTCCACCAACACACGGCATAATCACTCGCGATACGTCCAGCGTCGCCATTCAGGCCCCACCGGTGCAAGCCCGGGGGCGCTGCCAAACATCCGATCGTGTTTCAGATGACAGGATCTCAGATCAACTGAATTAAGGGCCGCATTTTCACCTCGCCGTTGTCAACTGTTGTTGAAGGCCGGCAATGAAGGTCTCTGCGGATTCACCGCGATCGCGTATCGAGCGAATCGAGGGAGCATGATCACGTTTCGCCAGCCGGCGACCGTCCGCATCACGAATGAGTTCGTGGTGATGATATTCGGGAGTTGGCAGATTGAGCAGTGCCTGCAGTAATCGATGAAGATGAGTTGCATCAAAGAGATCCATGCCCCGAGTCACTCTGGTTACACCCTGCAGAGCGTCGTCATGCACAACCGCGAGGTGATAACTGCACCCGATGTCTTTTCGAACGAGAACAACATCTCCAAACAACTCCGGCCGAGCCGTCTGTGTTCCTGCCGCGATGTCAGTCCATTCCAGTGTCGCATTCACACACGACATGGCTCGATGGGAGTCCAGACGCCACGCGTACTGTTCGCCGCATTCTATTCTTGATTGTCGTTCATCGTCCGAGAGTCGACGACACGTACCGGGGTAAAGAGGTCCGTCAATGCTATGCGGAGCACCACCAGCCTGTTCAATCTCACGCTGGATATCGCGGCGAGTGCAGAAACAGGGGTACAGCAGACGCATCGAATCCAGTTGACGTGCCGCAGCAGCATAGTCGGAAAGGTGTTCCGACTGCCGTCGAACCGGATTCGGCCATTTGATCCCAAGCCAGTGCAGGTCTTCCATCAGCGCTGCTTCAAACTCGTGGCGGCAACGAGTGAAGTCAATATCTTCGATTCGGAGCAGGAAGCAACCCCCGGACTGAATCGCAGACTCATACGCAAACAATGCGGACCATGCGTGCCCGGCGTGCAGTAGTCCGGTCGGACTGGGAGCGAACCGAGTGACCACTGTTCGATCAGACGGGGTAATCACGGCTGGATCCCCATTTGCCAGGTTTTAATCGATTCAATCGGAGCCAGAAGCATCAGAACATTCAGAATCAGGCCATCTCGAATCGTCAGCATCAGAAGCAGCTCAATCACGACAAACATAACGATCGACCATCTCAGCCGAATTCGTGATGCGACCTCATACCCGATCAGACACGCAACAATATCTCCGGCCGAGTTCAGAACGGAATCTCCAAGGTAATCGAGCGAAATTGTGGCGGTTCGATACCTCTGAATGACAATCGGCGAGTTTTCGAGGATTTCCCAGCCGCACTCGAGGAGCAATGCCAGAAAGAAACACTGAGAAGGGCTGAGACGTCGATTCAGTGGAAGCAGCATCCAGAAGAACACGAAACCGTGTTGAACATGACTGAATGTGTAAGGATCAATCAAATGCTGCGAATTATGAGATGACCAGATGTTCCACGAAAAGATCGCCGGACTTCCGCATTTGCACCAGACGGGCTGTCCCATCAGCCAGATCACCACCGTCGTGATGAAGACGGCAATCAGCGAATTCCTCTGGAGTTGATTCCGTTGCGTTGGCATTTCGAAGACACAGAATTTGAATGCACTTCAGGAAATCAGGCATTTCCGAATTCTAAACGGAACGCAGCACCCCACGACGCCGACGCAGCGGGTGTGCAAACCATGCCAGCATGTCACACCATTGTGGATTCCATTGAGGAAAGCTTTTAACACTGATCATGACGATCGCGTTGAAAAATACAAAAACCTGCCGACAGGAAAGAAATCCCTGCTGAGATCATCGCTCAGGAACCTCATCGAATATTAACAGAGAACCAACATTCGCTTCACCATTCCTTCACGATTCAGGCCGAAACTCGGTCAATCTCAGGCAGCGATTGGAAATGGCTGCTGTGAAAACGAAGACACCTTGAGCGTCGAGAATTTGCTCGACCATCGCAGGCGGATTCTCTTTTTGGTTCTCTCTGGAGATTTGAAGTGAAAAAGTTGAAGGTTTCATCAGGTTCCGTCATCCCTCGCCAGCGTTCAGGGTTCACCCTGATTGAACTGCTGGTTGTC
>JBKDRW010000558.1:0-5491 GCA_046341255.1 Planctomycetota bacterium
TGTGATCTCGATTATGTTCCGAATGTGGCTCGGCCTCTGGCGATCAATGCCGCATGTTCCAATTCGTTTGCGTTCGGTGGCAACAACGCCACCATTCTGTATCGTCGGTACATGGGAACAGACGCCCGAATGGCTGAGGAGACACCCAGATGATCTCGTCAGTGTCTGCGGGGCATCGGAGAGTGGTCGTAACCGGGGAAGGCTTTGTCACGCCGTTCGGCCGCACTTCAGCCGATATCTGGAGTCGCTGGTCTGAAGGGCATTCGGCAGCCAGGTCCATTATGAGATTTGACGCGAGGTCGCTTCCTGTCCGGATCGCCTGCGAAGTTGTCGAGTTTCAGCCGCGGAAAGAAGTTCGAAATCGAAAACTTCTGAAGATGATGACGGCTGGCGAAGACTTTGCCTTCCGTGCGGCCCACTCGGCGATTGAACAGTCGAATCTGGAATCGCTGGTCAGGAACAGGCAGATCGACACCTACCGCTGCGGTCTCTCCATCGCCTGTCATAAAGAGGGATTCCGACACCAGAATCTGACCGAGGCGTTCCTCAGATCCATTCGAGATGATGGCAGCATTGATCCAGACCGGTTTGTGACGGAAGGATGGTCTCGGATTCCCCCGCAGATCATCATCGAGGCGCTTTCCAACATCGGGATGTACAGCATCTCCCACGATTTTGAGTTGAGAGGGCCCAATTACAGTCTGCTGTCAGTGGGCATCGGAGGGTTGCAGTCTCTCGGCGAAGGATTGCACGCAATTGAAGACAACGAAGCCGATGTTATGGTGGCCGGTGCGTTTGATTCGTGGATCAACTGGATGTGTATCGGGCACAATGTGTTCAACGGAACCCTGTCACAGTCGACCGATTCTCCGCAACAGGTGCATCGGCCATTCGACGCGAATCGTTCCGGTGCCGTGCCTGCTGAAGGGGCTGCCATGTTTGTGCTGGAGGAACTGCAGCACGCCCTGGATCGCGGCGCACCGATTCTTGGTGAACTTCTTGGAGCCTCATCGGCCGTCGGGTTGCCAGAACGGGATGAGTCGTCCGCCGCTTCGACGCTGGCCAATTGCATTCGGTCCAGTCTCGATGCTGCCGGCTGCACTCCCGATGAACTGGATCTGATCCAGCTGCACGGAGATGGCACAATCTCGGGCGACCGAGCCGAAGCGCTCGGCATCCGGCAGGCCTTGGGAGACGAAGCGACGCGAATTCCAGCGACCACAGTCAAATCCGGCACCGGACTGATGGGCGTCGCCTCGGGACCCACCGAAGCCGCTCTGGCATGGGAAGCACTCCGTCGCGGCGAAGTTCTGCCGATCATCAACCTCGACCATCCTGAAACAGGACTGGATCTGAATTTTGTGCGCCAGCGTCAACGCCTGACAAGAGCTCGACGTGCCCTCGTCATTCAGCGTGGATGGCCGGGACTGTTTGCCGCCCTCGTAATCGGCAGCCCGCCCGTATAACAGACCAGACTGCTGTTCGAAACAAGCAGGCGCAGCCAGCGGATGCCATGAACGCATCGCGGCCGATCATGGCTCTCCGAAGGACTGGGAGATCCGGACGAAAGAGCCGGGACACACACAGTGCGGCAACTTCGGCGGATCAGGCGATCGATAGCGCAGACAGACGGCTCTTGCTGCACAATCAGAGACTCATGGCGGCAATTTCGGAACGATCCCTGCCGTTGCGGATCTCAGTTCGAATCAGACTGGAAATGCCGACAGAATCAGCAGGAGAAAACCAAGGATCGCCAGCATGGCGGCGACAATTCCGGCCGTGGAGCGAGGCAGGGTTGGGTCCAGCAGGCGGATGGCTTTCATGTCGCGGCTGTATTCGACCCACGCAAACAGCAGAGACACAAGGCCCATCAGAATCATCAGGACACCGAACTCATAGGGACCCAGCCACTTCGATGTTCGTGGTTGACCGTTCAGGTCAAACTCAAAGAACTTCTGGACGGTGAACCCGAAGGTGATCAGCGATGTCGCCGTGCGTATCGCCGCCTTAATTGTTCGCTCGTACGCGACTCGCGTTCGTTCCAGCGCGAGCTTTGTCGCTGTGTCCAATGGTGGTGCGACTGAAGACATGGCCAGTCCTCGGGAGAAGGAAAGGTGGATGAAACAGGGGCTTCCGCGATCTCAGACAGTTCACGTGCAGACAGAGTCCACCGTCACGGCTGTGGAAGACTCTGTTCCGGGGGCCTCCCGAGCGAAGTCACTGGTGTCACGAGACAATGCTGGCGAGACTCCGTTGCTGATCGGATCCCCGTTGGTGCGACCACAGCCACTGAATCCACTGACCTTCGCAGGATCGAGACGGACTTCAGCGTGCGAATCAGCGGCACGCCGTATCGCGACCTCGGACGGACTTTATCGAACGTCTGAAATCACCACAAACCCATTCAGAGAATTCAACCGGCAGCGACGGCACTGAAGAACTGAGGTCGACCCTTCAGCCCTCGGTTCCCGAACCTGTGTGGTTGATTCGAGGGAAACACGAGGTCGGATTCCGAATTGCAGGCTGAGTCGGCCATGGAAGCGATGTGACCTTGCAGAACCAACGGTCTGAAGCCGGGTGTTGCGGACGGGCACTCCAGATTCTCTTGTTCCCTGCCCGGATCGAGAATCTACCGTGCGGAGATCAGTGCCGATGGACGATGGCTGGCAGCCTCGGTCGAAGAATGGAATGCGAGGGCAGAGTCTGCCTGCAGTGTCACACTCTGGGATCTGAGCACCGGAACGATGGTCCGCAGTCTGCCAGCCCGCAGTTGGGTTCTTGCATTATGCTTCTCTCCCTCCACCTCGCTCCTCGCTGCATCAGACTTCGAATTCGGAGACTGGTGGCTCTATGATGTGGCTTCTGGAACGATGCGGATTTCCATCCCGGAGTCGCTTCCCCAGGCACAGGACTTGTGTCTGATCGACGAGGATTCGCGTCTCCTTGCTGCCTCGCGATTTGATCTTCGCCTGATGAATACCGGGACGGGCAGCGAAATTCTCAATCAGAATCTGAGAACATTCCCCTCGGATTATGTCTTCAATCCACAGATCGTCTTTGACCCGAAGCTGCGACGTGTCCTTGTCAATCAGGCTGATGGGACCATCCGGATCTTTGGTGAAAGCTCTCCGGCTGTTCGGCCTGAGACCGCAACAGATCAGGAACGACCTTAGGTGACGAGAACCACGTTCTGCTTTCAGGGATCAAGCATCTGCCACGCGGAGATCTTGCTGTTGATCCATGGCGTATCAGACTTTGGAAGACGATGACTCAATCCGCCGCAACAGTCAGCAGCGTCTCTCTCTCTGTGCCTTGCTGAATGGGAAACGCGGGTGTCATCAAGTATCCTGAAGCATCTTTGGAAGTGTCATACGGTCGGTCGTCATCCAGAACAAGGGTTGCAATATGCGAAGCAACCATCAACGGCGTGAAATTGCATCGAAGCGATTTTGAAAATACAATGCCGGATGAGTTCAATGGATCGCAGTCTGAACATGACGATTGTATTCACGAAGGATCAACGGGATGAGAACACGTCAATTCCGGAATCTGTGTTCACTCTTCTCGAGAAAGCCAATCCGCGGCAGATCTGCGTCGAATGGTTCCGCAGCTGAGCTTCTGGAATCTCGTCAGCTGCTGACAGCGATTCTGCAGGCGGAGGAGCACGCCTTCGAACAGAATGAGGTGTTGATTCAGTACCTTCCGAACGCCTCGGCGGCGGCACGGCAGCAGACTTATAAGGCCGTGGGCGGACAAAAGCTGGAGACGATTCGCACTCCGATGATGGCTCGGACAGGCGTTGGCGATATCGAGCGTGTCTCGCTGGGCGGCGGGATGGATGTGAGTCGAGCCATGGAGGCTCTGCTGAAGAATCCGAACGTGGCCTCAGTAAGCCCGAACTACATTTATCAGCGGGCCGCTGTCAGCAACGATCCGTTCTACACCACAAACAGCAACCTCTGGGGCATGTATGGCAGCGATTCCCCGACTTCCGTGGGCGGCAGTGGCACAACGAATCAGTTCGGAATCGATGCTGAGCGGGCCTGGAATGACAATATCACCGGATCGGCAAATATTGTGGTCGGTATCATCGACGAAGGCATTCAGGTCACACATCCGGACCTGAGAGACAATATCTGGGTGAATCCGTACGACCCGGTCGATGGCATCGACAACGACGGCAACGGCTATGTGGACGATGTCAATGGCTGGGATTTCGTGAACAATAACAACAGCGTTTATGACGCGGGCGAAGACTCACATGGCACTCACGTGGCTGGTACCATCGGCGGGACCGGGGGGAATGGGATCGGTGTGGTTGGCGTCAACTGGGACGTGACCATGATTTCGGCCAAGTTCCTTGGACCGAACGGAGGAACCACCGCGAATGCCGTGAAGGCCGTTGACTATCTGACCGATCTCAAGATCCGACACGGGATCAATATGGTCGCCACGAATAACTCATGGGGCGGTGGCGGGTACAGCCAGTCGCTGCATGATGCGATCATTCGGAGTGCCAAAAGGGACATCCTGTTTGTGGCGGCGGCCGGCAATTCCACGACAAACAATGATACGTCAGCCAGCTACCCATCGAATTACGATACAACCATCGGGACTTCGACTCAGACGGCCGCCAGCTATGACGGTGTCATAGCGGTGGCGTCCATCACCAACACCGGCACCATCTCGTCCTTCTCGAGCTACGGAGCAACGACGGTTGATATCGGAGCTCCCGGATCCGGAATCAATTCGTCGGTTCCGGTGGATACTTACGCCAACTACAGCGGGACCTCGATGGCAACACCCCACGTGACGGGAGCCGTCGCGTTGTTCGCATCATTGCAGTCGGCCGGTGTTTCCGGTGCGACGGTCAGAGCCGCACTGCTCGAGTCTGCGACGCCGACAGCTTCACTTTCCGGAAAGACCGTGACCGGTGGTCGCCTGAATGTTTACAACGCCCTGCAGCGTGCAAGCTCAATTCGCATGGATCAGTCCACCTACGGCGCGGACTCCACGATCACTGTCTCTGTTCTGAATGCGGGAGCGAATCTCAACAGCGGAGCCGTGGAGACGCTGACCGCTGAACTGACCAGCACAACAGAGACGATGGCTGAGGTGATCACCCTGACCGAAACCGGTGCAGATACCGGGATGTTCACAGGGACCATTGTGACGGCAGGCGGCCCCGCGGTGATTGACGGAAAACTCCAGATTGCCAATGGTGATACGATCTCGGCCTACAATGTCGGGATCAACAAGACTGCGACAGCAGTGGTGGATATGCAGGCTCCGACCATCTCTTCGCTGAGTTCAGCACCTCGCACGAATACTGTCGATATCATGTGGACGACCAATGAATGGGCGACCACGGAAGTCTTCTACGGAACCAGTTCGAGCAGCCTCAGCACTACGTACCACGATTCCGCTCTGATCGTCAGCCATAAGGCAGTGCTGACGGGACTCTCACCGGCCACGATGTACTACTATCAGG
>JBKDRW010000559.1:0-6492 GCA_046341255.1 Planctomycetota bacterium
CGATTCGTTGCGGATCGGATTTCCGCCTTCGATGGTCAGTCCTCCGACCGCTGCGCTTTCGAAGAAAATCACACCATCATAGCGGGCCAGTTCCGCTTCGAATGTGGTGTTCAGCGATGTAAAAAAGTCATCAGGCCTTCCCGTCCAGTACGCAGCGCCGTCGACAGTCCCGCGATCGCATAAAAGGATGCGATCCGGATACAGGCTTGACTGCACATCTTCAAGCTGACGCTGCACATGAAAGATTGCGTGTTGGGCAGCCGCTGCTGCGAGAGGCTGTGTGCTTCTGGGAAATCCACCCGAGAAAAGTAACGTTGCTGATTCCGGAACAATCACCACGCGTTCTCCGATCTCGCGTCGAAACAGGTCTGCGGCCGTCGTCTTTCCTCCTCCAGGACCGCCGGTGAGGACGATCCGACATCGGCTTTTGCCCTGGAATTTCAGTTCCTCTGTCAACCAGTGATTCCTTGCTTTGTTCAGAAGGCTTGTCCGTTTTCCGCCAGTGGTGGCAGTCTTCGTCGATTTCTTCTTCACGTGAAGCACCTTCGAATGACTCTTCGTTGGATTCACACAGGGCAGCAGGGTCGGCCGTGCAAGGCTTCAGAGACGCAACCCGACTTGACGGAGTCTATCGGAACTTCAAGAGAAACGCCGCCGTTCCAGCGCGTTGCGATCGTCAGAAGCCCATTTTGCTGTGCGTTTGCCCTCGTCCTGTTTTCGGTGGCAGAACCCCCGCAGACACGAGCTCTCGGCCGATGTGCTCCAGGTTCAATGTCGGGGATGATGGCTGCGTGGACAGAACATGGCGGAGCGATCTGGGCAACGTCCGCCATTGTCGAAAGATCTGTTCCGGTCGTTGACTCAACAAAACAGAGCAATGCCCTTAACATCACGATCCGTCAGACGCCTGGCTCAACCGCCGTCAGACCTTTTTGATAGGTGGAATACACAAAGATCGGAATCGGTAAGTCACCGAGGTGCTGCACAATCAGGGCATGCACAACAGACCAATCCATGCCTCCGACGCCTGTCGCCAGCCTTGGTATCGCAAGGCTCTTGATGTCACCCTTCTCCAGTTCGTGTCGCAGGCGGCGAAGACAATGACTGACATTCGATGCACTGGCCGGCCCTGGTCGAGTCCCGTGGCCCTGCTCTCCTTCCTGTGTCAGCAGATTGATGATTCGAACTCCGCCGACTCCGCCCCAAATCCACAGTTCGCCCGGCTTCGGATGCGTGTTGTGTGTATAGTGCCGAAAATCCCTCGCCATCGCCGGCCAGCGTTCTCTCAGAGCCAGAGCCAGCCCACTGTCAAAGTGGTCATTCGGAGCAACTCCGTGAGCAACAGCCTGAGCCTTGGTCAGTAGAATATCGCCGGAAACTTCGTGGATCATGGTCTTTCAGCCTTCATCGAGGTGGTCTTGTGAAGCTCAGGACGCTCCTGAACGGGCACATCAGAATCATCAGAATCTCAGCGTCGAATGCGCGGACATCGCGAGACCTGTCGTGGCATACGTCATCGGCAACAGAACCCGATCACGATGCAGAACGACCGTCGCTCAGAACACCAGCGCGAACACAGGTCTCATGCGATGTACTTCCGCAATTCCAGTGCCATGCATGAAAGAAGCATGCGCACTGAAGCGGGATTCGGTTCCGTTGCGGACGGGAGACTCGCACGGTCTCATGAGCCTGACTGACGATCCCCTGCAGTGAATCCGGCGTTCCGATTGACTCGCATACGCAAGCGATCACAAAGAAGGCTGAATCTTTGCTGAGACGTGGCGTAGACATCTTTCGGGTTCCGCACACCGCGTCTTCGCATCGAGGCCTCACGGTGCGATATCGATCATGGTGGTGCTCAGCTGAAAATGCCTCTTTAGCGGTTTCGATCGAACAAACGACCCGACTCTTAAAGGTCAGTGTTTGCGGCTCGTGGGCATCTTGTTCCAACCCCTGATGGCTCTCTGCGGAGCCAACGGAACATTCTCACGGAGAACAGGATATAAAAAAAGCCCGTCAATCAATTCTGACTGACGGGCTTTCAAGCGAGGTCGACGGGACTTGAACCCGCGGCCTCCAACGTGACAGGCTGGCGCTCTAACCAACTGAGCTACGACCCCTCGCTTATATCGTTGAGGAGGAAGAGTATCGCGTCCCCGAGATCATTTCAAGAACTCCGCACGACAATTTCGGCAGAGATGAGTCTGTCTCTGAAACGGAAGACCACATTTTTTGAAACTGGTTCGGGAACATGTCTCTACTTCAAAGACATTCTGAGCCGGGAATGCAGACTTGAAGGCAGATTGCGAAAAATTCAGCGACGAACGACTTTTGCGTCTCGCATTTCGCGGCGATCGTCCTGCTCCCGCAGTTTCTGGCGTTTGTCATGGACTTTGCGTCCCTTACACAGCCCAAGTCGGATTTTGACGAGCCCCCGCTGAAAGAAGACCTGCAGAGGAATGAGCGTTAAACCGTCATTCTCCGCGCCTTCCGCGAACTTGCGAATCTCTCGCCGTTTGAGCAGCAATTTGCGTTTACGTGTTCTGGCGTGATTGTAAATCGAGGCCTGAGCATATTCTGCGATGTCACAATCGACCAGCCATACTTCATGGTCGTCGACACGGGCGTAAGATTCTTCGATCGAAATCTTATTATTTCGAATACTCTTGACTTCACTGCCACTCAGGATGATGCCGCAGTCGATTTCATCCAGAACGTCAAAATCGTGCCGCGCGCGACGGTTCGTACAGACGATCTGACGTTCCGTTGATCCTGTGGTGCCGGGAGCCGATTTTTTCTGACCTGCGGCCATGATTCCTGCTTTGCGAGGGCCTGCCGGTTCCTGAATCGGACTGCGGTCCGGCCATCTGCTGGCATTCAACCGTAGCAGTTCCTGCCCGTCGGTAAAGTATCGATCCGCGATCTTCTTCGCAATTCACGGATGCCGCCGATGCACGGATGGAAACACCCCGCGAACATCTGGCCTGCCGGGGTGTCTTGCGGTGGACCGTGTCGAAAGTAGCGATTTTCTGAAGGGTGGTTTCTCAAGACGATGGGAATACCGCGAAAACGTCAAAACCGCTTGCGAAACGCCTCTCCGTGGCTACACTTCGCCCGACCAACCCCGGACGCACTCGTAGCTCAATTGGATAGAGCATCGGTCTACGGAACCGAAGGTTAATGGTTCGAGCCCATTCGAGTGCAGTTGCCTAAAGCTTCGCCAGTAAAGACTTTAGAACCAAAAGCTCCTCAGCCGAAAGCTGCGGAGCTTTTTTTTTCGCTCATGTCCCCACGAATTCGCTGTTTCGTGCACAAACCGGTTGTGTGGAACTCAGCCGGCTCAGTACTTCGTGGCCGGCACTCTGTGCCGAACGCATCGCACCGTCGTGCTTTTCGGTCGTTCCAAAAATCCTGGTGACGCATGAGACCACCTTCAGGGTTTCCGCGGAACTCCGGCGTTGATCAGCCGCTCCGCCAGACCCCGACGCAGGCCATGAGCGCTGGCGAACGTTTTTCGACGACCCGTGCGAGCGTTGGTCCTGCTGGACCACGACCGTTGCCTTCCGTCCGATTCTGGCAATGACCCGACTGACGTGATCTCAAGTCAGAGGGTCTCGGTTCATGGTCCATGCCACGCCGGGGGAGGGGAACCGTAGCGTGGATCATCATGGCGTCGAGAACGCTGGACGGGATGTCGGCCTCGGGGGATTCTGTTGAATATGTGGGGAGATCAGATTTTGCAGTCACTTGCGACCCGTCTTCTCTGAGATGCCGCACGCTCGAGCGATCGCACTGTGGCGGTAACGACGCGCGAGTCGCTTCAGGTCTGTTGGTCATCGCCGAAACACACCCGAGCGTCCGGTTCCGGGAATCTCCACGCCAGCCAATTCCACAACCCAGCCTCGGTTCAGTCGATCCGGAACAGATCTCAGCAGAGACGGAGCACCATTCGTCAGACGGCCATCCTCGATCCGCTCGGACTCTTCGGAATTCTGAATGGGTACGGTATTTATCCGCTGCATCAACTTGTCTTTGAGAGAATGCTTCGCAACATTGCTCGTGCTGTCGAGGGGTCCGCTGCAGCGGCTGATGATAACGATCAAGAACGCACCAGCGAGTGCCGATCGTGACCAGGGGAAGTGACGATGAAATCAAAGCCTGTGATTGTCATAGGTGCCGGTCTGTCGGGGCTGTGTTGCGCCCGCCAGTTGCTGAGACACAACATCGACGTACTTGTACTCGAAGCTCAGGATGACATCGGCGGGCGAGTCCGCACAGATCGGGTCGATGGCTTTCTGCTTGATCGAGGATTTCAGGTTCTGCAGACTGCCTACCCGGAGGCCTCTGCTCAACTTGATTATCGCTCACTCCGATTGCATCGTTTTGATCCCGGCGCTTTGATTCGCACTCGGGGGCGAATGGTTGAAATGAGCGATCCGTGGCGGAAACCCTCCAGGTTGTTTTCAACGGCGTTTAACGGAGTCGGGACCTTCAGGGATCGTCTGAATCTTGCCAAACTCCGCTGGCACGTCACTCAGACATCGGTCGACGATCTCTGGCGGGAGCCGGAATCGACAACGCGGGATTATCTCAGCAGAACCTGCGGGCTGTCGGACGACATCATTGATCGCTTCTTTCGCCCCTGGTTTTCTGGTGTTTTTTTGGAGAAGGACCTCAGTTCATCGAGCGGGTTCTTCAGGTTCTTGTTTCGGATCTTTGCCACGGGAGACGCATCACTTCCGGAGCAGGGCATGGGTTCCATTCCTCGTCAGTTGGCGGCAGAGTTTCCGCCCGAGACGCTTCGACTTTCGACGGCAGTTGATTCATTGGTCGATCGTCATCACGTGAGACTTCGGAATGGTGAATCCGTGGAATGCCGAGCGGTCGTCCTCGCAGTCGAGGGCGGTGAAGCTGCAAAGCTGACAAGCGGGATGATTCAATCGCCTGAATTCAGAGCCACCACCTGTTTCTACTACGCCGCGCCACAGGCTCCTTTCGGCGAACCACTGCTGGTTCTGAACGGTGATGATGACGGTCCTGTCAACAATCTGTGTGTGGTGTCCAATGTGGTGAAAAGTTATGCGCCATCCGGTCAGGCTTTGATCAGTTGCTCGGTCGTTGGCAAAGATTTGATGAACTCACCCGATCTGAATGACGCGGTTCTTCAGCAATTAAGGCGATGGTTCGGATCTCAGGTCGATGCGTGGTCGTTGTTACGGAGATATGACATTCCGATTGCCTTGCCGGCACAGCAGTGTGGCTTCAGAGACAACCTGTCAGGGCGATCTCGCTTGGGAGACGGGATCTACTCTTGTGGAGACTATTGCGAGACAGCCTCCATCCAGGGTGCGATGGTCAGCGGACGCAAAGCAGCCGAAAACGTGATTGCCGACCTTTCCTGAGGAAACCGAGACTTCGAAACTTCGGAGGACCACAGGGTTTATCCGACGGCGGTGGCGGATCTCGTTTTTGTTCGTAGGGCCCTCGAATCGTTCGGTTTCGCCGACTGCGGATGGGACTGGGGCACCGGTGGCGGTTTCCTGGCGAGCGGCGGGTGTCAATCCACCGGTCTGAATCTGCGACAGCGTTTCGATGGTCGTCGCAAATAACCCGGGCCCGCATTTGTGGCCGGAGTTGTTGGACGATCCCAGTGTTCCGGTCTCAACGTGAATCAGTTCTGAGTATCAGACTGCAGCAGACAGTTGGATCGCACGGTTTGCTCCCGCACATTTTGTTTTTCCCTCGTGACAGGCGAAGGCTTTGTCATTGTACTTATTCGGCGTCCATTGCTCGACGTCGGACGGAATCAGACAATCGGGTGAACGAGACATTTCCCGATCTGAAACCATCCAGTCAGCAATTCCAGCAAAACCTCATCGGAGGTAGCCCCCTTCCAGCAGGGCTTCATCAGACGGCGGAAGGTCCACAAGGATTTTCCGAAAGAAAAAAGGCATCGCGCAATTAAGTATCTCGGGGCAGGTTATCATTTCAGACTCCTTGTGCAATGAGTTTTGTCAGTTCTTCAGCCACATGACTTTCTCTGACAGAGACTTCCTGATCTGCGGATTCTTTCAGGCTTTGACAGAATCGGAGGGCATCCGTATTCCGCAGGTGCAGCATTGCAGCGTCACCCGACCCGGTGTTTTGCCTGTGAGCAAGGATGTCAAGCAGCGTTGACATTCTCGAATAGGTGGCAGCGGCCTGACGGGTTCTTTCGAGCATGGAATAGACCTGATCGAGACATCGTTTCAACGCCTTCAGCCTTGCGGCGGACAGATTGGTTTCCTGACGACTCACCAGCGCGAGGAATTGTGATCCGATTTCGCGTTCTTCCGGAGTGAGGCGGGGATTCTTCTGCTCGGCATCGGCCAGACGTCTGCAGAAGGACATGACTTTTGCATCAGCACGGGAATGTTTACCGGAGTTGGGAGCGAGACGACCTGCTGTGTTGATCAGTAATACAAGTGACGATAGGCGTTCATGAATTTCGGC
>JBKDRW010000560.1:0-5226 GCA_046341255.1 Planctomycetota bacterium
CTGTCTCCGTCGACGTCCGAAAATGTGACCTGAAAAGGCGAGACCAGCGTTGCCGGAGCAATCCGAGACTCGAGGAGCTCAATCAGGCCGGCAGAAACAGGCTTCCACGCAGAACGTCGCTTTCCCTGCGCCGAGAACAAAAGCAACACGTCGAGTAAAAACATAGAGCCTTCTTCAGTTCAGCGGAGTTCGAGGTGCTGTTGAGAACGAAATCAATGTCGGCTTCACGTGGCGATCCGAAAAGTCGAATCGCATGAAATGCTCGCAGCATTCAGCGATGCTGCGATTCCAATGGGTCAGACAAGTTCCAGTGCAAGCAAGCAACCAGCGATCTTATCACGATGACATCTGCGAACTTTAACGCCCACCGAAGGGTTTCAGCGTGATTAAAACTGAGTGGCAATCGAGAATGATTTCTGAGCCACCATCTCAGGGTAGCAGCCGAAAAACAGTACGCGCCGCCCTGGCAGAAGCACCCTATCCATACGCCTCCGAGAATAACACACGTTCATTTGAAATCCAGAAACAATGTCTTTCGAAGATCGTATTTGCGACCTTTCGGTTTTCTGAGTTCCTTTGAGAACCACAGAAATCAGGCGGCATCATCAAGCCCGCTCAGACCTGATCGGCAAGACAGAACGCAGCACTCCGTGACACCATCTCTTCCGAAAGCTTGCATGGAGGCTCGGCTGGCAAAAATCGTGATCAACGCTGCAGACCGCGCGCTCCCGCAGGAAATAAGACATGCTGGCTGACCAACTCGACTTACTCGAAGCCGCGGAGTGACTTTTGCAGATGCCTGGGGACGCGTTTTCAAAAGTCGACATCAAGTCCATGACTTAAGTCCATGTGGGTTATTCCTGCCTTTGCAGGTCGCGGTGTTTGTCGCTGCAATGAAACAGGTGTTGGCTGGATATAACGAATCTTATAATCCGCCTTCTCCACTGATGCCGATGGATGGACATTGAATTCAGCTGAACTCTCAGTCATATGCCCCGGCCCAATGCGACCCAGCACGACTAAAAAAGTGGACTTCGACTCTGGTCGGGAAGGAATGCACAATTGCCTTCTGGTCGTCCGGCGACCAACTGATCGGTGCGAGGTCCGTCTGAGCATCATGCAGACAGCAGTCAACCGGGACCGTTTTTTGAAGTGGGGTCAACCATCCTCAATCTGTAAATGCGAGCAAGATCATGCTGGTTTGCAGACCTTCGACACGCGAACGATGGGTTCGCAGTCATCGCATTTCCGACAGACTCAGCTGTCCGTCTGAGGAGCAAACTGGATTTCGTGCATACTCGGAAACACGACAACTTGATCAACCGTGCCGAACCGACACAGAGTGATGATGACACGTCAATGCTTCACTGATCGCGTGAGCAGCCACGACGACACAGACCCTCGCAAAGAAACAGGGCACGCTGACGGAAATAAAACCGATGTGCATCAACGGCCGATTCTCAACCGGCAAAGTCCGGATCAAGCTGCGAAGACTCGACCTAAACTCTCAAATGCGACAGATCACTCGCCTCCGGTTCATCTCGTTGGGTTTCATGGTAATGAAATGAGGAATTGAGATGAAATGACTGCTTTAGCCGGGCTAAGACTTTCACAGGCGTCAGGGGATCGTTAAAAACGAAGGCCTGAACAATTGAACAATTGAGTGCGGCAACTTATCGAAGTCGTCAAAGGACTGTCATCTCGAGGACATGGCGTTCGTCGTGAGACCGGCCCACAACGGTTCAATTGCAGCAGACATCAATTTAGGCGATGTTGAGCAATCGGCATGGTTGCCGCCGACAACAAATAGAAGCTGGAGATCATCAGGATGAAACGAGTCGTCTTCGCAATAATGTGGGCTGGTGTTGTTTTTACTTTCTTATTGCCCGCAGGCTCGGTGTTTGCCGATGAAAAAGCGGACAAGCAAGGTCTGCTGAAGGCCAATGCGGATTTCTACGTCGCTCTCAATGCAGTCTTCAAAGGAGATCCTGGTCCGATGGAGCAAGTGTGGTCCCATAGCGATGATGTCAACTACATGGGGCCGAATGGACTCCGACAGTACGGATGGAAAGCCGTATCTGCTGACTGGAAGACGCAGGCTGACAAGCAGCTTGGGGGCACAGTCACAATGAATGAGCCCCACATTCAGACTGGCGATTCAATTGGAGTGATCACGGGGGTCGAGGTTGGCGAAAACATTGTCGACGGCCAGGTGCAGAAAGTATCGATCCGTACCACAAGTGTTTTTCGCAAAGAGGGTGGAACGTGGAAAATGATCGGGCATCATACTGACAAACTTCCATATCTGTCCAACTGAATCTGAACCTGAACACAAGCCGACGTAGAGTCGTGCATGTGAACCCATTCAGCCCGTGATCACAAATGGAACGCTTCGGCCTGATCGCCCTTCGACCTCGGAAATTTTGCTGGGCCATCGCTCCTCGATTTTCCGTGTTTTTGAACACATCGTATGACGTGATTCATCAAACTTTATGCGGTGCAGGGCCGATTCGTGGCATGAACTTCATGCACCAGATCATCGAGTCGTTTTATCGCGTGGTCGTCGTGGAGAATTCAGGCCTTGTGATTTTGTGCTATCTCGCTTGACGGGCGGATTCTTTCATTTTCGCAGGTCGGGTGGTCCGAGTTGAAAAACGAGCCGCTTAAACGCTCGTTCCGCAGTTATTCCCTGCGGATTCTGGTGACATCTGTGACGCAGTCATCTCCCCCGACCAGCATGTGATCACTCGTCTTCAATACCTATTCACAAAGAACGTCCGATCAAAATGGAATTACCTATGAATCGCTGCAGAATTCTGAGGCACTGTTACTTCGCTGGAATACTTTCGACACTTCTCATGACTTCACATGCTGAAGCGCAAAGTCCGTTTGACAAAACGACTCGCACGGCCCCGCACCTTGAACCGGCGATTCTCCATCCGGAACAGCAGAAAGAGTCCGCAGACAAACTGCAGGCGTTACGGCTCAAACACGGTCGCGCTCCCAATATCCTGATCCTGCTGGTTGATGACATGGGCTGGGGTGACATCGGCGCGAATGGAGGAGGCGTCGTGATCGGGGCGCCCACACCCAATATCGACAAGCTGGCCGCCGAGGGACTGAGACTAACGTCTGCCTACGCTCAGTCGACCTGCACACCGACTCGGGCCGCTCTGATGACGGGGCGATTTCCGGCCCGTACCGGCCTGACGCGCCCACTGCTGGCCGGTGAGCGTTTTCTGGTGAATCCGTGGAAGGACGAAGACACCGCCGCCAAACTCCTCTCCGCCGCGGGATACAGCACCGCCTTGTCGGGGAAGTGGCATCTTGGTGCCGCAGAGGGAACTCGTCCACACGAGGTCGGCTACGATGAGTATATGGGGATTCTTGGAGTTGCATCGGAAATGACTCAGGCCATCGACCCGAGGATCTATCCCGATCTTGTCCTGAAGCCGGAGAGGCTGGAAGCTCTCCGGAAACTCGCCGTTCCGGAAGTCACGGCAGGGTCAAAAGGTGGCACGATGCGGACCGTCAGCCAGATCCGCACGCCGGAGGAAATGGGAACGATCGATCAGATGTTCGCCGACTACTCGGTGGATTTCATGAAACGCAGTGCAGCGAGCAACAAGCCGTTCTATCTCGTTCATGCTTTCTCTCGCGTGCACAACGATAATTATCCGGCTCCTGGCTACACTGGAAAAAGTCCCGCGGGATTTCCGTATAAGGACGCGGTCGTGGAAGTTGATGATATTGTCGGGCGTCTGATCAAAACGCTCGACGAAGCAGGGCAACTGGAAAATACGTTTGTCTTTTTTACGTCGGACAATGGTGCCAATGAAGACGTCTGGCCCGATGGTGGCTACAGCCCGTGGCGAGGCGGAAAAGGCACCACATGGGAAGGCGGGGTACGTGTTCCCGGCATCGCCTACTGGCCTGGCACGATCAAGCCTCGCGCTGCCAATGACGGCCTGTTTGACCTGATGGATCTGTTCTCCACCTCACTGGCACTCGCCGGCGAGAGCGCCAGAATTGCCGATCAACGCTACATCGATGGGATCGACCAGTCCGGCTTCCTGCTCGCGGATCAGGGCGTTTCAGCACGCCAGACGGTTTTCATGTACGGCGGAAACGCACCTGTTGCGGTTCGCTGGAACGAATACAAAGTGCATACCAGCGTGTATCTGACCCAGCAGCCGATGAGGAATCTGGATGAGTCGGTGCTGACGAGTACCGGAGACTGGCCGTGGGTTTATAATCTCTATATGGATCCGAAAGAACAACGCAGCACCGGACACCGATACTTTGAATGGGGCCTCGCTGCAGTGAAGCCGATGCTCGATTCCCACATTTCGACGTATATGAAATATCCTCGAAAGAATCTCGGTCTCGGAACACCTCGCTGATTGCTACCGTGGAAGTCAGAGCCGACTCTGTGTTCTCACGAGGCCGATCAGACATGTCCTCGGCTCCGACTCTCGCTTTTCTCGAATCTGAAATCCTTTTCTGCAACGACTATTTCCGGAATCCAGAATGTCAAACCAGTACTTCTTGGACCATGAACAACGACCATCCAGAGTGCCGGGTGAGGGCCTGCAGTGTGTTCTCTCACTGCTGCTGATCATGATGATGTGTATGCCTGCCTCTGGCGCAGACAAACCCAATATCATTGTCATCATGACCGATGATATGTCGCCCTTTGATGTGTCTGCTTATCACCGTGGACTCGGAGCCGTCACCACGAAGAACATCGATCGTATTGCCCGCGAAGGACTGATGATCTCGGACTATTACGCTCAACCAAGCTGCACTGCAGGACGGGCCGCGTTTCTCACGGGTCAGTATCCCATTCGCACCGGACTCACATCCGTTGGCCAGCCAGGATCACCCATCGGACTGCACAAGGATGACGTGACACTCGCCATGCTGCTCAAAGATATCGGTTATGCAACAGGTCAGTTTGGCAAGAGCCATGTGGGAGATCGGAATGAGTTTCTGCCGACGGTGCATGGTTTCGACGAGTTTTTTGGTTTCCTGTACCATCTGAACATGATGGAAATGCCGGAGCAGCCCGAGTTTCCCAAAGCGGCCGCATTTCCAGGTCGCCCTCGAAATGTGATCCATTCCGTCGCCACCGATGTGGCTGATATGACGGTCGATCCTCGCTGGGGGCAGGTTGGAAAGCAGACCATCACCGATCAGGGCCCGCTGGGGAGTGAACGCCAGAAG
>JBKDRW010000561.1:0-12001 GCA_046341255.1 Planctomycetota bacterium
ATCCATGGAACCCCGAACGTGCCAGACGGTGATCTCCTTCGATTCGCGGTTCTGCAGTCGCACGAACCACTCTTTGGCAGACTCCCAGCCGTCCGCCTCAGCCTTCGTCGCTTCATCAGGCTTCCCGTCAGGCTGCTTTCCGATCGGCAGTACATCCACTCCCGTCAGACTTCCCACCTGACCGTCGTTGTTCAGCAGATCCTCGACCCTGACATCTGCCAGCGTTTTGAACTGGTAAGCATCCGGATCATCTTTGGCGTCCCTGAAGCCACGTTCCAGAATTAACCAGGTCAGAATTGCGCTGAACACCACCAGCAGCGCGCCTTTCAGAAACTGGACCCATGTCGTGGACACCATGCCCGCGGTCACAACGATCATGATCACCACACTGCCAACCATGATCACGCCTTCTGCGTGACTTCGTCCCAGCAGCGGCTTGACCAGCGCACCAGCACCGACCATCTGCGGGATGAGATAGAAAACGCTCACCACAAGTGTGCTGATCCCGGCGGCCAGTTTGATGCCCGGAGAGTTAAACTGCGAATCCAGCGCGTCCGCAAACGTGAATCGACCGAGCCGCTTCATGGGTTCCGCCACCACAAACAGCGCGACGATCCAGCCCGCGAGATAGCCGATGGAGTACAGAAACCCGTCGTACCCGTAAAAAGCAATCATTCCACAGATGCCGAGAAATGATGCGGCCGACAGGTAGTCACCAGCGAACGCGATCCCATTGACAAACCATGGAATCTGCCCGTGAGCAGCAAAATAGCCTTCAGAGGATCTGGCTTTGCCGCCCAGCCAGAAACTCAACCCCAGCGTGAATCCCACGAAAGCAACGAAGATAACAATCGCCGCCCACGATGGTTCATAAATCATCGGTGCGACTCCTCATGACTGGAATCACCCGACTTCGTCGATTTTGACATGTCTCCGCACAGGATGCCATAAAACGCCGACAGCACGACGGCTCCGATGATCAGAGCGAAGCCGTACAGAATGGCCACATTAAGCCCGGCCACTGGAGTCTTCTCCATGCTCACCGGGTCGAAGGTGTTGGCGAAGACAAAACCGCCATAAAACAGCAGGTAGACGGCAAACAAGATGATGCCGTTGCGTGAATTGCGTGCGTTCATAGATTCCTCATTCGGATGCGAATGCTGCAGGATACAGACCTCAGGGATGCTGTAAAGCTATTCACTCCCTCGTGACCGCTTTGCCAATCGATCGCCCGGTCGGCCCCTGATGACAAGACAAAACCGGTCAGGGAGCCTACTCTTCGACTGCAGCGATGAGTTGATCCGGCGAGCGTCAGACGTCAGACATTCGGTTGATTGATCAAAGTGTTTCCCGGATGACAATCCCCGTGCTCACATCGTCGCTCTCCCGCGCAGACCTGCCGGAAAAGGAATCGGATGGTTTCGAACAGCAACAAGCGAATGTGGCTTCCGTCATCTTTGGGTGCCGGACAGTTTCTCCATCTTCTGTCGGCAATGGCTGCGTTTCTGGCTGCCTATGTGATTCCGATTCAATATCCAGAGTTTGGTGAATCGTCTCGTACGATTCTGATTGCGGTTGGCGTTGGGTTTATCGTGCTGTCGTTAGTCAGCATGTTTCTGCCCAAGAAGATTTTTCGATCACGAATGCAGCTTCCTCGCGAGGGAGTTGTGTATCTCGCCATCATGCTGGTCATCGCGGTCGGTGCGCTGACAGGCGGCAATCCGGATACGGGAAACATGCTGCTGCTGGTATTTGGCATGATGGCTGGTCCGTTTGTGTTCAACGGCTGGGTTGTGGTGGCCATGTTGTCCCGCATCACCGTCGCTCGAACGTGTCCACCGACCGCCCAGGCCGGAACATGGTTTTCGGTTGAGGTGACTTTGAAGAACTCCAAGAAGTTACTCTCGTCGCGACTGGTCGAGGTTCGTGATCTGGTTGAAGGCCATCGACTTCGGATCGAGCCTCGAGTGACGTTCGTGAGAGTTGGTCCGGAGACGGAACGAACGGGACAGTATGAACTGTGCATTCCGCGACGCGGCATTTACAAACTCGGACCGTTGCGTGTGAGTTCCCGATTTCCGCTGGGAATTGGCGAACGAGGGACACTGGTGGACGCCGAGGGAGAGCTGCTGGTCTATCCGTCGATCGGACGATTGCTTCCGGGATGGAAACGACGTGAACGTGAACTGGCGGAATCATCAAATCGAGCAAACTCACGACTGGGAATCTTTGACGACGAGTTTCACAGTATCCGTGAGTATCGACCCGGAGATAATCCCCGGGCCATTCATTGGCGAAGCTCCGCAAGACAGGGACGCGTCATGGTGAAGGAACATCAGCAGCATCGGGAAGCCGAGCTGATCGTTCTGCTGGATCTGTTTGCAGCACCTGAACTGACGGATGAACTGGTGGAACAGACGGTGAGTCTGGCGGCGACGCTGTGTGTCGAGCAGACTCGCCATGCCTCCGCCGGATTGTATCGGCTGGCGATTGCCGGCAGGAAACTTGTGAATCTGGAAGTCACAGGAGCCAGCCGATTTCGAGATGCAGCGATGCGAGCTCTGGCGGTCTGTGAAACGCATGCGAAAGCCAGTCTGGCGGAGATGCTGATGGCCGTCTGTCAGGGCCATATTTCCGCCAACAGCCGGTTTGTCCTGATGACACCGCGCCCCGAAGCAGCTCGGCTGCTGTCGGAGTCGATTGCTCGTGAAAGCATGAAGAATGAAGTGCAGCTGACCAGTCGCCTGTTGATCCTGCCGACCACCGCTGAAGCCATTCGGGATGTCTTTGTGATGGCCGACGAGATCGCGGACGTGTTCCCCGAAGTGTCGAATGAGACCAGAGATGTGAAGCCTTCATCGACGACGTCTGCCCGGAAAGTGATCCATGCCTGATTATTCTGTTCAGCAAACCGACCAGAAACTCCGCGAGACATTTTTTCGCAGTATCACGCTGGTCACCTCAGTCACATCAATCATCCTCTGCGGCTGCGAAGGATCACTGTATCCCGCCGGCCTGACGCCTGTCATCGCAATCGTGAGCTGGGTGATTGTTGACAACAAGCAATGGCTGCGAATTCCTGTCATCGTCGGGAACGTCCTGAGCCTCGTCGCGTTGCTTGCCGCGTCCATGGAGTTTTATGACGGAACACTGGAACGCAAACTCCTCTCCGGGGCTCACCTGCTGGTGTATCTGACGTGGATCGTCCTGCTGCTGCCCAAACGAACGCGACAATACTGGTGGCTGATCGCTTTAAGTGTGCTGCAGAGCGCGGTGTCCGGCATTTTGTCATCCGGCGTCGGATTCGGATTCGCCATGGTGGGCATGATGCTGCTGTTTTTGTGGACCATGTCCGTGTTTTCCCTGTTCCGAGTCCAGACCACTCATGCCCTTTCCGCCTCCGGCGCGGGTTCGTTTTCGGAAACGACCAGTGTGACTCAGTCGAAATCGTGGGCCAGCTTCTTCCGGGAGTTTTTCGGACTGGATCAGAAACCGAACGCTGGCCAGTCGAGTGAACTCAGAGAATCCGGCGTCGCCATGGTTCGGGACGGACTTCAGCGGGATCCGTCAGAAGTCTGGGTCGGATTTCGATTTCGCTGGATGGTTCTCGGCTCGTATGTGGTTTCGCTGATTCTCGCGGCCATTGTTTTCGCAGCGTTTCCGCGGGTGTGGATCCCGGGAACATCCTTATGGACGAACAACGAACGTCTCGGTGGCCAGAACCAGACAGGGTTCAGTGAATCCGTGGAGCTGGGGGATATCGGGACGATCATGGACAATAATAATCGGGTTCTGGCCTTCGACATCCGGAATCTGAAACGTGGAAGCGAAATGACCGTTGAACAGTTCTGCGATGCCATGCAGATGGACGAAATTCGGTTCCGTGGAAACGTCTTCGCCTGTTACAAGGATGGCCGGTGGAGTCAGGGATTTGTGGAGCATGGATTTTCCGGTGAAGGCTATCATCGTCCGGGCCAGATGGTGCAGAAGGAAAGTGAATTTCGGCTGAACCTTGTTCAGGACCCTCCATTTTCACCATTTGTGTTCGCGCCGTATCCGGTCTCTCGAGTCCGAGCGCGCCGACAGAATCAGATTATTGAAGGACAAGTCAGCGAGATTCTCGCATGGGCACCGGGCGTGCGGATTGATGCGGAAAAATCACCGATGACCTATGCGATTGAATGTTGTCGTCCCGGACGGAACAACTTTCTGTCGGAGCTTGACGAAGTTCGGCTGCAGAACGATGACGACCCTGTGCTTCGGAACGATGTCGAGGAACTCCTGGCCGGAAGGATCGAGTTCTATTCCGCTTTTTACACGATGAATGGCCAGTTCGTGGCCCGCAATGAGCAGATGTTTGACAACGAGCGTCGTCGCTGGAGTTATAGTCCGGTGAATGACGCCAGGGAGCTGTTTCCGGAAATCTGGTCCATCGCTCGAAAATTATGCGTCGACAATGGCGGGCTCATTCCACCTCAGGAACGTGTGAATCGCATCCTGAAATACCTGAGCCCGGCGAACGGCTATACGTACTCCAGAACCCAGAAGCGAACGGATCGATCACTCGATCCCCTTGTCGACTTTGTGCTGAATACCAGATCGGGGCATTGCGAGTATTTTGCATCGGCCTGCTGCCTCATGCTGCAGTGCGCTGAGGTCCCCTCGCGACTGATCAACGGCTACTACGGCTGCGAAGTCAACGCAGTGACCGGAAAATATGAGGTCCGACAGCGGCACGCACATGCGTGGGTGGAAAGTTACATTGATGATCAATGGATTACGGTCGAACCGACACCCTCTGCCCAGCGTCTGGCCGAGGTCGCCGAAGGAGACGACAAAACCATCATTTCCGACCTGCGACATGCCTTGTCCGACTTCTGGAATGACGGCGTTCAGCAGATGTCTGCTGAACGGCAGCAGGCATTCTTCGCGCCGGTCCTGTCCACTTCGAAAAGCCTGTTTGAGACGGTTCGCGAACAGGGCCTGATCACAACTGTGAAGAATTCGGTTGAGAAGTTTGTGACGGATCCACAAAGCTGGTTCAGCTGGCAGGGAGGAGTCATCACATTCCTGCTCCTGCTGTCCATCGCAGCCATGATTCGCATGAAACTTTTCTCTCTCATCGGGCATGCCATCAGGTCACTGCGAGCGAGTCGCACCGGCCACCTGTCCACTCGATCAGCCATTCGATTTTATGAGCGTTTCTGTTCTCTGTGTGAACGACACGGTGTCGTATTTCCCTCGTCGAACAGCGCTTTGGAAAATGCAACGCTGGCAGTGCAGGAGTTCAACCGTCTGGCGTTGCCGGAAAACATTCGGGAAATCCCGTTCCGAATCGCAGGGGCCTTCAATGCCGTGCGTTATGGAAACATGTCTCTTTCCGAAGAACAGGTCGCCCGGATCGGCGAAGATCTCAAAATCTTCGCCGAAGCGCTGAAAGGCCCGTCAGTACCGTCACTGAGTCGCGTTTCCTGAGAGGACCCGCGAAGTATCTGAAAACGCGACCGACGGAGACAGTTTTCAGAAAAGATGATCTGCCGAATCATGCGGAACGAATCTTTGCTCACGTGGATACCATGATCGCATGAACTACCTCGCTCATGGATATCGTTTTCTGGATGATCCGCACAAGTTGGCCGGCACAGCGGTGCCCGACTGGCTGAGCGTCGTCGATCGTCGGGTGCGAGTACGCAGCCGCAGAATCATGGACCTCAGGGACTCGCTGCGCGATGAAGACCTTGCTCTCGCCGACGGCATGTTGCAGCATCTTCAAGACGATGATGCCTTTCATCGCTCGGAAACTTTTTTGATGCTCGAGTCGGACCTGAGCAGTCGTTTTCGACGAATCATGCCGGATGCGTTTGATCATCGTCCAGGATTCCTCGGACACATCGTTGTGGAGATTCTCCTTGATGCGACGATCTCTGAACGAGACCCATCCGTTCTGCCGCGATATTACGATGCCATGCGGGCAGCGTGTCCCGATCGAACGGAATCACTGGTGAATCGAATCTCAAGCCGCTCGACGGACCGGCTGGCTTATTTCATTCGACAGTTTCAGACCGTGCAGTTCCTTTTTGATTACTCGGATGATGTGAGGTTGCTGGGTCGCTTGAATCAGGTCATGCGTCGAGTCACACTCCCGTTACTGGATGAATCCAGCCTGCCTGTCCTTCAGGAGGCTCGTCGATCACTTCGATTTCACGTGGATGATCTGCTTCATGCCGTGGAAAATGGAACGGTGACGGGTCGTCAATGATTTCTGCAATGGTCTCAGACGCCATTCCCGGCGTTACACTCGTTGTTGTTTTGTCGGTCCCACTTCCGAACGAGGAAACTCTCCTATGAAATATGGAATGAACCTTCTTCTCTGGACGTCCGGAGTCACCGAGCAGCATTTTGGACTGCTCGCCGATATCAAGTCCTGGGGATTTGATGGTGTTGAACTGCCGATGTTCGATTTCGATACCCGGCATTATGCGAAGATCGGAGCAGAACTGAAAAAGAACGGACTTAGTTCAACTGCGGTCACCGTGTGCACGCCCGATCAAAATCCGATTTCACCGGACGCTTCGGTTCGAGCCGCGGGGCTGAGCCGACTGAAACAGGCCATCGACTGCTGTGCCGCGGCCGGTGCCACTCATCTGTGCGGCCCGATCCATTCGGCTTTGGGAGAGTTTTCAGGGGCTGGTCGAACGGCCGATGAATGGAGTCGAGCGAAGGACGTTCTGGCTCAGGCCGGCGATCACGCCAAAGCCAATGGGGTGACTTTGGTAGTCGAGTATCTGAATCGCTTCGAATGTTACTTCCTGAACTGTGCCGCCGACGCCGCTCAGTTCTGCCGCGAAGTTGGTCATTCCAGCGTCAAGATGATGTATGACACATTCCACGCCAATATTGAAGAGAAGTCCATCACGCAGGCAGTGAAGGGCTGTGCTGACCAGATGGTACACGTCCATATCTCGGAAAATGACCGGTCAACGCCTGGCGAAGGCGGAGTCAACTGGGATGAATCATTCTCTGCACTGAAGCAGGTCAACTACGACGGCTGGCTGATGATTGAAGCATTCGGACTCGCACTCCCGGAACTGGCCGCAGCAACTCGAATCTGGCGTCGCATGTTCCCATCAGAAGAATATCTCGCCAAAAACGGCCTCAAATTCATGAAATCGCGATGGGAAGCCCAGCCCTGATGGTCGATCCGAATCATGACATGCTCACCGCGAGGTCAGACGCGGTGAGTTTTTTTTGCGCTCGGCAGACTCCATCGAACAAATATGGCTCTCTTCCACTCAGGCCTTGTTATGCCTCAGGCATCCGGTTCCATCGCATGAGACTGGCGGCGAATGGCCCAGATCATGCCGGTCTTCAGAAACATTCGCTCCACCAAGGTGCGGCGAACATCGACATCAAAGCCGGCCTTCTGGAGCCGCTGAACGAGAATTCGATGATCGTGCGACGCGTGCAGTTCATGGAATTCCATCACAATCTTCGACACGCGTGACAGACATTCGTCTGAAATGGACTCAAAGATTGCATACTCGCTGCCTTCGCAGTCAACTTTCAGCAGATCAATCGTCGCCACGCTTTGCTCATCGAGAACATCTTCGAGGGTTCTGCAGACGCAGGAAGTACGAATCGGCTCGGCGGTATGCTGACGCCACAGCAGCTTGATAAAAAACTGTCCCCACTGAGCCGGCTGAAACTCTGACGCATGGGTGACCGCGTTGAAGCCAGGGTACTCGGTCAGCTCCAGCGTACCGGGTGAACTGCTGATGGCACAACGAATCGGAGTGACATTGGTCAGTTGATTCTGGCGGATACTCTGTTCAAGACATTCAATCACCGCGGTGGGCTCGATACAGATCACCCGTCCTCGGCTGGCCATCGGTGAAGCCCACAACGCAAAGACTCCCGCGTTGGCCCCAATGTCGACAATCACATCCTCCGGACGAATCTCAAAGCCCGGCCGAATGTAAACTCCCCTCTGAAAAACCTCGCGTGCGATAAACCGAGCGCAACCGGCCTGCTGAGCTGATTTCAGAGTCAGCGAAAGGCCGTTTGGAAGAGGCAGAGTGGGCACGGGGAAACTCGTTGAAAACCAGCCGGGAGTTGATGATGATCTGATGAACACGTGGCTCGAGACTACACAAAATATCGTTCGTTCACCAGTCAAAACTCCGGCACGTCCTGTTGTTTGGTGACTTCACGCAAATCGACGTTACGCATACAAAACGTGTCTGGAGATCGATTCGAACAATTTTGCGAAAGATGGAAGTGAGTCTGGGATGACATCGTCGGAGAAGGGAAGCAAATTCGCCATCATCCGACCGCCGGATGACAATCGCGACCGACTTGTCTGCAGTGACTGCGGCTGGATCCATTACGAAAACCCGCGAATCATCGTCGGTGCTGTCGTGCGTCATGGTGGCGAGATTCTGTTCTGCCGCCGCGCGATTCGCCCTCGTTACGGCTTCTGGACAATCCCGGGCGGATTCATGGAACTGGGAGAATCCCCGGAACAGGGAGCGCAACGAGAGGTATTTGAGGAAGCTGGAGCTCGAGTCCACATCGATGGACTTCTGGGTATCTACGCGGTTCCTCGAATCGGGCAGGTTCACCTCATCTATCAGGCAACGTTGATTGACGGCCAGTATCAGTCAGGCACGGAGAGCCTCGACACCCAGCTGTTCCCGGCGACTTCTGAGGGGATTCCGTGGCACGACCTGGCTTTTCCCGTCAACCACTGGACCCTGCGAGATTTTCTGAGCCTGAATGGCGGCGATGTCATCCAACCATTCACGGCAAAACCTGAAGATCTGATGCAGCGAATGTCTCCCGTCGATTACCATCCCGAGTTTCCTCCGCCGGACGCATCTTCGTGTGCTCCCGGCGCATGTCCATCCTGAGTGGTGATTCCCGCATCTGTGTCCGGGCGGGCTGAATCGGTCGGGCGTGCGTCCTTTTCCGGCCATCGGATCACGGATTCCTGTTCCACGTCATCCCGAGTTTTGGAGTTCAGTTCATTGAGTCGCGTTCAGCAGCCAGTGTCCTGCGGTTTTCTGATTGTCAGAGGCCAGCCGATTGACTCATTCCTGCTCCTCCGCCATCCGCGTCGATGGGATCTTCCCAAAGGTCACGTTGACGAGGGCGAAACGGAACTTCAATGCGCACTGCGCGAACTGTTTGAAGAAACCGGCATCTCAGAAAACATGATCGAAGTCGATCAGGAGTTTGTTTTCGAGAATCGCTATATGGTGAATCAGAAACGCTACGGTGGAAAGGGCATGGTCGAGAAGAAGCTTCTTGTTTTTCTCGGTCGTCTGCTTCAGCCAGCCGAAATCGTGCTGACGGAACACGATGGTTTTGAGTGGTTCGCGTGGAATCCTCCACACAAGATTCAGAACCTGACGATTGACCCGCTGCTGGCTTCCGTTGACAAGCATCTCCACGGCGGTTGAATGCCACTCCGGGAACGAAACACTCACAACGATGACTTCAGTCTGATGCATTCGTCAGGTGGCCATCGAGCCACAGCAGCACTTCGCGAAGCTGCCAGCGATTCATCGGAACACTGACGCCCTGTTCAGTCACGTGAAGTGTAAAACGCTCTTGACCATCTCCGCTGACGGCAAAGGCTGCGGAGATTTTTGCCGCCGTTCGAATGAGGCACTGACAGCCGACACCTTCAGTTTCCTGCAGGATCAGTCTCAGTTCCGCCGGGCTGTCCCCCGTCATCGGCGAGGCCTCCGCACGAACGAGATCCACATTTCGCACCGACAGACCGAGGATCCAGCTGCTGTCCATGAGCGGTGACCTGCCCGCAACCTGCTGAATCAGGGGCGGAGTCAACAGATCGGTACTGGTCCGCAGCGGATACATCTGATCGAACTCCAGCACAAACCGAAATGATCGGGATGTTTCACCCTCAACAATCAGCAGACTGTCCAACATTCGTGGACCTGAACGGCGATGATAGGGGCGACCAAGGCAACAGATCATCGCGCGATGCTGGTCATCTGAGATCTCAACATAATCCGGGGACTCAAAACGCTCGGCTCGAAAACCGGCAGCCTGCCCCATCACGGCTCGCGTCACTGTCGCCGCCTCGTTGTCCCAGGCAAACCGCGAGCCAAAATATGTCAGCCACGGGTTGCCCTTCACCGTGTTTCGAATCTCCTCAAACGAGATTCGCACTTCGACCCGCTGTGACGCCCGATCAACGGATGTCACCTGACGCACGACGGCCATCACCGACTGATCCGTCGGAGACAGCAGCTGAGTGACCGTTTCGACCGCAGCAAACACCGTACCCGACTCACAAACGCGGTGCTCGATCAGCCGTGGAATCGCATACAATGCTTTCCGAACCTCGCCGCTTCCATCATCCGGCAGCGTCTGTTCCCGCTCGAATCGAAAACACACCTGCTGTGCCAGCCGGTTACCGCGTTTGCCGTGGTAAACGATGGATTGAATGCCGCCCGTCCGATCACTGAGGGTGACCTCGAAATGTCGATTTCGCAAGATCAATGGTTCAGCCAGAGGCGGTTCCGAAGCAACACGCGGGAGCGATGCATGAATCTTCGTCCGATCATTGGATTCAGACAGCCAGACGAACCCTCCCGGAGGCAGCCTGACCAGCATCCGTTGATACGTTTCAGCGGTCTCGAACAGCTCGATCGTTTTCGACACCATCGGCATTCGCCATCCGGACGGCCAATCAACGGCAGTCGTTCGTGCGAATGGGATGGAATTCACAATCAGCAGCCCCCGGTCGGACGACTCCCTGGACGGCAGTCGTTCCTGCAACGCGGTAAGAATCCGGGAGGCCACCCGATCCAGCTCACCCCGACAGGTCTCTGCGTCGCCTGCCAGGGCTTCGAGATGCTCGCGGCCGGATTGGCCAACTTCCACGTGACGCATCTCCAGAATGGCCACCCGCTGCTCAACAGCCTGTATCGCCAGCGTGACTGCCCGCACATCAAGCGATGCTTTTGTCATCAACGCGATCGCCAGTGCACATCGTAAGGAATCAACACGAGCCACAAGATCCCGCAAGGTTGCCGGTCCGCTGATCGGAGCCTCGGTCTTCAGCACAGACGACTGAATCAGAAACGGGGAGAGGTAGTCCGCATGATCGTGCTCCTCAGCCAGACGACTTCCGGATGTCACATGCTCCAGTCGTGCCATGGTCACGAAATGTCCGAGTACCGGGGCGTACGATTCGGCAATCCGGAGGTCCCGAAGCCATGGCGAATTTAAAATCGGAAGTCGGGCCAGAAACAACGTCGCTGTGGAATCGTCCTGCATGCTTTCGTGATATCGGTCCGCAAATTTCAGAAATCCCGCAGCACTGTCAATCGCCAGCGGAATACGCGAAGACGCAGCAAGACTTGAGCCATCCGGCCCTCTCCATTCAAACTGAGATCTCTCTCGATCCGGATACAGGCCATCGTCGAGTGCGACATGCAAAGCCGTCTGATAACCCTGATGCACGAGCAGAGCCGGCAGAGACGCGAGCAGACCAAAGCGTCGTCGAGCCCAGTGACGAGGGAAATCACCCGTGATTCCTCGAACAATGGACTCACATCGCCTGATGTCTGACAGTGTGGCCGAGCATGACCCCAGCGAGGATCTCGTCTCGGTATCATGTCCGGTCAGCAGACAAAGCCGCTCCCCTTCCACGGCGGATCGAATCTTCTCAGCAATCGCAGGACATTGCTCAATCCAGCGCAGCAACTCCTGACCTGTCGCAAACAGATTAAATGGCGTTGTGAAATTCAGCAGCGACATGATGGACTCTGCGGATTCCTGCTCGCTCGGCAGACACACATCAACAAGGTAACAGTCCATCGGAAAGAATCTTTCCCGAGTGTCACGCAGGTGATCAAAGCACTTGCGAAGATGCCGTCGACAGATCTCCTCCTCGCCCTTCACAGACGCCTCTGCCGCCAGGTGAACCTCCGTGTTGATCAACAGCGTGTCCGGATCTGCATAATGG
>JBKDRW010000562.1:0-2197 GCA_046341255.1 Planctomycetota bacterium
ACATCCAATTCATGATCGTCCATGCATTAGCGAGGAACAGGCACAGTCTCAGCGCTGAGCACATCAATGTACGGCCGCCACGCGTAGACACGATCGCGTTTTTTTCCTGTAACTTCGTGCAGCACACCGGCTGCGCACAACGAGTCGATTGCCTTCTGAGTGGTCGGTTTTGTTGCGGTCAGCAGCTCACCTGCTCGTGCCAGAGTCACGACCGGGTGCTGCGGAAGAAGCTCGAACAGACGAAGGGAATTGACTGTTGCCGATCTGTGCTGCACGGCTTTTTGACGATCCTCTCCAACGATCTGAAACAAACGTTGAGCGGTCGTGACGCCGTCGTCTGCCGACTCAATAACGCAACGCAGGAAGAACTCAATCCAGCCTTCCCAGTCACCATGCGTTCGGACTCGGCTCAGTCGCTCATAGTACTCCTGCTGATGACGCTTGAAGCCAAGGCTGACATACAGCAGCGGAGAAGAAAGGAGTCCCCATTGTTCGACGAGCAGCGTAATCAGCAAGCGGCCGATGCGCCCATTCCCGTCGAGAAACGGGTGAATGGTCTCGAACTGAACATGGGCAAGTCCTGCTCGCACAAGTGGTGGCAGGGAATCGTCACTGTGAATCCACTGTTCCAGTGCGCTCAGGCAGCCTGGCACTTCGTCGGGAGGCGGTGGTACAAATCTCGCGTTTCCGGGACGTGTCCCACCGATCCAGTTCTGCGATGTCCGCACCAGTCCTGGCTGTTTGTCACGACCGCGAGCACCTCTCAACAGTCGCTGATGAACGGCACACAGCAAACGCATACACAATGGCAGGCCTTTGGGCCTTTTGATTTCTGCTCGGGCGAATGTCAACGCGTCCACGTAGTTACAGATTTCTTCGACATCCGCAGTACGATCCGATTGATGCGTTGCCTCCCATGCCACGACATCATCAAGGGTGGCCTGAGTGCCTTCGATCTGAGAAGAGACCACGGCTTCTTTGCGGACAAAGCCGTACAGGAACCAATCCGGACTGGGCACCATACTTCCCGCAATCTCCAGCCGACCAACGGCAGCGATCGCAAGGGCATGAAGCTCCAACAGGCGCCCCTCGATACGAATGATGGGGCCCTTCGGCGGCAATGGGAACGGCAGAAAGGCATTCACCTTTTCGCCAGCAAACTCCCTCGTCACGTATTTTCCGGTCTTTCGACTCATATTTGGTTAAGTCTTCTTTCCTTGCGGCCTACACAGGTTAACGATTCTTTCATAACAGGCAACGCTAGTCAAGAAGTCTTTACCAGCTTGACAGCATCGCACGTCGGCACATTTTGCAAAGAGCCCCGAGATATTCTGAAAGTCAGCGAACAACGGGGGCCCGTTCAGGACCCGGCTTTGCGTCCCATCCGGTGGGCCAGCCGGAGTGCCTCCAGGACCTGCCACACGGCCACTTCGTGGAAGTCCAGCGAATCCATCTTGCGAGTTGCCAGTGTCGGGATCTTCAGGATTCGTCTGGCAATCGAAGACAGTTCGGCATCAACGGCCACCTCGTGTTCGCAACGGGCGATTCCGGTCTGGCAGCGCTGCTGTTGTTCGCCTTCGCACATTGCGGCGGCGTTGGTCCACAGGGCCAGTGCCTTCGGCCATGCCTCGGCGCGTTCAGCCGATTCCGCTTCGTCCATCCAGTCGGCGGCGGTCAGTTGTCGTGTCATCGTTGGTCTCCTGTTGCTGTCTGTCCAGAAACGGACGTTGGTTTCGACGTACGCCGAATCTGACATGGATCCTGAGTGCTCAGGCATGGTGGTGAAGAAAGACCCGCGTCCCGTTGACGCAGGTCGCCAAGAGGTCGCCGCCGCATCAGGCGGTTCGCAGTTTGAAGTGACCGCGGTCGGTCTTGATGAAGCGGCTGGATTCGCCTTTGCTTTGCAGCTCGCGGAGGATGGCCGAGTACAGGGTCGCGTGGGGCGTCTTGCCGCCGGGGCTGCTCCAGTAGCCTTTGGCCGCCATGGTCTCGACCATCTCCTTCGTGGTCATCGGTTCGGTCGCTTCGCCCAGGACCTTTGCCGCGGCATCCAGCTGACTCAGAGTGGTCTTGCCTTCCGTGCTCGAGGCCTCCGTCTTTGGTTTGCGGCCGCGTTTGGGTTTAGCGTTCGTGCCGTCAATGGTCTCGACCGTCGCTGGTGGTACTTCCACTGTTGTCAGGTTGCCCTCAGTGGTGA
>JBKDRW010000563.1:0-3517 GCA_046341255.1 Planctomycetota bacterium
GTCCACGCCATAAAAGATCCGAGCAGGACAGCAAAGATGCTGCGAGTGACTCCCTGATGTTCCTGAATCGCAGTATTGACTGTGTTTTGAACATTGCCATTGAAGAGTTCAAAAACATTGGCATCAAACACATTGTTGTTGGATTGAAAATAGCTGGCATTCGCGATGGCAAAGAACGGAATGGTAAAGGCAACGAGCGGCAAAATGACGCGGCGAATGGACTGTATTCGACTCTGCATCGCCTGTGATCGAAACATAATGGCATTCAGCAGGATGAACGGCAGAAGAAAATACGTCATGGTCATGGAGTCATATCGCGTCCCCATGCTGAAGAAATATGCCCAATCACTGAATGACAACGATTCCGGAAGTGCCCGGCTGTTAATGTAGAGCCAGAGGAGTCGGCCAACGAAGCAGAAACACATCATGACAGACCAGTCTCGAATCGTCGCCAGTTGCGATTCCAGAGTAGTCTTAAAGGGATTGCCGGACACTGCCCTCATGTGGCTCGTTGGTGTCGTCATTGAGTCGCGACTTCCATGTCAAAAACTTCGATAAGCTTCGCCGGGGTCTCCCACGGACGACAGCAACGTGTTCTGTCGTCGGATCGGTCAGCCTCCATGTCTGACGGTTATCCGCGATCGAGATCATTCTCGGGTTTCGTTATTCCGCGAAATCTTCCCAGTCGCGCCGTTGGCGAGTTCATCACCGAAGCCTCCTGGTGCATCAATCCGCGAATCCGGGGACAATATCCCTCCCGGAAATCGGCGGCAAGGTGTGATTATCTGCCCCAGCATTGCGTCGATGTCGGGAAAGTCTTTGGCACGTGCGTGGATTCAAGGCCACGCCAAAGTTTCTTCGTTGGAAAAAGCTGGTTTTTTTCAGTTCCGCATTGGCGAGCGATTGGTCTTTACGGTCGATGGCGCGAACCGCTAGATTTCCGGGTTGTTCAGAAAGCACGCTGTGCCGATATTTTACAATTACCGAAAAACAGGGAATTCCTTATCCAGAGTCCGGCTGATCGAAGGCCAATGATGTGGCTCAACGGTCGCCCTGAACGACTTTTCGATGGAATTCAGAACAGGCAGGGACGCCGATGTCGATTTTGGAAGGAAGCAATATCCTCATTACCGGTGGAACGGGGTCATTTGGTCAGAAGTGTGCCGAGTATCTTCTGAATCATGCGCGTCCGAAACGGCTGGTGGTGTTCAGTCGTGACGAGCAGAAGCATGTCACGATGGCGCGGACAAAATTTCCGAATTCCCGCTACCCGCAGATTCGCTATTTTGTGGGCGACGTTCGCGACCAGTCGCGGCTTCGTCGTGCTCTGCAGGGGATTGACTATGTGATTCATGCCGCTGCCATGAAGCATGTTGACGTTGCTGAATACAATCCGACCGAATGCATTCGTACGAATATCGGTGGTGCTGAAAATGTGATTGAGGCATGCCTTGATGTGGGTGTCAAGAAACTGGTGGCCCTCTCGACCGACAAGGCGGCGGCGCCGGTCAATCTTTACGGTGCAACGAAGCTGTGTTCGGACAAGCTGTTTGTCGCGGCCAATTCCCTGTCCGGAGCTGATGGGACCCGATTTTGCGTGGTGCGTTATGGCAACGTGCTGGGGTCCAATGGGTCGGTGGTTCCTTTCTTCCAGAAGGAAGCCTCAAAGGGCGTCCTGCCGATCACGTCCCCGGAGATGACACGATTCATCATCACACTGGATCAGGGCGTACGATTTGTCATTGACTCCTTTGAGCGCATGGTGGGCGGCGAGGTGTTTGTGCCCAAGATTCCCAGCACCACGATTATGACTATTGCCAAGGCGGTCGCTCCGCAGTGCCAGACAAAGGTCATCGGCATTCGTCCCGGAGAGAAGATGCATGAATGCATGGTACCCGCTGACGAGGCTCGTCAGACATTGGAATTTGATGACCATTTTGTCATTCAACCGACTCTGAAGTACTGGACCAATCGACCTCCGGCCTACGTGGAAACGGGAAAGGTCTGTGCAGAGGGATTCACGTACTCCAGTGACAACAATACAGAATGGCTGAATGAACATCAGTTGCGACAGCTGATTGCAATCCACTGCTCCGGACGCGAAGAAGTTGCACTGCCGAAGGCTGCGTGATCTCTGAATTCCTGACGCTTTCCTGATCGATGCTGATGTCGGCTATCAGACTTTCGTCCCCTGATGGTTGTCTGCGAGGCAGCGACATCTGTGAGTGTAATCTCGGGTCAATATTCCCTGGTTTCCAGTGGTATCGAGTTGCGAATCCGTAGAGGCATCCCATGATTCCGTATGGTCGACAAAGCGTGGGTGAAGATGATGTTGCGGCGGTCGCAGAGACCCTGCGATCCGACTGGTTGACGACCGGGCCGAAGGTTCGCGAATTTGAAGAGGCAGTCTGCCGCTACACTGGAGCTGCCGAAGCCGTTGCCGTGAACAGTGGAACCGCAGCATTGCATGCGATGATGGCCGCCCTTGAAATCGGCCCGGGCGACGAAGTCATTGTTCCGGCAATGACGTTTGCCGCGACGTCCAATAGTGTCGTCTATCAGGGCGGCACCCCTGTGTTTGCTGATGTAGATCCGCGGACGCTGCAGATCTGTCCAGAGTCCGTACGACGGTTGATCAGCAATCGCACGCGAGCCGTGATCGCGGTCGATTATGCGGGGCTGCCATGCGACTATCAGACGCTGCGTAGTATTACAGATCCGCGGGGCATCGCGCTTCTGAGCGATGGCTGTCATTCGCTGGGGGGGCGGATCGGGGCGTCGAAGGTCGGCACGCTGGCTGACATGACTTCCTTCAGTTTTCATCCGGTGAAGCCCATAACGACGGGTGAAGGCGGGATGGTGACCACCAGCAACCGCAATCTGGCGGCAAGGATGCGTCAATTTCGTAACCACGGAATTTCCACCGATGCTCGTCAGCGCGAGGAGCAGGGAACGTGGTATTATGAGATGACGATGCTCGGCTACAACTACCGGATTTGTGACATCCAGTGTGCACTTGGGATTTCACAGTTGCAGAAGCTTGACCGCTGGCTGACTCGTCGAACCGAGATCGCAGCGGTCTATGATCAAGCCTTCGCAGATAGCGGCACGATTCAGTGCTTGTCGAATCGGCCCGGGACCGTGCATGGATATCACCTTTACGTCGTGAAGGTGCCGGCTGAGCAGCGCAATGCGATGTTCCGAGGCCTTCGAGCAGCCGGAGTCGGTGTCAACGTTCACTACATCCCCGTGCACCTGCATCCCTTCTATCAAAAACGCTTTCAGACCTCCCGTGGTCAGTGTCCGAACGCGGAACGCGCTTTTGAGCAGATCCTGTCTCTGCCGATTCACCCGAATGTGAGCGAGGCTGATCAGCAGCACGTCATCTCAACCCTGAAGTCTCTCTGCTCAATATCCCACAGCCGGGCTGCCTGAGCAGGTCTGATGTTCAGTCGGAGGCTGAAGCGTGAACGAAAGTCGGACCCCGCGGATGAAAACGATCGTCATCATACAGGCT
>JBKDRW010000564.1:0-8788 GCA_046341255.1 Planctomycetota bacterium
GCTTCGAAGGAAGTGTGATCGGCGATTCCTGCTGAATCATCAAAGCCCGGGTTTTCGAACGTTCGAATGCCCGGGCTTTTTCATTGTTGGTGAAATTCGACGGCCTGCAGTGGTCGAAACTGACGAAACTATCTTTTTTTACACAGGAAATGCGAAAATCCGAACTCCGTCTTTCGGTGTTCGAAAAGCCGAAGCACGTTCGAAGTGTTGAACCCGGTGGTTCCTAAGCGTCAAGGATTTTCATGTCTCAGCCTGCTCAGCGACTGACATCGCGTTCGGTGATCGGTTATCTGCTGATGACCTTTCTGACGGCGGTCAACGACAGTATGTTTCGCTGGCTGATCAGTCCTGTCGGCATGGAGATGCTGAAGGGGCGATCATGGAATATCGCCGGTCATGTCTTTGAACTTGATGACCTTGTGATGCCCCTGGGACTGTTTGTCTTTGTGTTGCCGCTGGTCATCTTCGGGCCATGGGCGGGGTGGGTTGCTGACCGCTTCAGCAAGCGTGACTCCATCATTGCTCTGAAATGGACGGAAGTCGTTCTGGTGGTCATTGGCGTGATCGCCATTCAGCAGGGACACATTCCCTCGATGTTTCTGTCGCTGTTTTTGATCGGAACTCAGGCCGCCCTGATCGGCACGGCCAAATATGGCATCATTCCGGAACTGGTCCGACGATCGGATATTTCTGCGGCGAATGGCTTGTCCGGGGTAGCCACACTCATTGGATCAATCGTCGGTACAGCGGCTGGTTACTGGCTGGCGTCGCTGACGATCAAGACCCCGGCGTTTGGGATGATCATGTCGTCGGTATTCCTCATCGGCACTGCGCTGCTGGGCGTCGTTGGTGCGGTGATGATCAGCCATGTTCCGGTTGCCAGTCCGAACGTTCGATTTCAGTGGAATCTGATTCGAGACACCATCCGTGACATGAGGCTGGTGACGCACGACCGAGCCATTCTTCGCGTATCGTTTGGCATCGTATTCTTCTGGTCTCTGGCCGCGATGGCCCAGATGAATATTGATGAGTTCGTGAAGATCGATCTGGCAGACAATGCGGCTGTCAGTCCGGCTCCTTTCATGGCCATGCTGGTGGTTGGCGTTGGTCTTGGCAGTCTGCTGGCCGGCTGGTGGTCCAACGGACGTGTTGAACTGGGCATGGTCCCGTTCGGAACACTGCTGATGGGACTCGCCTGTATTATTCTGTATTTCTGTGACAATTCTCCATTCATGACCGGAGCCATGCTGGTCCTGATCGGGCTTGGCGGCGGTCTGTTCAATGTGCCACTGAACGCCTACATTCAGGAACGCAGCCCGCACGAGAAACTGGGAGCAATTCTGGGTGCGGTTCAGCAGTTGACGGCCATGGGTATGCTGGCTGTCTCCGGGATCTACTGGGCCATGAAGTCGCCGATGGACCTGGATGCTCCGCAGATCTTTCTCCTGTCAGGGCTCGCCATCATTCCGATCGTGGTCTATGCCGTCTGGATTCTGCCGCAGGCAACGATTCGCTTCTTCGTCTGGTTGCTGAGCCGATTTGTCTACCGCGTTCGGACATACGGTATCGAAAACATACCCGAACAGGGACCGGCCCTGCTGGTGGCAAATCACGTGTCCTGGATTGACGGGATTCTGATCCTGCTGGCGAGTTCTCGTCCGATCCGAATGCTGGCTTACGCTGATTACGTGCAGGGGCGTCTGATTGAGCGGGTTTCCAAACTTTTCGGAATCATCCCGATCCGCAGTGGAGACGGACCTCGTGCTCTCATGCAATCCCTGAATACGGCCACAGCCGCACTCAGGGACGGTCAGCTGGTCTGCATTTTTGCAGAAGGCAGGATCACTCGCACCGGTCAGCTGCTGAAGTTTGAACGTGGGATGCTGAAGATCCTGAAAGACACAGACGCCCCTGTTGTTCCCGTTTGCCTTGATGAGCTCTGGGGCAGTATCTTCAGCTACGAAGGTGGACGTTTCATCTGGAAGAAGCCGAAGTACTGGCCTTACCCGGTTTCGATTTCTTTCGGCAGACCCATTCCTCATGTCAGCAGTGTCGATATCGTCCGCAGCGCTGTTCTTGAACTTCACGCCGACTCAGTTCTCCTGAGAAAGGAACGCAGCATGATTCCTGCCCGCAGATTCATTCGCCAGTGTCGACTCGCGTGGAGCCGTCGTAAAGTGGCAGACTCCGCGGGAACGCAGTTGACGGGCGGTCATCTTCTGACCGGAGCTCTTGCGTTTCGAAAACTGCTGGTGTCGAAGATCCTGAATCCGAAATGTCAGTACGTTGGTGTCCTGGTTCCTCCGTCTGTCGGAGGTGTTCTGGCAAACACCGCGCTGACGCTGGCCAATAAAGTGACCGTAAATCTGAATTATACGCTGTCCGATGAACTGCTGAACCACTGCATTCATGATGCAGGAATTCAGCAGGTGATTACCAGCCGTGCTTTCCTCGAGAAGAAGCCGATGAAGCTGGAGGCGGAACTTATTTATCTGGAAGATCTGAAGAAGCAGATCAGTCGGTTCGACAAGATCAAAGCCCTGTTGGTGGCGAAACTGATGCCGGCTCGCATGCTGGCTTCGATGCTTGGAATCGACAAGGTGAAGCCGGACGATCCGCTCACAGTGATCTTTACATCGGGATCGACCGGTGAGCCCAAGGGAGTGGTTCTGTCGCAACACAATATCGGATCCAATGTCGATGCGGTGAATGAACTGATGCGGCTCGTGCCACAGGATGTTCTGCTTGGTGTGCTGCCCTTCTTTCACTCATTTGGTTTCACCGTCACCATGTGGCTTCCGTTGTGTGCTGATCCGGGAGCCGTTTATCACTTCAATCCGCTCGATGCGCGGATCGTGGGTTCACTGGCCGAGAAATACAAATGCACAATCCTTGCAGCAACGCCGACCTTCCTTCGATCCTATCTGAAGCGATGTACGGTTGAAGAATTCCGGACCATGAATCTGGTGATTGTGGGTGCCGAGAAAATGCCGGATGATCTGCGAGTGGCGTTTAAAGAGAAGTTCGGCTTCGAACCGACCGAAGGCTACGGAACGACGGAGATGTCCCCGGTTGCATCATTCAACATTCCGGACTCACGCATGGGCGATGATGCCAGACGGGACTCCGGGACTCGGCATGGGACTGTCGGTCGAGTCATTCCCGGATGCGCCGCCGCGGTTTTTGATCCGGATACCGGCGCTATGCTGGGGGCCAATCAGGAGGGACTGCTGAAGATCAAGGGCCCGAACATCATGCTGGGATATCTGAATCAGCCGAAAAAGACGGCGGAGCTGATTTCAGACGGATGGTACAACAGCGGAGATATGGCGATCATTGATGATGACGGTTTTATTCGGATTACCGGTCGCATGAGTCGCTTCTCGAAAATCGGTGGCGAGATGGTGCCGCACATTCTGGTTGAACAGCACATCGCGAAGATTCTGGAAGAGGATCTCTCTGAAGATACCGAGGTTGTCTGTGCAGTGACGTCTGTACCCGATGAAAAGAAGGGCGAACGGCTGATCGTGCTGCATAAGGCTATCAAGAAGACGCCGCGCGAGATCACTGATCGACTTGCTGCCGCCGGGCTTCCCAATCTGTTTATTCCGTCGAATGACAGCTTTATTCAGGTCGATCAGATTCCGCTTCTCGGTTCCGGAAAACTGGATCTGCGTGGTGTGAAGGAACTCGCGCTTTCCAGATGCTCAAAGTAACACGACGCAGGTGTCGCAGTCTGTTCCACAAGGGACTGAGGTTACTCGAGGACCGAGCGTCGATATCCGGGATGGGACGTGTCGAAGATATGATCCAACCAGCGTGCGCCGAGTCCTGGCCGCGATGAATTGGTGATCACTCCACTTTGCACTTCCACGGGCTGATCGATCAGCATCGGATACAGCGTCGCGAGATGGGCTCGCACTGTCTCCTGGAACGCAACTCCAGAATTGGATGCCGAGATGGCCAGTCCGGCCATCAGTGTGAATGGTCCGGTGCAGTCATGCATCAACGTGGGGACGTTATAATTCTGTGCCAGTTCTGCAATGCGGCGAGTTGCCGAGATGCCGCCAACCCATGTCGGGTCGATCATCACATAGTCCGCTGCGCGGGACTCGAGAATCTGCCGATAGTGATCTCCCATCACCAGCATCTCACTGACGGCAATCGGTACGTTGATGGACTGGCGAAACGTCGCCATAGTATGAATCGAGTCCGGACGCAGAATGTCCTCAAGCCACATAGGTTTCACTGAAGACATCGCGTCTGCAATCCGACGCGCCGCAGCCAGAGAAAAGAATCCATGCCCGTCCAGCATGACTTCGATGCGGTCGCCCACCCGATCTCGAATCTGTTCGAATGGCCGAATTCCTTCCCGAAGATCATGCCACGCAATGTGCTGTCCACCGCTGCGTCGATAGACGGCGTCGAATGACCAGAGCTTCATCCCTTTGTAGCCCAGAGCCACGAGTTCCTCGGCCAGATCAGCCGGGGAATTCATACTCGACCAGTTGTCTTCCAGCGGTCCCGGCTGACCGGGATCACCATGCCCTGGCCATCCGGACGCAGCGGGAGTTTTTCGGTTGGTTCGACCGTAGAATGGGCCGCCGCAACTGTTGTAGACCGGAACAGCATCTCGCACGGGACCGCCGAGAAGTTTCCAGACGGGCTGTTGATTCAACTGGCCTGAAATATCCCAAAGAGCCAGGTCGATGGCGGAAAGTGCTCGCAGTTCGGCTCCGGTTCCGCCAAACGCCGTGATGCGTTCGTAAAGGAATCGCCAGTGACTTTCGATGGCCATTGCGCTGGCACCGAGAAGTCGTGGTGCCATGAAATCATGGATCACCGCAGCGGCGGCCGTGGGGATGTAATAGGTTTCACCATGCCCCATGACGGGTGTGCCGTTCATAGTGCCGGCATCTGTCTGGATTCGCAGGCACAGCAGCCCCGGCATGATGTCATGCGGAACGGCCGTTTCGATCGCCATCATCCTTGGCCCCTCGCGAAACGCATGTTCCTGAGTCGGCCCCGAAGCCCGCGTCAAAAAGCGTGAAGAACTGGAGTCTTGCTGCATTGAGGCACCATCAGAGTCTGCTGGGATCAGGAAATGACGGTCGTCATGATAACAGGCAACTCCCCAAAAAAGAGAGACTCTCTCGAGTTCCTCCGGAGACTCCGTCAGACGATCCATCGTTGACCGGGAAGATGGTTCATGCGGCTGCTGTTTCCTTGTCATGGCAGCATTGCCAGGGAATTCATCGCAACGTTCATGCTGACGAAATCAGGAGAGTTCTGATCTGCAAGGTTTGCGGATCAGACATCAGACTTCAACTCTGGCGGCTGAAATCGCGTGTTGATTTCGAGCATCCGGGCGGCCTCTTGAGGCTGCAAGAATCATCACTTCTCGGGAATTGGGTGGTTGTTGTCCGATCGGATGAATGACGGACAACACGCCGACGAGCCTGAGTGCAGGTCCCGAGGATTCTCCGGTGCAGTGTCTGAATCTGTTATCGGTTCGTGCAGAGCATGGCGATTCACCCCGGAACGATCGACGGCGATCGGTCGTTTCGGCACCTGATGATTCGGCATGCCATTTTTTTTTCGTCACACGTTCGTCAGGCTCGATATCTGGCCAGCTTTGACTGTAACGACGCGCGTTCGAGCACATTGCGATTTACGATGTCTTTGGGAACACGGCCCTCGGCGACATCCAGTATTGACTGACATGCCGATCGACCGATCCCGCGGAACATTTCATCGGTCCAGCAGATCGCGTGCGGGGCGACGATGACATTGTCCAGTTTCAGCAGCGGGTCATCCGAGGCGATGGGCTCTGTCTCGAAAACATCGAGGCCCGCGCCAGCAAGCCTTCCGCGCTGCAAAGCTTCTGTCAATGACTTCTGTTCGATCACCGGACCGCGGGCCACGTTGATGAGAAATGCGGATGGCTTCATCAATTCCAGCTGGCTGGCTTTCAGGAGATACCGAGTCGTCGGAGTCAGCGAACAACAGACGCAGACAAAGTCTGATTCGGCAAGAAGTTGCTCAAGTGACACCAGCCGGACCCCGAGCCGGGCTGCGGTGTCTGGATCTGCAAACGGATCGTGCGCGACCAGTTGCATCTCGAAAGGCGAAGAAAGGCGAGCGATCTCCTGTCCGATGTTTCCAAACCCGATTAGTCCGAAGGTGCGACCGCTCAGTCCGATTCCCATATAGTGCAGTTTCTCGTTCCATCGGCCCTCTCGGGTGAGTCGATCTTTCTGAAGAAGACGATGGCTCAGCGCGAAGAGTAGCGCGAGGGCTGATGTGGCGACCGGGCGACGAACTCCGTCCGGCGCGATTGTCAGCATCACGTCGGCATTCGTGCAGGCACCCACGTCGACACTGTCGTAGCCGACACCGAATCGCGCAATCACTGTCAGGCGATCACTACGGCTCAGAGTTTCCGCCGTGACGCGAGGAGCAAGAACCAATAACGCATCAAAGTCTCTTCCGACACTGTCCGGCAGTGAGTCATGGTGATCCGGCAAAAAGTCTGCGTGGACTTGAGGATGAGCTTTAAGCAGATCGATTCCGATGTCACCGTAGGCCAGTGATCCGGAGTTGTCGAGGAAGTCGCGAGTCACGCCAACGCGAAACAAGCTGTGTCTGGTCACGGGATGACTCCGGAATCTTCCCGACATGCCCCCATCAGGAGTGATGCGGAGGCAGGCCGCATAGAAAAACAGCTCTGCGGAATTGATCCGCAGAGCTGTGGCATTCAACGCTCTGATTCAGTCATGGTCGGCCTCAATCGGATCGGGGGCGATCACAAAACCCGCTGCCAGAGCACCGGGGAACGGCGATAAACTGCATGACCGCAATCTTCGGTGACCGGGGCTCGACAGGTCGCCAACTTCGAGTGTAACCCGCGTGAAGCCGACCACGGTTCTCGGCAGCCGTGAAAGAGCAAACCGTTTTCTGAAGCACCTACAAATCACTTCGCGATGACGCGGGCCATTTCCAGAACCTTATTCGAATAGCCCCACTCGTTGTCGTACCATGCGACCAGCTTCACGAAGGTGCCGTCCAGCGCGATGCCAGCCTCGGCGTCAAATACGCTGGTGCAGCTCTCGCCCACGAAATCAGTCGATACCACCTTGTCTGTTGTGTAAGCGAGAACGCCCTTCATCGGACCATCCGCGGCTGCCTTGACGGCTGCACAGATCTGCTCGTAGGTCGCTTCCTTGCTCAGTTCGACGGTCAGGTCCACCACGGACACGTCGGATGTGGGCACTCGGAACGCCATCCCGGTCAGCTTCTTGTTCAGCTCCGGAATCACCTTGCCCACGGCCTTTGCCGCGCCGGTCGATGAGGGAATGATGTTTTCCAGAATCCCTCGACCGCCGCGCCAGTCCTTCGCGCTCGGGCCGTCAACCGTTTTCTGCGTGGCTGTCGCCGCGTGGACGGTCGTCATCAGGCCTCGCTTGATTCCGAAGTTGTCATGCACAACCTTGGCGAGCGGAGCCAGACAGTTGGTTGTGCAGCTGGCGTTCGAAATGATGGCCTGGCCAGCGTACGAGGTATGATTGACACCATACACGAACATGGGAGTGTCGTCCTTGGACGGGGCCGACATGATGACTTTGCTGGCTCCTGCAGTCAGGTGAGCCTTTGCAGTGGCCTCGTCGAGAAACAAGCCGGTGGATTCGACGACAATCTGAGCACCCACGTCACCCCACTGCAGGGTCGTTGGATCCTTCACTGCCGTCAGTCGAATCTTCTTGCCGTTCACCACGAGGTGATTGCCTTCCGTTGACACGTCGCCTTTGAAGCGGCCGTGAACAGAGTCAAATTTCAGCATGTAAGCGAGGTAGTCAGGTTCGAGCAGGTCGTTGATGCCAACGATCTCGATATCCTTCGAAAAGTTCTGAATCGCCGCGCGGAACACCATTCGGCCAATGCGTCCGAACCCATTAATTCCTAATTTGATCATGGAAACGCCGTGTTTCTAAAAAGTAGAGACAGACAGGAAACGAGTCGGAAATTTAGCGGTCTGAAGGATTGGCTTCAATCGATGCTTTGGTTCGGCGGTTTCGCTCCCAGTTTTGCGTCGAACAGTCGAGGTCGGAGTTCGCTCTCCGAAGCAAGGCGGTGAAATTGTGGCGGAAATGACGGCCGGGCGAGGTCGGAAAGGTCTGTGGATCGGCTCTGAACTTCGGAAATCTCCGGATATGTCTTCCTTTTCAAGTCTGCTGGCAACTTTCAGCCGGCTTGCCGGAATCATGCTGTCCATTGCAATTCCACTTGCTTCGCAGACACCGAGTTTGCGAAACTTCCCAAAGGAGAAACCTTTCAGGTCCATGAGCGGATTGATCCATCCGAATCGTGGCTCCGATGACATGTCGACGTTTCAAAGATTTTGAGGCCCAACTCCATGCTTCGCCGAGCTTCGTTCGCATTTGCCCTGATGGTCGCCGTGTTTTCAATCGCATCTTCGGAATTCGCAAGCGCACAGTCGCTGCTGTTCAATCTGCCAGAAGACGGGAAGATGGTGGAATATGAGGGTGAAATTGTGCAATCCAGCGGTCCCGATGATCCAAAGCCGCTGGAGTGGGCTTACGAGTTGATTATCAAGTCTGTGGGACAGGAACAGGCAGAGTTCGAAGGCAAGGTTCAGCCCTGCCGGTGGATCGAAATCAAGACGGTCACCGGCAAAGCAGGAGCCGCCGGGATCGATCCGGGGCCGGTCGGAGCCCGCATTTTCAAGGTCCTGATCCCCGAAAGTCGGATTATCGGGGAATGGCAGGAC
>JBKDRW010000565.1:0-5629 GCA_046341255.1 Planctomycetota bacterium
CCATGGACTGCAGTGGGGCGGTGGCTTCTGGAACGCAGACGGTTCGGGACTCCTTCTGAACGGTATTTTTACACCCGAGCAGTCATCGACGTACAATGCTCGTGCCAGAATCGAAGCACAGCGTATGGACGCATATCATGCTTTAGCACTGCGGGCCGGCGGCGGACAAGTCCCGTTGCCGGGATACAGCAGTGGTGGCCGAAACGACCTTGATATCGTGAAGAATGATATCCTTGCACCGGGCGTCACGTTTGATGCAACGGACAGTATCAGTTACGGCTTCTACGGTACGACGTTTGACGTTCTGGACCGAGCCCTGATGAATCTCAACGGACTCCCGTTACTGCACGGGACCAACGCACCGCTCGATCCTGGCGAATTCAACGGAACGACCGTTCCGTACGATCTTCAGTTCATTCTGAAGCACTCGATTGAAACCATCGGTGGTTCCGCAGACTGGGCCTTCAATCCTGCATACGAAAGCGGACGATTCACCGTTCGCCCCATTTTTGGTGGTCGCTATCTTCGCCTGAATGAAACCCTTCAGTTCTACGGAGAAGGCACAACTCTGGCATGGGGAACGGCCGATGGTGATGCTCCGATCAACGTGAAGGTTCCCACACCTGCGGATCTCATTGATCAGGACGGAGACTTCATCGTCGATAATATCAACGAAGGAGCTGGCGGAAACACGGGAGCCAACAACTCAGAGTTCACGCCGACCGTTGGACCAACAGACCTGATTGTGCAGTCGTATCTGCTCAATAACGTCAAGAGCAGTCTGTCAGGCCCACAGGTTGGATTGCAATACGATCTGGGCGATCGCGACGGACTGCAGATCACCGGAGCCTCGAGATTCGGCCTGATGTTTAATCAGGAACGCATTCGCCTGCGTGGAGATAACATTGTTGACTTCATGGGCCGCGAACAGGTACCAGACCCTGTCACCGGACAAAACGTGGCGTTGAGAGGATTCGATACGGATGGTACGTTGAATGAGTTTACGGATTCTTCGTCCAGCACGCACCTGTCTCCATTATTCGAGCAGGGAATCACGGCTCAGATCCCACTGTTTCGGAGAGTCCCCGTACTGAAAGACATGTGGCAGTTTGAAGATGCGAATCTGACACTCGGAGCTTCGTTCCTTTGGGTTGGTCAGGTTGCCGACCCGAACCAGTCCATCCTGTTTCAGTCTTCCCCAGTTGACAACGTGTTCCCCTCGATCACTCCGGATCGTATGAGTTTTTACCAGACGAACTTCAATGTGGGTGTCAACTGGAGCTACTGATTCGACATCGGCCGATGCAGATGATGAAAGGCTCGGAAGTGATTTCCGAGCCTTTTTTTATTGGATCAACGTCAACAATTCGGTCACGAGCTCAATCGAGTACAGACTCTTCAGAATACTCAGATTCGTTGTCCTCAAAGATCGATCGCGACGAGGTCATATCCAGCTCCCAGATCGAATCCATTCGTGAACTGTCAGCGTCATCATCAGGCATGCCAAAACCCCTGAAAATCGCTTCATCATCGTGATGCAGATCGTTGGCAGGCTGCTCGGCCGCCGGCGACGGATCCCGTATCAGCAGCAAACCCGCGCAGGGAACGTCGTGTCCTTTGACCTGCACCCGAAGCTCCGGCCAGACAGTTGATCGAGTCAGCACTTCAATCCCGTTGTTCTGAACCAGAACGGTATCGCCCGGGGTCGCGGCAGACACGGCCGGATGCCAGAAGATCGGCACCGGAGCCTGCAGCTGAAAGTCTGAAGCAGGCACCAGCTGATGTTCGGAGACTCGATATCCCATAATGTCTGCCTGATCAGACAGCTGCCATTCGGACGCGAGTCCAAACTTTTCATAGATGCGTCTGACCTTCGGCCAGATCTCCTTCAGCTGCCGTTCATGACGAGAAAAGAACATTCCCGTCGCATGAATCAGCACTGCCTTCTGATGAGCCGCCCAGAGGTCCTGCGGAACGGAATCCAGACAGACCGTCCGAGATACTGCAACATGAAGTCCCCAGCGGCGTGCAACACAACTGACCGTGGCGTACGAATCGATAGGATCTTCACCAAATGACCAGTGTCGATAACGAACGTTGCGACCATCAGCGCAGACCTGAATTCTTGCAGGCGTGACCGTTCGACGCAGCAGACGATGACTCAACTCGCCGGCAACTGCCGCTTCGGTCATGCCTTTGCGAATGTGGACTGCCGCGGCTTCAACCGCATGAACGACGACGCGACTCAGTTTGCGCAGCCGATCGACTTCCAGTTCTGTCAGCGGCAGACACAGCTTATGAATTCTCTTTGCTGCCCCTTTGGTGCCTTCGAACCCTGAATCACTCACAATTTTTCGACCGCGGCACAGATCTTCAATCAACGCGCTGTGAGGCTGGAACCACTCTCGCTGCTTCAGCTGGAAGCCAAGTCCAAAAACTTCTCGCTCAAATAGCTGTGCCGAATCGACTGCGTTGGTAGCAAACAGTCGCGCGTCTTCCGTGATGAACAGGCTCGTCTGGCAACTCTCTGAGGCCAGTCGGCCAACATCGGCTCCGGCGGTGAACCAGGCAATGTTCGCGGGGTCCTGAAGCAGCACCGCATCGGCTCCGACAGCATTCAGAAATTCTCGAATGCGCGCGTGCTTCTCTTCGACATCCACAAGCCTGCGTTTGTCCTGAATCAGACAACGACGAGGGGAGGCATCATCCCTGCTGCTCGACATTCATCTGCTCCCCCGGTGGTGGTGGTAACACATCACACGTCGACTATTCTGCCGAGAACCTGACGCCGGAACAATCTTCAGGACAGTCGGCCCCGTGAAAATTAGAACGCAACGCCCCCCGAAGTCCGCTGCGTTTTCGCGGTTTGACCGCGTCAATTGTTCAGCCTGACCGTTTGTGCCGATTATTCGCAGGGTTGGAACCGACGAGGGCGAATCCGGCGACTGCCGCGTCGAGGCATGCAGTATCACGCCTCGGCAGGAGCCTCTCTCTCGCCAAGTCAAAACACCGCAGAATTCCCCGTATCAGCGCCTATGATCGTATCAAGTTTCCTTCATCGGATTGCAGCCTGGAAGTCATCTCGATACCGTGACTGTCATTAAAGTCCGCCGCAATCAGGAACCCTCGCCATGATTCCCTCGCATCGCCAGAATCGACGCTCGTTTCTCCGGTCTGCTGCCTCCGGCACGGTTCTTGCCGCATCTGCGTTTGCAGCGCCCATGATTCTGCCACGACGAGTTTTTGGTTCCAACGAACGAATCGCAGTCGGAGCTGTCGGTGTCAGGAATCAGGGCTCCGGAAACATCAAAAGATTTCTTGGTGCCGGAGCGGATGTCGTTGCAATCTGCGACGTGGATTCGAAGGTCGCGGCGGCCGCTGCTGAACTCGTGGGAAAAAATCATCCGCAGCCAAAGCTGTTTTCTGATTATCGCCAGTTGCTTGAGGAAAAAGGTATCGACGCCGTGGTCATCACCACGCCCGATCACTGGCATGCAATGATGACAATTGATGCCTGCAGGGCTGGCAAAGATGTTTATTGCGAAAAACCCCTGTCACTGACGATTGCCGAGGGGCGACGGATGGTCAAAGCGGCTCGTGATCATCAGCGGATTGTTCAGACTGGATCCCAGCAACGATCGGCCGATGAATTCTGGCGGGCCTGTATGCTGGTGCGCAACGGCTTGATCGGAGATATTAAAGAGGTTTTCGTGGGCATTCCCGGACCGAACCATCCGGGCCCGATCGGGCCCGAAGAAAAAATACCAGCAGATTTGAATTACGATCTGTGGCTTGGTCCTGCTCCGATGAAGCCATATCACAGCAAACGTGTTCACTACAATTTCCGGTTTTGGTGGGACTACTCGGGTGGTCAGATGACGAACTTCGGCGCGCATCATCTGGATATCGCTCAGTGGGCATTGGGAATGGACAACAGTGGCCCCGTCGCCATCGAAGGTTCTGCGGAATTTCATCCTCAGATGGTTCATGAAGTGACAGAAAAGTGCCGCGTCGTTTACACGTACGCCAACGGCGTCAAGGTGACTCTGGGGCAGGGTCAGAAGGAGATTGCTCAGGGAGCAAAATTCGTTGGCACGAAGGGATCAATCTACGTCAATCGAGGCAAGCTTGTGGCGGAACCCGTGGAACTCGAAACAACGCCATTGAATGGACCGGAATTGACGCAGTTGTATCGCAGTAAGGATCACACGCAGAATTTTCTGGACTGTATCAGGAGCCGGGAACTCCCGATCTGCGACGTCGAAATCGGTCACCGATCGGCCACGGTATGCCACCTTGGTAACATCGCTGCCCGCCTCGGACGACCTGTGAAGTGGGATCCCGCGGCAGAAACCTGTCCCAACGATCCCGAAGCTCAGGAAATGACCGATCGGCCATATCGCAGCCCATGGAAAGTTTGACGGATTGCTAAAATGAATGGGCCGACTGACGGTTCAGGCACACGGTAAGACCGTGGCACCATCGCAGGGCGCGAGCTTTTTGCGATGGCCGTCAGCAGGTTCGCGGGAGTGAAACGGAGTACTCTCCATTCTGTCCTGCCTGAAAGTGTCCGATTGACAGTCCTGCCCCGGGGAGCGGCAGTGCGAGAGTACCTTAAACTCTATTCATGGAATTCTGATACGGTCACCAACTCATGCGTAACACGACAGCAACACAGTTGATTTTTGAGATGTCTCATCCGGGGCGAGGCACAGTCGTGTTTCCGGAGAGCGATGTTCCGGAAACCACATCTATCCCGCAGATCGAGTCGAAATTTCTGGCAACCGCGCCGCTCCCTTTACCGGAGATCGCCGAGCCCGATGTCGTGCGGCACTTTATCAACCTGTCAACTCTGAACATGAGCGTTGACAGTCACTTCTACCCGCTCGGAAGTTGTACGATGAAGTACAACCCAAAACGACACGAACGATGGGCGAAATTACCTCAGGCCGCGACCAGTCACCCTTACCAGCCCGAAGATCAGATTCAGGGCCTGCTCAGCGTTCTGTTCGAGATGCAGGGCATGCTGGGGGAAATCGCCGGATTACCGGGAGTGTCTCTGCACCCGGCCGCCGGGGCTCAGGGAGAATTCACCGCCCTGCTGACCGCCGCCGCTTATTTTCGCGATAAGGGCGAAAACCGCACAAGAGTACTCTTCCCATCCAGCGCGCATGGTACCAATCCGGCCAGCGCCGCTTTAGCCGGCTTTGAATGCGTTCAGTTATCCGGTGGCAAAAATGGATTTGTGGATCTCGATGAGCTCAAGTCGAAACTCGACGATCGCACCGCCGTGTTCATGGTCACGAACCCAAACACGCTGGGGCTGTTTGAACGCGACATCGCAAAAGTCGCCGAACTTCTTCACAGTGTCGGCGGACTGGTGTACATCGACGGCGCGAATATGAATGCAATCCTCGGCAAAACTCGTCCCGGTGACTTCGGTGGCGACATGATGCATTACAACGTTCACAAGACTTTTACCGGTCCCCACGGGGCCGGCGGTCCCGGTTCCGGTCCGATCGCCGTCCGTGATTTCCTCGCACCGTTTCTGCCCGCGCCGATCGTCACGTATGACGCTGCAAAAAACTGGTATTCGCTGTCCAGGCCCTCTCAATCCATCGGTCAGGTT
>JBKDRW010000566.1:0-7957 GCA_046341255.1 Planctomycetota bacterium
CTCATGGAATGCCTCCTTCGGATTTCAGTGATGAAGCCACGGTCCGTGGCCTTGATAAAGCTCCGCCACCGGGTTTATCACGGTGGTTAACGGCCTTCTGCACGACTTCCAGACAGACCTTCTCTTCAATGTGAGTAGGGAAAAAGCCTGTTTCCACGGGGGTGAACTCGGTGGGGAAAGAGTGCTGGGGTACTTGCGGAACCCATCGGCGTTTTCGAATCCAACGGATCAGCAGCGATTCGGCGGCCAGAAGCCAGAGAACTGCGAAGGCCAGAGTTTTCCAGATTTCGCGTCCGCCATCCGTCGTGATTCCCGGGGTTGTCAGTTCATCGATGTTCCGGAACCACTGAAACGCGGGCTTTGCAGCGAGCTCCGTCAGCCTTTCTTCCGATGCGATTGCGAAATCGGATTCCTTGCGATCGCGAGTCACCGTGAACGACTGAAGTATTGTCTGATCGTTCTTTGATCGAAGTTCATAAACCCCGGGAGTGACTGCGTTGGCAATGGATACAAACGCGTGCCCATCACGATTGTCCACATTCACGCTGATCAGTTGCTCGTCGAATTCGCTCAGCGGACGAACGAGTGTCAACTCGGCAATGGCTGGTTCATTTTCATCGTCCACCGGATTGAGCGAACTCCCATGGCGTCTGGACAGTTCGACCGTCAGATTCGATCCAGGCGCAAGGTTCGCTTCCGGAGACTGACCGGCTGTCAGCGATTGCGTCCAGAGGTGCATCAGCACCGGAAAGCTGACTCGTGAAATCAGATTGCTGTCGTTCTGAGTCAGCGAGATCGACTGCAGGAGAACTCGGCCTTTCCCAACGGCATGGTCGACGAACAGCGGATTGTCGGTTGTGAGTTTCAGATACTGGACAGACCGATCTCTCGGCGCCAGCTTCCAGCATGACGAAACCGTCAGGTCGAATAGATCATGTTCCCCGCGTTCAAACAGTTCCTTCAGCCACGGTGTTCCGGCCGTTTCTGATGCGATGGACACTGCCTTATTGACATCAGCTGCTGCATTGGCGTTCGCTGCATGTTCGAGTCGTTCCATCAGCTGACATGGAAGCATAGGGTCATCGGCTTCATCCGACTTCCACGCGTTGTAGAATTCCGTATCGGCGGACTGTTCCGGAATGACCCAGAGTCGGCCGCCGTCGCTGACATAGCGAGCCAGTTGTGTGGCCGCGGCCCTGGGCAGTCGAGGAACATCACAGAGCAGGATCACGTGGAACGAGTCGGTGTCATCCATCGCTGCCAGTTCGGCCACATCGACGTCCTGAACCTGAACGGCGCGCGAGTTTTCCGGCAACGCGGCAATAGGTTCCCGATTGTCACGACGATCCTGAAGGCTCAACGGATCCAGCGCGAGCTGCGCGAAGGTGGCCGACTGGTCGGTCTTGTTTGCGAACGAATTTCCATTGACCACAAGGATTTTGAGATTCGAAATCACTTCAATCACGGAGAATGCTCGGTTGTCCTCCAGAAGTGGTTCTCGCAGTTCCGCCGGGACAGTCTCGGGCTGTTCGATCTTTGCCTGAAGGACGTTTGAACCTGCAGAGGTAAACACGGGAAGAAAGCGAACCGTGCGGCTGGTACCAGACTCCAGCTGAGCAACCGTCTCGACATGTGTGGACTGGCCGTTCAGAAGTAATGTCAGCTTCAAGTCTCGAACCGTCTTCGTTCCGTGATTGGTGATTTCAATGTCACAGGGGGTCGGTCGGTTGATCGTCGGCACCGGAGATTTGAGTGTGATCGAATCAACGGACAGATTGACCACATCGACCGGCAGTTTCGCCACGTGAGCTGCGTAGCGGACAGGATCAAGGTTGTCGTTGCCCGTGCTGACGCCAGCCTGACTGATGTCCGATTCCTGATGAGCCGGAGGGATCGTCGCAGCTGCTGCGTTAGGGGCATCGTCTGCAGCGATGGCCGCGTCAGCAACAGACTCCCAGTTGTGCAGCTGATTGTCCGTGAAAACGACGATCTGCCTGCGCGGGTTCGCACCTTTGGAAACAGCTGCCTTCGCAAGATCAAGGGCCTGGCTCAGATTGCTTCCGCCGGACGTTGGTTTCAGGCTGCCCAGAGACTGTTCTGCAGATCGCAGATTTCTGAAGGGAGACCCTTCAACCGTCTGGGACACAGGTCCTGCGAGGATGATCGATACGGTGGATTGACCAGAAAGTTGTCGAGTGAGAGCGGAGGCCTTTTCGATCGCCTGCTGAAACTGGCTTTGCGAGTTTTCCTGTATCATCATCGTTGAAGAGCCATCGATCACGATCGCAACATCCTGATCAGCGCCCCATGTTTCCAGCGGCAGTGAACGGCTTCTGAGCAGACTGGCGGCGACGGCAAACAACAGCGCCGCAACGACAATCCCGGATGCTCGCCGAGCCCGAGTCATTTGTCCGACCAGGCTGGCGACCAGCGTAATGAGTCCCCCGGCAAACAGCCCGGCAATGAGGCTCCAGCGCAGAGTCTGGCCGGAAGGAATGACGGGCCGAGCCATCGCGAAAACAAACAGCAGCACGATCAGGCATCGTAAAAGCAGCAGCAGGAACTCTTCCAGCCTCAAGCCTCGACGTCTGCTGGCCATCGTTCGCGTCAGAAACTGCATGGCTGGCCAGTCGACAACGCGACTCTTGCGACGCTTGCGCAGATGGACGAGGATCGGAACGATCAACGCCGATGCCGCGACGAGAGCGATACTGTTCAGCAGAGTCATGTCAGTTCCCCTGCCCTCTTCGCAAGGTAGTGACTCAGTTCCGCCTCGAACGGCTGTGCCGTGCTGAAGCGAACATAGTCAGACGGAATACGCTTGCAGCCGTTTTCGAAGTCCGACAGATACTCGTGGAACTGTTTCAGGTAAGCACGACGTATGGCGAGCGGATCCACGTCCATTTCGTCAAAAGACACTTCGAGATCTCGGAACCGCGTGACGTCAGAGAACGGAAACGTCAGCTCGTCTTCGGACAGGACGTGAAACAGGATCACATCGTGTAATCGATGTCGCAGGTGATAGATCGACTTCAGGAGCTGAGGCACATCCGTCAGAAAGTCGCTGATGACAATCACAATTCCTCGGCGGGGGATCCGTTCTGCCGTCTGATGGAGAACGGATGCCGTATCCGACGCGGCCTGAGGCTGTGCCTGATCCAGCGTCTGAAGCAGACTTCTCAGGTGAGCCACCGTTCCGAGAGCTGGCAGGAAAGTACGAATGGTCGAGTCAAAGTGAATCAGGCCAGCTGAATCACCCTGCCGAATCAACAGATAACTGACCAGCGCTGCCAGTTGCCGGGCGTAATCGAATTTCGACGGATGTGGATCGATTGACGAGTGGCCTTTCGAGCCGGCGTAAGCCATCGATGCGGAGGAATCGAGCAGGATGGTGGCTCGGACATTGGTTTCCTCGACATACTGTTTGACATAGTAGCGATCCTGCTTCCCGTAAACTCGCCAGTCCAGACTGCGGGGATCGTCGCCAGGGCTGTATTCCCGGTGCTCAGCAAATTCTGTTGATGCTCCAAAGGAAGGACTTCGGTAACTGCCGGCGCGCGGTCCCTTCACGACACTTCGGATCGCGAATTCTCTGCGCGCGAAACGAACCTGAAGATCCGCTGGCAGGAGCCGCATGTAATCAGGTGCTTTGATAGGTTTCATGGGAAGACTGCGTAAATGAGCAATGGACCTTGACATTGCGCCAGCCGAAACACCGCTTACGTTGCCTGTGACTCGCGAGGTCGCTTCGGGCGGATCTCCTGAAGCAACTGGCTGACAACGTTGTCGCGGCTGATACCGGATGCATCGGCGTTGAACGTCGTGACGACTCGATGCCGCAGCACAGGCAGAGCCACAGCGGCAATGTCGCCGGTCGTCACGTGCAGTCGTCCCTGAAGGATCGCGCGTGCTTTGGCTGAAGTCACCAGGGCGATCCCGGCTCGCGGACCAGCGCCCCATTGAACCATTTCCCGAATGAAGTTCGGAGCATCCGAATCATGTGGTCGAGTTGCTTTGACGAGGTCTCTGGCATATGCGATCACATGATCGGCAACCGGGACATTTTGCACGGCTTCCTGGAGTTTCAGGATCTGCTCTGCATCAAGTATCTTCTTCAGCTGCGGTCGCTTTCCTGAAGCGGCCTGGCGGATGATGCGAAACTCGTCTGCGGAATCCGGGTAATCAACCACGATGTTAAAGAGGAATCGGTCCAGCTGAGCTTCGGGAAGAGGATAAGTGCCCTCTTGTTCAATCGGGTTGCGTGTGGCCATGACGAAGAACGGCGATGGAAGAGCCATGGTCTGTCCGGCGACCGTAACATGACGCTCCTGCATCGCTTCCAGCAAAGCGGCCTGTGTCTTGGGGGGCGCACGATTGATTTCATCTGCCAGCACCATGTTGCTGAACACAGGGCCTTCAACAAATCGGAACTTGCGAGTTCCAGTGGAGCGATCTTCCTGAAGGATTTCGGTGCCAGTGATATCCGACGGCATCAGATCGGGCGTAAACTGGATGCGGCGAAATTTCAGGTCCAGAACTCTGGAGATGCTGTCGATCAGCAGCGTCTTGGCAAGTCCGGGAACGCCCGTCAGCAATACATGGCCTCGGCAAAAGATCGAAATCAGCACTTCTTCGATGATGTTTTGCTGTCCGATGACTACTGTGGCGAGCTGAGCTGTTACCTGGCGACACGTGTCACGAAGAGATTCCACAACGGCAAGATCATCAACCGAAAGCTCAGCGGACGAAAGTGACGAAGAGTCAACCGCGGTTCGTTCCCGTGCTCGTTCCGAAACGGACGGAGACATGTCACGCGTTGAGATGAGACTCTGTTCCGTGGCGACTGCAACATTCCCGCATTGACAGCGGAGTTTGCGACCGAGATATTCTCCGCTGACTCGACGGATTCGACCACAAGCCGCGCACTGCATCGCGGCGACGAACGTGCTGGAGTTGTTCACAGGATTTGCCTTGTTCATCATGAAAAATGTCGGGCAGGATGTTGCTGCACTCCTGTCGGCAGATGTAGTGTCCGTGGCACGACCATCGTCACAGGAAATTCTGAAATTTTCCTGAGCAGCGTATCGGGGCGTTACGCACCCTGCTCGCCGGGTCTTTCGTCATTTGGCGAGCGACGCGGAGTTCATCTGCCGGTATTGTCCGCTCATCATGAGGGGAAAATCGATGTCGCCATGAACGTGAATCGACCGCACGATTGCCTTCGTGCAGGACCTCGACAGCATTCCGGAAATTCTGCGTGACATCGCTTTGTGCGCGGAAACTAAACAAAAGAGCTCCAGTTTTGCGTGTTTCGTAAGGTAGGCTGATTGACGACGGATCCGAAATTGATCGATTCCAATGCGGAAGAGGAAATCCGCGCGCTGGCGCACGTTTCTTTTGAGGACATCGTGCGCCAGTATCAGGCGGATGTCCGCATTCTGGCTCGACGACATCTTGGAAGTCCTGCGGAGGCGGATGAGGTTGCGCAGGAAATTTTCGTTCAGGTGTATCGTGGGCTGAGTTGTTTTCGAGGTGACTCGAGTGTGCGGACGTGGATTCTCGGAATTGCCCGCAACCAGATCCGAGTGCACATTCGAAATGAAAGTCGACGACGGCGGCGGAGTGAGACAATTGTTTCGCCAGAGCTGCTGGAGTCGTCGGCCACGACGGATGATGTCGATCCGTTTCAGACCGGCGATGCCGTTGAAGAACTGCATGCGCTCAGAGACTGTGTGACACGACTGACTGAACGACATCAGTGGTTTGTGAATTCCTTTTACTTCCTGAATCACTCGGCGGAGACAATTGCACGTGAAGTCTCGCTAACACCCGGATCCGTTCGGATGCTGCTGATGCGCATTCGAAAACAGCTGGCGGAGTGTATTCGATTCAAAGTGACAGGCCGCAATGAGGATCAGACATGAAAGAGAGTGACAGCGAGAATGAGAAGACGGGCCTGGTACGTTCGCTGTGGTGTCGTCTGATCAATGGTGTCGGAGTCTCCGATGAAGAACAAACTGTCCTTCAAAATGTGCTGAAGAATAATGATCGTCTTCGGCAGGAATGTCATACCGATGCAACGGTACATGCTTTGCTTTTTTCGATGAATGACGTGAAGCAGTCGGAAGACGATTTTGTGCGAGCTGTCATGGGTGCAGTCGGAGCAGGAACGGCAGAGACGTTGGCCACTCAAGAGCCACTGGTGGAAGCTCCGTGTGTCCGTCTGCCCGGAGTTCAGCGTCGACGAGTTTCACCTGGCCGAATGGCGATCAGCGCGACCGTGATGATGTTTGCAGCGGCCGGGATGCTGGTCTGGTGGGCATCGAATCATCATCAGGCTGGAAATGGCGGTCGTCTGGTGAAAGGGCCTGTGATTCCGCCGGCGGAAGAGTTGAATGCCTCGGGCGACACAACTTCCATTGCTCAGGCTGGGCCTGATCCCACGGAAGCAGCGAGTCCCGGGGTGGCTCCGGAGCGAGTCAGCGACAACGCTACAAAGACCGATATAGCAGCCATGCTTCCCGCTGATCCAGATGATGATCTGCAGGCGATGGATGACATGAACGCTGCTCAGAATGCCACGAAAGAGGAGGCTCTGCGAGGACCGACACTCGTCACTCTGACAAAGATTGAAGACCCGGTCTGGGAAAAATCGTGGGCTGAGGGTGATCGTATTGGAGACGATGTTGTGCGATTGTTTGGCGGTCGGCTGGAGTTGGTTTTTGACGATGGAGCGAAGGTGACACTGGAAGGTCCTGTTGAATTTCGTCCCATGACATCCGGACAGTTGCAGCTTCGTCGTGGTCGAATAATGGCGGCAGTTCCGAAGGAAGCGATCGGCTTTACTGTGACGACTCCGACCTCGCAGGTCGTGGACCTCGGGACCGAGTTTGAAGTTTCGGTCAAAGAGACAGGAGCTTCCGACGTGGTGGTGAAAAAGGGCGAAATTGAAGTTATGACGGCGGTTGCTGAAGGAGAAGCTCCGCGAAAGTGGCGACTTGTTCCGAATGGACTGAACGAGGCATCGTTCTTTGAGCGAACGAGCGAGGAAGATAACAGTCCTGTATCCGCGGCGATTCGTGGGACGGACGGAGCGTTTCAGGGCATGATCTCGATCAACGGACAGGCCGCGGAATTCACGTCTGCGGAAGCCTTTGATGATGTTCGCGAACGAGTGATGGAGCAGTTTGAGAAGTCGCAGCAGGAGACGCTCCGGCAATGGAGTGAGTTTGTCGACTCGATGCAACGAAACGTGCAGGGGACAATGCAGCTGAATGGTGCTGAGGTCCAGTTCGGAAACATAGAAGACGTACTGCGGATGCAGCAGCAAATGATGGAACGCATGCAGATTCCGAGTAGCGAACGCGTCAACTTCCCCGAGTCGTCATTCACCGGGTCGATCAATATCAACGGCAGAGTCATTCAATTCAGGACTCGCGAGGAATACGAGGCTGCCCGCCGTTCCGCCTTCGGAGCCGCTGCTGATTTCGGCGCGGGCGATTTCCTCAAACCCCGGAAATCGACGACGGAAAAAAACACAAGGCGTAATCGTCCCTGAAGAAGCTGTGCTTTGACCCTTGTTGAGCGGTTGTTGATGAAAAGATTCCTGCGACCTCGCGTGTCGGGTTTGAAGACGCCCACTTAGTTTCGTGACGACAGGTTCGACTGTGGCACCATCGCCACACTGCCGACTCCACAATTGTGTGTGGAAGTGCGATATCGCCGTGACCAGATATCTTCAGACGCGATCAGACACCCTCGCCTCCAGTTCGGTCTTTTGGAATTGCAGGCGGTCTGACCAAAGGTGATCGAGTTGGGCTGGAAGCGGACAGTGATCAATGCGGCCATAGGTCGTATCCGACGAATCTTGAAAACGCGACTGTGAACGAACGCATTGACGCCATGCTGCTGTCCGATCGCAGACGGCTGCACCATTTTTCGCAGGACGAACCGAAGC
>JBKDRW010000567.1:0-11310 GCA_046341255.1 Planctomycetota bacterium
CGAGAAGGTTGTGTCGCAATTGGCGACTGACAGATCAGCTGCAGAGATTCACGCTGGTCTTTTGAAAGAGATTCGTTCAGCTCCGCAAACGCACGCGCCTGACGAGCAGCAATCGAGGCCTCCAGTTGTGATAATTCGCGAAGTACCCTGCGAGCTTCTCCGTCCGCCGATCGATTAACCGTTTTCTGATCGCGAACTGCTGTGATCTGGTTGACCAGACTGGTCCTCAGTAAAAGTGACTCTTTGATTTCCGCGTCCTGATCCGGGAGAACTTTGGAAAGCGCCCGCCGTTGATCGAGATTCAGTTTGCTGAGTACAAGTTGCCCCGTGCTTTCGAGACGAGCAGCCCGCAAAGATTCGGATGCCGACGGTGGAGGTGAAGCATCGGATTCAGGAGTCTCAATCTGAAAGTCACCAAACACGCTGGCGATGTCCACAGAATCCGGCGTCGAAAGCTCTTCTCGGTTCATCCAGCTGACAGAACGCTGGCAAAGTCGAGACAGCAGCATCACTTCAGCATCTGACAGTCCCTGAAATACCGGCGGAAGACCCTGCGCCAGCAGTTGCTCCTTCTTGTCCTTGTTGCCACCACCTCCGCCACGCATGCTCTGATTTGGTTTGCCGGGCTTCATTCCGCCTTTGGGTTTGTTCCCTTTCTGTGCGAATGCCGTGGAACACATGATCGCACAGAACAGGAATGCGAGTATCAGGCGCCGGATGGCAGATTTGAGATTGAAAGCTGGCATGGTGCATTCGCCGCAAACTGGGTTCAAGAACAGCTCCTGTCGGAGACAGAGGCATTCTGTCAGAAGCTGATCACTCCTGATTCTTTCGACCACCTTTTGTTCCCTTTGGTTTGTCGGACTTCATGTCCCCTTTTCCGCCGGCACCACCTCCGGCTCTTCCTCCCTTGCCGCCTCTGCGAGCGACTGGTTCAGCGTTCGGATCATATTCAGGATTTGGAGTGGCGAACTGGGCGTCGACATCCTGAAGATAGGTCATCAGACGCATTTTCATCATTTCAGCGTCGCGAGGTCGCTCGCTTGCCAGATCATTTTGCTCCGAGATGTCTTTCGACAGATCAAACAGCACATCACGATCTGACTCGTAGAAGTGAATCAGCTTGAGATCCCCGAGCCGAATTGCCGAATGTGGACCATCCGCGTCACTTTGATAATGAGGAAAGTGAAAAACCAGTTCCTCTCTCGCTCGTTTGACAGCACCTTTTCCATTTCGGGCAAGCAAAGACACAAGACTACCGCCTTCCAGGTTCTTCGGGAGTTGACTGACTGACAGACCAGCCCACTCGCAGAACGTCGGATACAGGTCATAACCAACGACGGGAACATCACACCATGAATTGGCGGCTACACCAGGTCCACGAACGATGAATGGAACTCGAATTCCACCTTCCCACATCGTGCCTTTGCCGCCATTCAGTCCGGTTCGCTTCCCACCACCCGCTCCGTTGTCCGACATGTAAATGACGTACGTGTTTTCAGAGAGTCCCAACTTGTCGATAGAATCCATCACGCGTCCAACGCCGGTATCAAGATCTTCAGTAATCGCAGCCACTGACGACTGCTTCGAATTGTTCCCGGCGGCAACGCCGGAATATTTTGCTTTTGTGGCTTCCATCGCGTTCTCCGCCGCGTGCAGTGCGTTCCATGAGAGCTGAATGAAGAAGGGCTTGCCTGCCTTCTGGCATTTGGCCATGAACCGTTCGGTTCGGTCTGCCATCCCGAAAATATCGACGGGATTCGGATCTTTGAACTGGAAGGCGTTTTCATTCCCTGTGTCGCCATCGCTCTCGTCGTACCCGTGATTTTCCGGACCCCCTCCACCGATGTGCCATTTGCCATAGTGTGCGGTTGCGTAGCCGGCCTCCCGGAGGATCTCACCGATTGTCGTCTCATTTGCTGCGATGCTTTTGATCAGCTTCGGCTCTGTCAGTTTGTGGCCCTCTTCCGCGGGGGCTGCCTTGGTCCAGTGAAGCGACGCCGGACTTCGCCCCGTTTGCAGACTGATACGCGTCGGCGAACAGACCGAAGCGGGTGCGTAGCCGGCAGAAAACCTCATCCCCTGGGATGCCAACCGCTCAATGTTCGGTGTCTGGAAGATCTGACCCTTCGCTCCGGGATGATCGGGGTGCATCGAAACTGAAAGCCCACCCCACCCCTGATCGTCGGACAGCATCAGAATAATATTCGGCTGTGCACCATCGCCAGCGCGGGCGATGGTGCACAGCATGAGTGCCGAGATCGTTACTATTCGGTTCATATGGAATGCTCGTAAATGTGCTGTCATGACCCATGGAGAGTGCCCGTCGACGGAGTGACGGGTGTTCGGAATTCCCGTTGCTGCGGCAAAGGGAATGTTGAGGCAAGAAACGGAGTGACGTCAAAGGGCACGCCGTTGCTCACTTCTGCTCGTGATGAGCATATTCAAAAAAATCCGCCGACAGCGGTTCGACTGATGTCAGAGTCATCTCAACATTCAGCAGATCAGGTCCATACGGCATCTCAATGAATCGGATCTGACGTATGGAGCCACTGGTGACTTCATAAGTGATTTCAACACGCCGCGGTCCGCGTTCCTTTCGATGGCGAATCGCCACCAGAAGTCGAGTTTCAACATCCCCATCAGCCGCTGGTTCTTCTGGAAGTAACTGAACGTCATAGCTTTTCTTGAGATGTTCAAGAGAATCATGAATGTTGATCAGCGATAGCTGATGCTCGTGCCCCGGCACATCTCGATTGAAATGTTCGGGGTTGGAGTCTGTACGAGCGAATCCGGACGAATCAATCATCCAGCTCACATGTCCGTTGCAGCCCGTGATGAACCTGCCCTGTTCAGTCATTCGTACCAGCGTGAAACGGCCACCTTCTCGAACGTAAAGAATTGCATCGTTCAATGGCGGCTTGGGAGGTCGTCGTTCCTCACCCCGATTCGGTCTCCGAGTCCTCGGTGGACTGGCTGATGTTTCGACACGAATTCGGTAAGTGTGGTCCAGAGCCACGACACTTTTTTCGATCAATCGCTCCAATTCCATCACCGCGGCTGAAACGCGGTTTCCTCCAAAGCTCTGCAGAAAAACGACAGCGCCTATGATTGCGAGCAAGGCTGTGGAAACCAGCGGCAGGACTGAGCGAAGCACACGATTTCGTGATCCATTCCAACCGCCGAATGATGCGGTTTCATCGCTTCGGGCTGATGGAGCCGTGAATGGCGGCAGTTTGCGGACATCCGGATGATCTGATCCGTCTTTCAGATTGATGGCGAACTCCGATCGCAGCCGATCATCCAGCATGACCATCGCCGCAAACGAACGAGTATTCTCTGATGATGATTTCAGCCACATATTCAGCGATGCAAAGTCCCCATCGCTGATCGTTCCGTCGAGGTAAGCACTGATCCATCCTGACGGCTGCGAAGAAGCATCAGAATTCATGATGCGCCTCCTTGTGAAGCCGCACGCAACTCCACACATTCTCTCAACTGGTCTCTCACTCGCTGCAGCGACTTGGCAACACCGTTCGCTGTCATTCCGAGACTTGCAGCAATCGCAGAAGGTTTCAGGTCCTGCTGATATCTCAGTTCAAACATCGCCCGTGCGCGACCTTCAAGGGATTTCAGGCAATCCTGCAGAAAATCAAGTTTTGGAATTTCATCAGTCGCGGCTGCGACAAATGCGATTTCCAGTCGATCCATCACTTCCGAATCGAACTCGAGCACCCTTGCGTCGCGTCGACGTTTTCGAAGGTACAGTCCGACCTGATTGCGCGCAATTCCAATTGCCCATGCGACAAACGAACGTTCCGGATCCCACCTCTCGAAGGATTCCACCACTGCGACCGCGATGTCCTGCAGCACATCGTCCCGGTCCCGAAAATCGCGAACCATCGACGCAACAAAGCTCGAGACAGTCGGCTGAGCCAACGTCCAGAGTCGAGTGGCTTGTCGAATGGACTCGTCCACGGAACAAAGCTCTTTCCTGTGATCTTTGAAATATGGAAAATCAATACTGTCAACGAATATGACGTTGCTTTCCGCCAGGCCGAGTGCTCTCAGTTGATCTCTGCAGCGGTTTCGCGATGCCGCCGTATTGACTCTGAAGATCCTTCTCAAATGCTCTGTGAATTAATTATCCTCGCCACGGAAATCGTGACAGGAATTTTCCCCATTTCATTGTTCACCCATGGAAATTTCACGTCATCTGCAACCTGAAGTTGGCCGGATTTTTGCAACGCTGCTCTTCGACGTGATTCGCTTGCCAGTTTTCCTCTGTCTTGCCACGATTCGGCAAACACGATGATTGAATGCAAAGGACGATCTGAGAAACCAAATGAGTTCACAGCACACAGCGAAACTTCCTGCTGGTTTTCGAGCATCCGGTTTCACTTGCGGGATCAAAGCGAGTGGAAAGCCTGACCTTTCTCTGCTGGTGTCCGATTTTCCGGCATCCGCTGCGGGAGTCTTCACAACAAACCGCGTCTGCGGTGCCCCTGTGATCGTGTCCAGACAGCGAGTGCCGAGTTCTGAGGCTCGTGCGGTCGTGATCAACTCGGGTAATTCGAACGCCGCAACGGGCGAACCTGGCATTTCCAACGCCAGGGCGATGACGGCCGCGGTGGCGAATCAGATCGGTTGCCGGGATGACGCGGTTCTTGTGTGTTCGACCGGAGTCATTGGTGTTCCTCTGCCGATGCCCGTGATTCTGGCAGGTATTCCCAAAGGCGTTCAACTGCTGGGAGCCAGTGATCAGCATTTATTGGATGCGGCGACATCCATGATGACCACGGACACCTTCCCGAAACTATCTTCGGTCGATGTGCATGTGTCAGGTGGCACCATTCGCGTTTCCGGAGTCTGCAAAGGTGCAGCGATGATCGCGCCGAACATGGCGACAATGCTGGCAGTCGTTCTGACGGATGCTGTGATGACTCCGGAACAATGTGACGAAGCGCTCAGGTTTGGCGTGGATCGAACATTCAACTGTATCAGCGTTGACGGTCACATGAGCACCAGCGATACCGTTCTGCTGCTCGCCAATGGAGCGTCTGGAGGCATGCTCTCGGCAAATGATTTTGTCAAAGTACGGGACGCTGTCCAGCAGGTCTGCCAGACTCTTGCGACGAAGATCATTCGTGACGCAGAAGGCGCTGATCACTTCATTACGATCGATGTGAACGGTCTTGCCTCTCGTGAACAGGCCTTCCGGATGGCTCGCGAGATTGCTGACAGTGCTCTGGTGAAGACGGCGATTGCGGGTGGTGATCCGAACTGGGGGCGAGTCGTTTCCGCCGCCGGTTACGCTGGAGTCAACTTCGATCCAGCATTCCTTTCGCTCCGTATTAACACAACGGAGGTTTACAGCGCTGGAACCCCAGTCGCCTTCAATGCCTCCCAACTCTCCGCCCAGCTCAAGGAGAACCGCGACGTCCACCTCAGCCTCACCCTGGCCGGCGGTCCTTGCTCCGGCAAAGAATCTGTCCGCTTCTGGACGTCAGATCTGACTCAGGAGTACGTTCGGCTGAATTCAGAATACACAACGTAGTCCGCAAACACTCATGTCTGGTGCATGCGCACCACAAGGCGTGCGTAAGCGGTTCTATTGTTTCCGCTGGAGATCGATCGACGTGGCATTTTTGCTGAACCAGCATTCTGGCTGAACTCAGACCACTTGAATCGAGGTCACACCTTTTCTCGATGCCACCCTGAGGAGGCTGGTGGCTGTCTGATGCAGAAAACGCAAGATGGACGAGCCGCCTCGGCAATAGCACGAAGAGATGGATTGCATTGCAGCCCCTGCAACGTCAATCACAGTCGTTCTGCACACGCAGCACCAGATCGCCTGTCTGGAATAGCAGTGATCGAGAGACCCTCAGTGCAGCAACTCTCAGCCAGCAGACCATGAATGTTACGAGAAAGATCGGTTATCCGACTTTAAGTTTTAAGTTTGCTGAGTTGTGTACGAATCGACGCCCCTCTGCAAACGCGAAAGTTCAATCGCGTCTCCCCAGTCTTCAGACCTGATGTTCTGAGAGCAGTGATGCTCTGAAGTATTCACGGTTCAGTCGGGCGATATGTGATACGGAAACCTCTGCAGGGCATGCCGCTTCGCATTCGGATGTGTTGGTGCAGGATCCAAAACCTTCTTTATCCATTTGAGCCACCATGTTCAATACTCGACTATTGCGCTCGGGATGACCCTGGGGCAAAACTGCGAGTTGTGAAACTTTGGCAGAAACAAACAGCATCGCTGATGCGTTCTTGCAGGCGGCCACGCAGGCCCCGCAGCCGATGCAGGCGGCACCGTCCATTGCCACTTCCTGCCTGACACCCGGAACTGGAATGGCGTTTCCGTCGGGAGCATTTCCGGTGTTGACAGAAACGAATCCTCCTGCCGCGATAATGCGATCGAACGCCGATCGATCAACAACGAGGTCTCGCACCACCGGGAAAGCAGATGCACGCCACGGCTCGATCGTGATCGTATCACCATCGTTGAACCGCCGCATGTGGAGTTGGCAGGTGGTCGTTGCATTGTCCGGCCCGTGAGCCTGCCCGTTGATCATCAGACTGCACATTCCGCAGATGCCTTCGCGACAGTCGTGATCGAATGCAACTGGCTCCTCTCCCTGAGCGATCAGTTGTTCGTTCAGGACATCCAGCATCTCAAGAAACGACATGTGCGTGCTGACACCGCTGATCCTGTAGGACCGAAATTCACCAGAAGCCTGGGGGCCGGACTGACGCCAGACGCGCAGGTTGAGATTGAGAGTATGACTGCTCATGATTACTTGTAGCTCCTGGTCGATGGTTTCACATTTTCGAAGACCAGTGGTTCTTTGTGCAGAGTCGGATCCTCGCCCACACCATTGAACTCCCACGCACCTACGTAGCTGAACTCTGCATCGTTTCGAACCGCTTCGCCCTCTGCATCCTGGTACTCTTCGCGAAAGTGACCTCCACATGATTCCTCACGATGCAAAGCATCGGTAGCCAGCAGTTCTGCGAACTCCATGAAATCAGCGACCCGGCCTGCTTTTTCAAGATTCTGATTCAGCGTCGATGCTGTTCCAGGCACCCGAACATCTTTCCAGAACTGACCTCGCAGTTCGCGAATCCTGCCAACAGCTTCCTGCAGCCCTGTTCGGTTTCGAGCCATTCCGCACTTATCCCACATCAGGAGACCAAGTTCCCGGTGGAATGAGTCGACGGTTCTCTTTCCCTGAATCGCCAACAGTTTCTTCAGACGATCTTCTGCCTCCTGCCTTGCTGCGATACATGCCGGATGGTCATCGCTGATTTTTGGAAGCTTCGTTGTAGCCAGATGATCTCCGATGGTGTACGGAATCACAAAGTATCCATCCGAAAGACCCTGCATCAGTGCACTGGCGCCGAGTCGGTTTGCCCCGTGGTCCGAGAAGTTTGCTTCGCCAAGGACATAAAGCCCGGGGATGTTGCTCATCAGATTATAGTCAACCCAGAGTCCTCCCATGGTGTAGTGGACTGCAGGAAAGATTCGCATCGGCTGCTTGTAGGGATCTTCCGCCGTGATCTTGTTATACATGTGGAAGAGATTCCCGTACTTCTTCCGAATCACGTCCTCGCCGTCACGTTTGATGGCGTCTCGGAAGTCGAGAAAAACGGCAAGTCCAGATTCACCGACACCGTGTCCAGCGTCGCAACGTTCTTTAGCGGCTCGTGATGAAATATCGCGTGGCGCGAGGTTGCCAAACGATGGATAGCGACGTTCGAGATAGTAGTCCCGTTCCTCTTCAGGGATCTGATCTGCGGACCTCTTGTCACCCTTCTTCAGCGGAACCCAAACCCGACCGTCATTCCGGAGGCTCTCGCTCATCAGTGTGAGTTTCGACTGATAATCGCCTGTGACGGGAATGCAGGTCGGATGAATCTGCGTGTAGCAGGGATTGGCAAACAGAGCACCTCGACGATGGCATCGCCACGCAGCTGTGACGTTGCAACCCTTCGCCATTGTAGAGAGGTAATAAACATTCCCGTATCCGCCGGTGCAGAGAACGACGGCGTCGGCCGTATGAGTTTCCAATTGCCCGGTAACAAGATTTCGGACCACGATTCCGCGGGCAAAACCGTCAATCACCAGGAGATCGAGCATCTCACGGCGCGGAAACATTTTGACTTTACCCATTCCCACCTGACGCATCATGGCCTGGTAGGCTCCGAGCAGGAGTTGCTGGCCGGTCTGGCCTCGCGAGTAAAAGGTTCGCGAGACCTGTGCTCCACCGAACGAACGATTCGCCAGCGTTCCACCGTATTCGCGAGCGAAAGGAACGCCCTGTGAGACGCATTGATCGATAATGTTGTTCGAAACCTGAGCCAGGCGGTAAACGTTCGCTTCCCGAGCCCGATAGTCACCGCCTTTCAGCGTGTCGTAGAACAGTCGATAAATGCTGTCACCATCGTTCTGGTAATTCTTCGCTGCATTGATGCCACCCTGAGCCGCAATCGAATGGGCACGCCGCGGACTGTCCTGAAAACAAAACGACTTGACGTTGTAGCCGAGTTCTGCGAGCGACGCCGATGCAGATCCTCCAGCCAAACCAGTCCCCACAACGATCACGCTGAATTTTCGTTTGTTTGCGGGATTCACCAGTTTCAGATCAAATCGATGCTTGTCCCACTTTTGTTGCAGCGGACCATCGGGAACTCGCGACTTGAGTGTGTCACCTGCGACGCGAACCATTGATAAACCTCAGTGCTTCCAGAAAATTTCAACACCACCAACGGCCGCCGGGGCGAACCGACTGCATGGTCCGAGGGGGTGACATCAGCCGCGATTCAGAGCCCAGACGACAAGGCTCATGAAACCGAGTGAAATTGCCCAGGCAAATGCAACACAGACTACCTGCAGAATCACATTCCAGCGTTTGTGACTGATCCCAAGTGTCTGCAGTGCGCTGCGTACTCCGTGCGAGAGATGCAACCCCAGTGCCACCAGAGAGACAACGTAAATGAACGCCCTCGACGACGTCGACAAAACGGCCTTCACCGCCTGGAACTGATTCACAAGTTCCCCTTTGTCATTGGCGGCAGCAGAGTAATCAACGCCGGGACCCGCTTTGAACTTCATGTCGATGATGTGGCAGACAAGGAAGAATGCGATCACGACGCCAGTCACCAACATCCAGTTGGACACCCCGGACGGCACGACCGACACGCCTTGTTTGGTTTCTTTCATGAAGTACGCACTGCGCCGGGCCGCTTTATTCATTGCTCCCGTCGAAATGGCGAGACCAATATGCAGACCAAACATGGCGAACAAGCCAATTTCTGCGGCAGCAAGGATGGGGCCGAGGCTGTGCAAAGCGTGTGCGTAGTCGTTAAACGACTGCTCCCCTGCGTACAATTTCAGGTTGCCTCCGAGGTGGGCGACCAGGAATCCGCAGAGAGACAATCCCGAAATGGCCATCAGGATTTTCTGACCGACTGACGTGGAGTAGGCTTTCACCAGAGGGCCAAGCCCCGGCACTCTTGAAAGCGTCTGCGCCGGAAAACTGAGAACGCGAAGCAGAGCGTCCAAGGGTCACGCTCCTCCCCAGAAAAGGAAAAAGGATCTCAAACCGCACAATCTCTGAATCATTTCAAAGACTGAGAACTTCGGATTATAGGTCTCACAGGTTGGTCTGCAATCACTCGAGGCGTTCTCCGGTTGCTGAGAGACCTGCCCCGAATCCGATCGCAGGACGCATAGCAGAAAGAACGACTGTGATATCGCATTATTTCATCAGGTAGTTCCGCTGAAGGGCATGGAGACTTCACGACGTTGACCTGATTTCGTGAAGGTTTTCGACGCAACATGCCGTCCCTGGATTAAGTCACGAATCGTTCAGTTGTTGGGGTGGATCGCCAGGACGGCAGCCGGTGACGACTCTGCAGGCAGGGGACGGCCAGAGATCATAGAACTTTGATGCTGCCCAGATTCGAAGAAATCCTGCTTTTTTTCGGCCCCACAATGGTCTTGGCTGGAAATTACTCGTGGGATATTCTGCGAAACATCCCGAATGTGCCCGGAATTTACCCCTCGTTTTCGAGAAGTGCAGCAAGGACGCTGTGTCAGTCATGAGGTTCTGCAATCTACAAAAACTGATTCTGATTGCTGCCTGTTTCTGCGTAACCGGCTGTGTGCACCGTCGCGTCACGATTAACTCGGTTCCTGCAGGCGCACTCGTCAAGGTCGATGGCAAAGACATTGGTTACACGCCAGCGTCGTTCGATTTCACGTGGTATGGGACTCGCGAGGTCAAACTTCTGAAGGATGGCTATGAAACTCATACAGAGCACATCCAGATAGATTCGCCGTGGTATCAGAAGTTTCCGCTCGACTTTATCAGTGATAATTTTCTTGGGAGACATATCACCGACCATCGTCGGTTCAACTTTCAGCTTCAGCCGAAACGTCAGGATCTGTCCAGCGACGTCATGAATCGAGCCAAAGCTCTGCGCAGCGAAGCTCGGCATGGACAGTAAGTTGCAGGCATTTACTCCCCCCCCCACCGATTCAGACGCGGGGGACAGCGAATCACGCGAACCTCAATCGCCAGTGTGATTCTGCTTCGCGGCCGCAAATTCAATGGAAGCGAATCAGAATGTTCCACGGGATCTTCCGCCCCTTTCGGCCAGTACGGAAATTCAGCCGAGGCGACGGATCGCATCCGCAGAATGGCAACATCCCATAAATTTCGACCCTGTTTTTAATGGCGGATTTCGCGGACAGAAACAGGATTCGACTCGAGTCGTCGGCGAAGTTTGTGGCAGTGTACGGCTCGGGAAAGTTGACAGTCGTCGCCCGCGCTCAGTCTGGATGAGACGTTCGCCGTGCTCGTCAGCCGCGAGTGTCGGATTTTCATGATTCTTACCTTACCGACATTTCTTCAGTCCGATCTATTGTCACGCAGGGGTGAAACGATGTGTCTCACTTGTGGTCTGCCAGCCACGGCGGATGCAGTGAAGATGCGTCATTCCGCACTCATCGCACTTGATTGTCGCTCGCAGTTCTGGTCGCATGGCGGAAGGGTTTTCTGGCGAGCGAGCTTCACAGGACAGTACTTCGGCTGATGGTGATGCGCAGTTAACGGCGGTGGCCGAGGTCCTTGCGGAAACTCGCAATGCATGTCAGCCAGCGTATCGGTGTGATTCGTGCTGCCTGACGGCTAGAAATCAGTGGACTGGCAGGGTCGGCGTCCGCTGAATCCGAAGGAGTATGTTTTCCGGGGACGGTGTTGGCTTCCGGATGAGTTGTGCCATCTTGCAAGGGGCAGGAAA
>JBKDRW010000568.1:0-2084 GCA_046341255.1 Planctomycetota bacterium
CTGTTGCGCCATGCTGGTATCGCAGTCGTTCTGTTTGATCGCGATTTCATGCCGTTCCCTCTGCGCAGCGACTATGACCTGGTGGCTCTTGATAATGTACAGGCCGGATTCCTTGCGGCCGATCACCTACTGCGACTCGGCATGAGAAGGCTGCGCTTGTTGTCTGATCGGGATTCCGCCAGCTCTGTTGATGCTCGGCTGACGGGAGTTCGTGAAGCCATGCTTCAATATCAGCTGCACAGCGACATTCCAATTCGTATGGACGGTGATGCCTCCCATGCTCCGTTCGTCAAACAGGCGATCAAGGATGTTGATGCCATTGTCTGTGCAAACGACTTCACCGCATTTCGCCTGCAGCAAACGCTCATGCAGCTGAACGTGCGAGTACCGGAAGACCTGCGGCTGATCGGCTTTGACGATGTCCGTCATGCAACACTTGCCAATGTGACACTGACAACGGTCCGCCAGCCATGCCGAGAATTGGCATGGTGCGCATTTCGAACGCTGGAAGAAAGAATTCTTCACGCCGCTCGTCCAGTGCGCACAACGTTTCTCGCGCCAACGCTTGTTGTTCGTAACTCTTGCGGAGCGTATGTCCATACTACACACACTGGGCGAACAGCATCTCACTGAACCGTATCTGGCACTGCACTGCAGAATCCCGGACACATAACCCGACAACGGCATTTATCACTTTTCGCAGCGAACTGGTGAATCACAGTTGGCAGGAAGGCAGATCCGGGATGAAGTCACGCAAAAAGACATCTCTCACCCCCCCGACGAGCGACGCCGGGGTGTGGCGGCAATTCTGGCACTGGCGGTCCACTTACCCCGGTGTCGAAACATTTTTCGACCCCGGGGTTATTTTTTGCGCCCAACTTTGAGCCCCGCCAAAAGCGTCGCCCTATCCCGCTTTCCCGCAACAACTTGTGATCAGTGCCGAACTCGGTCCCGTGCCTCTTGCCTCAACCAGAGTCACGCTGAAGCGGATCTCTCCAGGCGTCTCGGCCCGTTTGAGAGCGTTTTGTCTCTCCCATTCAGAGACACTTCCGACTCGGGTTATGACCCCCACTGCCTTCACTAAGCAGTTTCGGATTTTCCAAATCGCGTTTTGGGGTTATGCGACCGCGAGGTTATGACCAAGTGGCCTGCACCTCGATTCATTCCGATTTGTCGCCGTGACTTCCAGCGATTCGTATCGTCACTCGAACAAACGTACCGGTTCTCGAATAAGGTCTGAACCATGAAGAAAAGTCGAATACAGCAGATCATTGCCGACCTGCCAGAGAACGTTGACGTCAATGATCTGATTGAGCGACTGCATCTCCTCGACAAGATCGAACAGGCCGAAAAGCAGTTAGCTCGCGGTGAGGGAGTCCCTCACGAAACTTCTAAACAGAGACTGAGCCAGTGGCGGCAATAGTCCGGGCGACTCGTGCTCTCGATCACGTGCGAGTTGAGGGAATGCTGACTGCAGGAATCTCCGGAGACGATCACGGCCCATACTCGCCCAGGTCCTCGGCACTCAGCGTTCGTCGCTGTGCTCGACGGATCCGAAGAACCCAGACAGTATCACCTTCGATTGTGTAAATCACACGAAACACATGGGGGCGTTTTCCGAACAGGTATTGTCGGAGAATGCGGCTACTCCTGGCATTCTCGGGAGCCAGCGGACATCGTTCGGGATTATGCTCCAGAGTTTGAAGCGCCGTCTGAAACCGTTCCAGCCATCTTGCTGCAGGGGACGGAGCATTTTGAGCCGCATATTGATATGCGACGTCCAAATCCTCCACGGCCGCCGATTGCAGGCGAACCTGATAAATCATGTCTGGCCAGCAATTGAGTGACGTTTTCGAACTTCGTCAAAGGCATCCTGCAGCGACATTCCCCGATCACCTGCCTCAAGGGAATCAAGTGCTTCACGAACGGCCAGCCAGTCTTCAGACTCTGTTTCCAGGGTCTGCAATGCGGCCAACAGAACCTCATCTTCGGTTAGGAATTGGCCAGATGCGAGTTGCTTCTGGACGAGATCGCTCACAGCTGGCGGAAATTTGTATTCAGTCATTTCTACGTCCTCCGGTGCC
>JBKDRW010000569.1:0-7654 GCA_046341255.1 Planctomycetota bacterium
CGTCTTTGGGATGAAGCCAGTCACCGTCAACGCGCGGACTACGAGACGGCGGAACTGCATCGCGTCGATCTTTCGGCATCAGTCCTGAGATTATTCGCCTGGGGCGAAACGCATCTCGAATCTTTTCCATGGTACGAGTCACCTCCCGAAGCGTCCCTGCAGCATGCAATTCGCCTGCTGAAACTTCTCGGCGCGATCAACGAATCGGGGATCACCGAAATCGGAAAGGCTCTGGCAGGATTTCCCGTCTCTCCCCGAATTGCCAGGCTGCTGCTGGAGTGCCATCACGAGGGTGTCGGTCGCCGAGGCGCGTTGATGGCTGCAATGCTCTCCGAACGCGATTGTTTTCTGCGATCCACATCAGAGCGTTCGCCGGGAACTGTTCGGTCGATTCCGACAGCCGTACGACATCATTCGCGTTCGGATGTGCTTGATCGTCTTCAAGCGATCGAAGAATACCTGAAGACCGGGCTTGAAGACTCGTCCATTGGACGGGTCAATCGCAGTGCTGTTCGAACGGTGACACAGGTTGCAAAACAGCTTGATGACTCGCTTACGGAGCTGATCCAACAGAGGTCGGCGGACCGGTCGCTTTCTTCAGAAGCCTCCGATAGAGCACTGCTGAAAGCGCTGGTCTCTGGATATCCCGATCGTGTGGCCAGACGACGGGACGCGACTGGCGATCGAGGCCTGATGGTTGGAGGTCGCGGTGTTCGGCTGGGACCTCGATCAGCCGTTCAGAACGCAGCTCTGTTCCTGTGCGTGGACATTGACAACAGCGGAGCCGACGCAGTGGTTCGTCAGGCCTCTGAAGTGGAACGAGACTGGCTTCCGCAGAACGCCCTGCGGAGCGGCGAGGAGCTGTTTTTTCATCCGACGCAGAAACAGGTCGTTGCAAGGAGGCGCGTTGTATTTGATGATCTTGTGCTTGATGAAGCCCCCGCGTCCATATCGAACTCCCACGCTGCCGCAGACATTCTGTTTCATGCAGCGCGAGGTCAATTGGATGCCGTCATGCCAAACGACGACGATTCCTTCTCGTCCTTTGTCGCTCGCACGCGGGCGCTGAAGGTGTGGATGCCGGAATTGTCTGTGCCAGACGTGGACGAGGCGATGCTGCTGAATGTTTTGCGGGAACTCTGCCATGGAAGAAGGGCCTTTTCGGAACTCAGATCCGCACCGTGGCTGGCCACACTGCAGTCGCAGATGGATTACACAGCAGTGCAGACGATCGAACGCGAAGTGCCGGAACGCTTGACCGTGCCGACCGGAAGCCGCATTCGACTCATATACGAAGAGGGCCGACCTCCGGTGCTGGCTGTTCGCATTCAGGAGATCTTCGGGATGAAGCAAACGCCCCGGATTGCGGGAGGCCGCATCCCGGTGCTGCTCCATCTTCTGGCTCCCAACATGAGGCCTCAGCAGGTCACCGACGATCTGGCCAGTTTCTGGGCCAACACGTACGCCGACGTCCGCAGGGAACTCAAGCGGCGGTACCCCAGACATCCGTGGCCTGAAGACCCTCTGACCGCTGCTCCGGTGAAGAAGGGTTAAACATCATCCTGCAACATCCATGCGCGACCGCGCCCTGCCTCATGACGCATGCTGCTGCAGGCATCACATGAGAATACCTTCCATCACCTTCGCGCCTTCGACTCCCGTGAGTTTTGCATCCAGCCCCTGGAAGCGATAGCTGAAGGCATCATGTCGGATTCCGAGCTGATGCAGCATGGTGGCGTGCAGGTCATGAACTGTCGCGACATTCTCAATCGCGGCATACCCAAGTTCGTCCGTTGCACCGTAGACCACCCCTCGCCTGATACCGGCACCGGCGATCCACATGGACATGGATTTATTGTGATGGTCGCGGCCGATTGTCCCCTTGTTTTTCTGTGCCATCGGGGTTCGACCGAACTCGCCGCTCCAGACGATCAGCGTCTCTTCGAAAAGCCCTCGCTGCTTCAGGTCGGTCACGAGGGCCGCGCAGGCCTGATCCACCTCGGCACAACGCAGCGGAAGCTCTTCCCGCAGCTGACTGTGATGGTCCCAGTCGCGATGATACAGCTGAATAAAGCGCGTTCCGCGTTCAGCCAGCCGCCGAGCCAGCAGACAATTGCTGGCGAAAGAGCCATCCCCCGGCTGGCAACCATACAGATCGAGGGTTGCTTCCGTCTCATGACTCAGATCGGTCAGCTCCGGGACACTGGCCTGCATCTGAAACGCCATCTCATACTGAGCGATACGAGTCAGGATCTCGGGATCGTGAACAACATGATCAAACTCGTTGTTCAATTGATTGATCGCGTTCACATCCGCCTGCTGCATCTCGCGTGTGATGCCCTCGGGATTCCGAAGATAAAGCACCGGATCGCCTTTGCCCCGAAGCTGCACCCCCTGAAACCGGCTGGGCAGAAAACCGCTGCTCCATTGCCTCGCAGCGATCGGCTGGGGAGGTCGACCCGGACCGGTTGAAACCAGCACTACAAACCCGGGAAGATCTTCTGCTTCACTCCCCAGACCGTATGTGACCCACGATCCCATGCTCGGACGTCCAGCGATCTGCGACCCTGTGTTCATGAACAGATGCGCGGGATCGTGATTGATCGCCTCGGTTGTCATCGAACGCACCAGACAAATTTCGTCGATGATTCTCCCAAGGTGAGGCAGCAATGTGCTGATTTCAGTCTGGCTCCGACCAAACCTCGCAAACGGAAACACCGGAGCCTGACAGACAAGCTTCTGCCCCTGCAGCTGCGCCAGCTGTTGCCCCCTTGTGAAACTCTCGGGCATGGGCAGACCGTCCATCTCCGCGAGTTTCGGCTTCGGGTCAAATGTTTCAAATTGCGACGGACCGCCAGCCATCGTCAGCCAGATCACGCGTTTAGCCCGCTGGGGCAGCGGCAGCACGGGAATTCCGGCTCGAGACCTGATCGACTCTTCGGTTTCATAGGCTCCGGCATCTCTTCGCACGGCGGCATGAAGCATGGCCGTCAGCGCGATAGACCCCAGTCCGAAGTGACGCCGACTGAGCATGGAACGTCGCCCTGAATCACCAGCAGCACACCACGTCTCTCTTTGCCGGACAAACTGCATAAAAGACCGCCGGAATCCAATCTGATGACCGGGAGCAACCTGACAACGCAAATACTCGTTGTAATGTTACCAGTCGAGCAACGCATGACGCCACTCTCCGGGCGATTGACTGCGGAGCACCAGCCGATCCAGAGTTCCGCGGAGCCCGAGGGAAAGCGAAGTGGCCGAACGATTTGAGGCGTTTCCCCGTTCGACGTGAACGTCAAACGAAAAAACGCCTCTTCGATGTGTTGCCACACACGCCAAACCACTGCAGCGAATCAGGGAGGAGTCACTCCAGATGGCTTCCAGCCGCTGTCCACTTCGAACGACTCGTCAATGGTGGGACGTGAGGGCTTCTTCGCCGAGGTCGTCGACTTTTTTGACGCAGGTGGCTTCGTCGGCTGAACTTCTTCCATATCAAATGGATTCTCAAACGGGTTGGATTCCGCATCCAAATCCGTAGCTCCTGAAGATGCGGACGTGTCAAACTCAGGCTCCTCAACTTCCTGAGTTGGAATCGGCTGTGCCTTTCTCTTTGCGGCTGGAGCCTTTTCTGCCGGCTGACTGAACAGTGGTTCGGCGGACTCTTCAGCCGATGGCTCTTCAACAAACTCCGCACTGTCAAACTCAGCGGCGTTCATGAAGTCAGCCGCGGCGTTATCAACGGCTGTCTTCGCTTCATGGGACACTGCACGTACCTTCGTTCGCGCTGCAGACGGAGCAGCTTTCACCGCTTCAACCGCGTTCTTCCCATCCTCGGACCACTGAGCTTTCTGCTGAGACGCCCACGAGGCAAAGTCGGCTGCGGAATTCTCCGTATCCTGAACTTTGGTCGCCGCCTTCTGAGCCGCGGAATTGACAGCATTGGATTGTTTCTGCATGAATCCGGCAAACGAGGCCTCTTCCTCCTCCAGCGTGGGCATCGCCGCCGCGCGGGCGGCTGGTGACAAGGCGCCCGCGGAAGGACGAGCTGACGCGGACTTCGGTTCGGCCAGTTTTGATCTCGTCGCTGCGGACTCTTCGACGGCGGTGTCGTCCGGCATCGACTTGCCACCACTGTTCAGGAACTGCGACAGATTGGAACCGCTCAGTGAACGAGCAACGGGCTTCGTTCCGGAGGGTTCCGATGTTTCATCAGGATAAGCGGCCTGAGTTCGAGACCCGGAAGCCGGACTGGTGGCAACGGCCGTACTGCTCGCCGCCGGGCGAGTGATCGGCTTGGGACCGCTGTCGGCCGCAGCCACGGCACTGCTCCCCAGCTTCGCGCGTCCCGCGGTGTCTCCTGAACCATCCTCAGCGGCAGCCACTTCACTGCCCTCCATAAAAGGATCCTGGACTTCCGAGTAGTCCTTGCGCGAGAACCAGCGATTCTTCGCAGCGCAGCCGGTTGAGAGCAGCAGCGATGCGGTCAGCGTGATGGCGATGGCCTTTGGGTTCATCAAGGTTCTCCGTCTGGAACAAACAATCGGGCCTGGTTCTCAGTGGACTCTGGTCCTGACACAATGGTCAACGGAAGACCAGATCTCGCTGAATAATGCAGACGCGCTCTTCAACAGGACACAGGAGACAAAACGATCGGGACAACATAGAAACACTGAACTGACTTATGGTGAATCGACTGATTCCGTGCCGTTCTCTGAAGCAGACTTCGACAGAGCATCGATTTCTGACCCCTCGGACGGCTCGTCAGTGAGCCCACCTTCAGGTGACATTCGACCATGATATTTCTGATTGAAGGCGGAAGGGCTGAAGGCATCATTTGCATTCATCCGATCTGCTTCCGCGAGGAACTCGCGATCCGTCTCTTCAAAACTTTTCATCCGACCGTGAGCCAGTTCCGGCTGACTGCTCACCACGGGCGACTGCATCCCGTGGATTTCCCGCTCTCGATCTGCAGATTGTCGGATCGCTGCCAGCAGGGATTTTCGTCGAGCTTCCTCGAGAGCCTCCCGGCGTTCCTTCACCTCAAGATTCGCATCCGGAGCAATATCGGCAGCGGCCGATTGAACCCAGTCTCGAAGAACCTTCATCTGAATCGATCCGGCACGACCGCGAAACATCGTGGATCCCTGGCCGCCATGAGTTTTCTCCAGCACCAGCAGCAGCGGACTGCTTGAAGGCCGTGTCAGATCCACCTGATTCAGAACGGCAGCCAGATTCCTCTCCGCGATCACGGGACTGCTCCCCCGAGCCGTGGAAGACAGCTGAAACTCAGACACAGGATTGACGCCATGACATCCGGACGTCGCACACTTATTCATCAGAATCGGCTGTACGCGCGCGGTAAACTCTTTTGAAATCGGTCGCGACAGTCCCGCCAGCGATCGACTTTCCAGATCCACCGGCAGACGCTTTGGTGTGGAATACTCTGTCAGGCCCGTGGACACGCTGCTGGCTTCTCCATCCTGCTGACGCAGAGTCGCCAGAAGTCTTTTTGCATCAGTACGATTGGGGTCGCCCCGCAACGCATCAAGCACTTCCAGCTCAGCAAACTCTTTCAGCCCGTTCATCAGGCACCAACGAGCCATCTGCATATGCCCCTCAGGGGTTGTGTTCACCTGAGACTTTCTGATCTGCAGATACGCATCATCCATGTCCTTCGCCACGATCCGAACACGACCGGACTCGATAAACAGACGCCCGGATTTAACCTCCACGTCATAACCGTCGGGCCTCGGTGTGCAGCGACCCCTGACGACATCGTAATCTACAAGTACCAGAACACTGATCCCCGGGACTGATGGCCTTGTGACTCGCTCTCCCGTCGGACGCACTTTCTCTTGTGCGTTCACCATCGGCGAACACGCAATGAGAATGGCGATCAGAATACAACGTCCATCCATGACGATGACGACCAGTCGAAGTCAAAAAGTGATCCGCCGCCGGCTCGAATAGCGCTCTCCGGAAAAATTCCGGTATCTGCGGAAATCCTCGTATTTTGAACAGTACGCCGCTTCGACGTCGTGGGTCAAGACGGACTGTTCGTACCGAGTGCGGTACGGACGACAGGAATTCCCCGGCGAAGACAAAAACCGGAACCTTTCCGCGGAAAGCCCGAGGAATCCGTGAATTATGCCGATTCCATACGTGGCCGTCGGGGGGGCGATGCGGAAGGGACGGACTCGCTCAAGCCTCAAAAGCAACCTCACGAAACGACGCGAGATTCGCAAAACCCGCAAATCTCCTGAACCTTGCGATCGCAGAACACGTTCATTGTCCGCGAAGTCAGCTCACGCTTCCGTCGCATTCTCTGGTCTGGCCCCGGTTGCCAGCGAGGGAATTGTTGGCAAGGACCCGTTGCAACCCTGACCGAAATCACCGGAGCCCTGAATCAATGTCAGCATTCAAACGAGCGACCGTAATGCAGTGTCATTGACACTGCATTCAACGAAATATGAATGCCACATCCCGGCTTTCTTCGCCTCGCAATATTCACCTGCACTTGGAAACTGCCGGAATCGTTTCGACTCACCTCGTGGGGAAACGCTAACGACCTGGGTCTTTCGCGGCAGCGGTTTACGCTGGATTCATGGCCCCTGATCCGACTTACCTTTGCACGTCCTCTGCAAGAGAGGCATGATTCCGATCGATACCTTGCTTCAGAGGTCAATTGAGCACGTCGAGCACAGCCTGGGAAGAACGGCAGAATGTGACAGATTGGGTTCGTTGCAAGTTGATCGCGAACAGTCGTCCTCATTCATGCAACAGATGCACGTCATGCTCGAATACGAGGACGCGGATCTATCGAAGCAGAACCAACGCCTGCATCCCTCGAAGTCAATGCCGTGCCTGGATCGAGGATCTCTTCCGCCACATCTGACCTTCAGGACTTGATGTTGCGATCAAGCTCCACAGTGAACGGCTGCGGTCAGTACTCTTCCAGGATCGCCACAATTTTGGTCTGAACGGGCCCGCCCGTCACCTCGACCGTCCCGTCTCGATGAATGAACACATCCACTTCACTGCGAACACCAAATTCTGGCAGGTAGATTCCCGGCTCAATCGTAAACAGCGTGCCCGGAAGGATTCGTCGAGTTTCACGAGTTTCGAGATTGTCCATGTGCGTTCCATTCCCGTGCACTTCCTGAGCAAGGTTATGTCCGGTTCGATGACAAAAGTATTTGCCATAGCCGGCCTTTTCGATTACCTCGCGAACCGCATCATCAATTTCTCCACCCATGATCTGCCGTTGGGCAGCAAAGGCTTCGGTTGCTCTGGCAATCCCGGCGTCTCGAGCTGCAGCAACCACATTGAAAACTTTCGTATATTTCTCCGGGACTGATCTGCCAACATAACCCGTACGAGTCAGGTCGCTGTAGACAGCTCCGGCATGCTTCTGTTTCGCCCACAGATCAATCAGCACGAAATCGCCCTCGCGAATCACGGTGTTCGCGCCGGTCGACGTGGAGTAATGCGGATTTCCCCCGTTTTCATTGACACCAACAATTGGCGGGCTGTATGTCGTCAGCTCATGCTCTGCGAAGTGACTCATGATTTCATCACTCACCTCCTGTTCTGATAGCTGCTGATACGATAGTTTCTGTTATGCTATTAACTTCGAGGAAGTGTCATTGGTAGA
>JBKDRW010000570.1:0-12848 GCA_046341255.1 Planctomycetota bacterium
ACATTCTGCTGCAACTGCTGGATGATGGTCGCCTGACCGACAGCCAGGGTCGAACCGTGGACTTCACCAACACGATTGTGGTGATGACTTCCAACATCGGCAGCGCGGCGATTCAGGAATTGTCCGGACAGGCGGATGAGAAGGAAATCCATCATCGCGTCATGGATGCCCTGCGAAGCCACTTCCTGCCCGAGTTTCTGAACCGAGTGGATGAAGTCATCGTCTTCCATCCGCTGGGTCGCGAGGAAATCCGCGAGATCGTGGATCTCCAGCTGAACAAGCTCAACCTGCAACTCGAAAAAAATGGTTACAAGCTGGAAGTCAGCGACGCCGCAAAGGACCTTCTCGCTGCAGATGGGTACGATCCGGCCTACGGAGCAAGACCTCTGAAACGAGTGATCCAGCAGCGGCTCCAGAATGCGTTGGCGAACGAACTGCTGGCAGGCAGTTTCCTTCAGGGTGACACCATCATGATCGATGCGGCGAGAGACGGTTTCGTGTTTACGAAGAAGTGATTGGAGACACGGCCGGTCATCCGCATCCCTCCTGAGAACTCGATGCCATGGTTCAGTTGACCCTCAGTTCCAGCCTCGCTGTCTGACGAACTTCGATCAGGGAGCGAGGCTTTAACATTTGCCGTATGCAAGCCTGATGACTGCCTGTCGATCTGAAGTGATCGAACTGAATGTCTCGCAACGACTCCTTGCACGGAGCATAGCGCACGGCAGGAAAACTCATCGTGCCACAACCAGACCGAGTCAAATGCCAAGTGCTCGTAAACACCCCACTCAATCCATTCACCCGGAACCAGCTATCTTGCAATATCGAAGGATCAATGTTCTCGACGTGACAGTGACACCGGTGAAGCCTTCCTGATCCGCCTGAGAATTATTGGGCTTTTTCAAGTTGATCGGCAGATCACTTCAGAAAACCGAAGCATCGGTACACCTGTTCAAACGTCCGGAATTGTTCCCAAAATTGCGCCATCCATATCAGACCTCATGGAAAAGCTGAGCCGCGTTCGTGAATCAGTTGACTGACAATCTTTTCTGAGCCACCCTTACTCCAGCGATGCTGTCATCTCACATCTGTTCAAGATGGAAGGATCACGGGCGTCTACTGAACACGTATCACCTGACGAGAAGTAACGAGCTTACCCACACTTAACTTTGCCGCCGCACAGCGGTTCGGTCATGCGGATCCGATCGTTTTTCCGGGGGGTGAATGGGGCGAATGGATCATGCGAAGTCTGCTGGTGATGACAACAGATGGCTCTGAGCGATTGCTGGGGAACTGGCCCACCGAACGCGAGTTCGATGTTCTGTGGTCGGGGCGACTCGTCAGCAACCTGCCCCAGACAGGCCCGACCCGCCGGCCAAAGACCGGTTCGCCATGGAACAGCTGAAGCAGACGCGGAAGAGACGGATCATGAATCAGCCCGGAAGTTCTGAGGTCAACTCACCTCTGAAGTATCGATGCAGCTTCTGCAGAGCTTCCATGAAGATTGTCCCGATGAGTTTATTCTGGGTCCCCATCTGGCTACTGGGCTTCCGTCAGTATTATTGTGTCCATTGCTTTGAAATCCGCATTCGTCCCTGTAGCTGGCTGAGGATACTGCTGGCTCCGTTTCGAGTCCTTCTCAGCCTCCTGGCAGGTCGCTGATCCCGCCGAACACAGTGCCCGAGTGAGCAGCATTGAGGGATCCCGCCGTGTTATGATCTCGCGTGCAGAGTCCGGAGACCAGTTTTCGTAACACTCCCGTTTTCGTCAGACATCGTTCGGCATTAATATTCCGGGCGAATTCCTGTTGTTCTTGTGCCCCGCATCTGATGGACCCTCATGCCGCTGACATTGACTCTTCACCAGCCTCCGGCTCAGTTGCTTGAAGTGGAAGGACTCACTCCCGATTGGACGCGCGGCCGATCTCTGACTGAGATTGAGCGGTTTGAGGTCTTTGAAGGAAATCGTCGCCTTCCCCTGGCAGAGTTTTTTCATGTTTCAGGAGATGCGGCCGACGAATGCATCAATTTTTCGGGAGATCTGAGCCGCGTTCATTGGATCGGAGCTCAGATGGCGACCGGACGGATTCATATCGACGGTCCAGCCGGGCGTCACGTCGGCAGCCAGATGCGTGGCGGACGACTGATCGCTGGTGGCCATTGCGGGGACTATGCCGGGACCGAGATGATTGGAGGATCTCTGGAAATCCATGGCAACGCGGGTGCACTGACCGGCGGCGCCTATCGGGGATCCACAAAAGGTATGACGGGAGGCACGATCATCGTTCACGGACAGACGGGCGATGAATGTGGGGCGTTCATGAGACGCGGGATGATCGCCATTGCGGGATCGTGCGGAGATTTCCCGGGGTATCACATGATCGCGGGAACCATCGCGGTTTCAGGTCCCAGTGGACGATATCCCGGTGCGGGGATGAAGCGGGGGACAATCGCATTGCTGCATGATACTCGTCCCCCACTCTTGCCTTCGTTTACCTTTGCAGCATCGCTGTCGCTTCAAAGTCAGGCTCTTCTGCTGAGAAGACTGACGAGGCTCGGATTTGCTCAGGCTCAGATATGTTCCTCGAAGGTTGACATGTTTCGCGGAGATGCCGTGACTCGGGGACTTGGCGAAATCCTGTTCACCGCAGATTCATCATGCTCAGAGTGACGAACTTCTCCAGTCGCAGTTTCAGGTCGCTGGGGGGTTCAGATGAAGACGCACTCGGTTCAGTGCTGTGCGAGCAGCTCGTTGACGAAAAATGGCGAGGTTGCCAGACATTGTGACATCGGCAGCTTCGAAATGGTTTTCTGCAGCCACGGCGATCCAGCCTCTTCGCAGCACCACGCCCTGATCCGATGCTTCATCTTCAAAAGGCGACGTCAGCACCACGTATTCGGCACCTGTGGAGCGGCGAGTTTCTTCGGCGAGCTTTTCCACGGCTCCAGCCCAGTCTGAAAGGCACGACAGACCATCAGGCCAGCGTCCATAGCGTATGTCAGAGCAACATACGGCCTTGCTGTACGTATTCTTTTCAGTGAACCACAGCGCCAGTAAACCTCCGGTCGTTGCGCCTTCGATGATGGTCATCCGCTTTCCGGACGTCAACAGATGCTCTGCCACGACATCATGCAACTCCGCGTTGCCTTCGGCGTAGATGGCCTGGCCAAGTCGCTCGCGAATCAGCGACAGAGTGGCCTCACACTCAGAATCCGCAATGTTCTGCCTGTTCGCACGAGCGGTGACCCAGAGCGATATCACTGCTTCACTGGCGGTGATGCCAACTTCCGGATTGCGTCCGCGAGCCGTCAGATCACCCAGCATCCGTTCAGCCTCGGATTCACCAAAGCCAAAGGACCGCAGGACTCGCCGACACAGCACCATGCCGCTGCCAGGTAATTGCGGAAAAATCTGCTCAGTGAACATCGGACGCATTTCAGCTGGTACACCGGGCATGGCTGCCAAGAGGCATTCTCCACCATCGGGGCGAGCGACTCTGAGCAGGACTCCGGGAGCCGTTCCACATCGATTTGGAATCGCCGACGCATGCTCGGGACGATCTGCCTGCCGGTGATTTCGCTCCGGCATTTCTCTTCCGCGTGCACGAAACATCGCCTCAATCTGGGCAAGCGACTCCGGATCTCGAACCAGTTTCTGCCCAAACGCCTCGGCCATCGCATCTCGAGTGATGTCATCCAGAGTCGGACCAAGCCCGCCCGTGATCAGAACAACTCCGGCACGCCGCGCCGCCTGCTGAAACTCGGAAACAATCGAACTCATGTCATCCGATATGGTCAGGTGTCGCGTCACTGTCCAGCCAAGCGACTCCAGTTCGCGGCTGAGCCACTGACTGTTGGTGTCAAGCTTGGCTCCGGATGTCAATTCGGAACCAATCGCGATGATCTCTGCAAACATGTCGTAACGATCGATCTCAAGTAAACGCCATCAGAATTTTCTTGACGCATGGGCCAGCCAGACACGCTCAGACGTGTTTTTGGTAGCCGATCGGGTCGGTCACACCGGCGTCTCGAAACCCTTTCAGACGCAATTGGCAGGAATCACATTCCCCGCACGAAGTGCCCGTTGCATCAGGGTCGTAACAACTGTGGGTCAGACCGTAATCGACATTCAGGGCGAGGCCGGTCCGAATGATTTCCGCCTTCGTCATTCGAATCAATGGCGCGTGGACGGTCAGCTTACGGCCTTCAACTCCCGCCCTCGTTGCCAGATTCGCCATGCGTTCGAAGGCCTCGATGAACTCCGGCCGACAGTCCGGATAGCCGCTGTAATCGACCGCATTCACTCCGATGAACAGATCATTGGCACCAACCGACTCAGCCAGCCCGAGTCCAACGCTCAGAAAAATCGTATTTCGCGCCGGAACATACGTCACCGGAATCCCGGCCGACATCTCCCCCTCCCCGCGATTGTGGGGGACAGGAATATCGTTCGTCAGTGCTGAGCCACGAAAAATCTGCGTATCCAATTTGAATGTCACCAATCCCCGAACACCCTGGGACTCGCAGACTTTTCTCGCCGCATCCAGCTCAAACCGATGCCTTTGACCATAATCAAAGGAGATGGCATGTACATCGAACCCCTGCTGAATCGCAATGGCCAGAGCAGTGGCGGAATCGAGTCCTCCACTGACGAGGCAGACAGCTTTTTTCTTCTTCGTCAGCGACATGAAACACTTTCTCGCGGGACACAGAGTTCTTCGCCGCAGGTGGATTCAACGGTCCATACTTTGAAAACTGCGCGACGATATTTTGCGGGCAACTGACAATTCCACCGGCTTCGGCCGATTTCGCACCCCGATGGTTCCACTCCTCCCACATCGAGATCAACTCGGCGTTTCAGCAGTTCACGCCAGACCCGTCTCAGCACTATTTCGATGGAGCCGAAACCTCTGATTTTGCCTCACCTTCGCCGGTCGATTCATACGGCTGCTTCGGGTTCATTCGGCGGGGCGGATCGAGATAGTGAAAGCCCGTGTTCGGATTGGTCTTGTCGAATGCAAAGGCATCGCGGTTGCTGAGAAAGTGTCTGAGATAACTGACCGGAATGGCAAACCCCAGCCCTTCACCGAATGTCAGCTTCATGTTGATGACACCAACAACCTGCCCTTTCGCGTTGAACAGCGGGCCACCACTATTTCCCGGATTGATCTGGGCCGTTGTCTGAATGTAAACAATTCCATCCATGTTTCGATTCTTCGATGCCACAATGCCTTCGGAGACAGAGCGCTCGAGCCCCAGCGGGCTGCCTATTGCAAACACCGTGTCACCCTCTCGGTGTGAATCGTCTTCAGCAATGAACACCGGCTGAAATTTGAGATCCTTCTGAGCAGGAATTTCGAGAAGCGCGAGATCGAAGTAGGGGTTCAAGGCGAGAATCCTGACATCGCGGATGGCTCGTCGCTCAAAATCTCCATTGGCACTGCGATGAAAAATCGTGACAGCAACTCGAGTCTGCTCTTCGACGACATGATAATTCGTGACGCAGTAGCCTCGATCATTGATGATGAATCCTGAACCAAGACCACCGGGGTTCTGGATCAGTACGACACCTTCACCAAACTTGTCGACCAGCTCTTTGACGGTTCGCTCCGGCAGATCGGCCGTCATAAAGACGCCGTCCGAGGTTGCCTGAGCCACCTCCTGAACAGGCTCCTTTGAAATTCGCTCCTGAATCTGTTCCACCGGGACTTTCACAACATCGACGCCCACATCGACAAACAGAACGTCCTTTTGAACTTTCAGCACCTCACCCTCAATGCGCTGACCGGATTTCATCACGATGACATCCGCATTCGTCTCGGACGACGGGAGCAAGAAAGAGATCAGAACTAGTGCCGGAAACAGAGCGCGGTTCACGATCGAAACTCCTGGAAAATACTGGTTCTTGATCTCTGAAGGATGGCATGGAGCGAAGGTGGCGTCAACCGGCCGGATGAAAGTTCAAATGCATGGAGACAGGGTGCACACACCCGTCCGGATCCGGCCCAAAAACGTTCAAGCCGAATCCTTGAAAGATTGTGGTGGAATGGACCGAATCGGCCGTTCAGGCCGTTTGAAACACGGATCAAAGCTGAGCTCCTCGCCGAAAGATTCAAAAAAAAGAAAGGATCCAGAAGTTTTTGAGGCCCTTGATGATCTGTCCGGGGTTTCACGTTACATCGAAGCTGTCGAGCAATCTCCGGATCTGACTTCGCCAGGGAGTCTTGGTCAGTCATTGTCAGAGGCTGGTATTTCCAGACGATTCAATTCAGAATCGACGGATCACGGACCCGCTGATCCAACATCTGACTGGTTTGGCCGCAGCCATTGTCGTCATCAGGAAGATCGGGGAAGCCGGATCCGTTGGCCCGTCATCGCTCGAGAGTTGTCCTTTCACAATTGTCCAGTTCTGTTGGTCTATGCTTGGGGAGTCGTCGGAATGTTGAGCTGCAAGTTCGTTCGTCATCTGGCCATGGTAGGCCTGACAGTTCTCTTGTCGTCATCGCTCGTCTCAGCGCAGGAAGGTGGCGGTCGGCCCCCCGGCGGTCAGGAAGGTGGCGGTCGAGGTCGGGGTGGATTTGGTGGCGGGTTCCCGGGTCGAGGTGGGATGGCCGGCATGATGCGCGTGGATCGCGCTCGTCTGCTGGAGATGGATAAGGTTCGCCAGGAACTTAAGATCGAAGAAGCTCAGGCGGCGACCATCGACGCGGCGCTTGAAGCTTATCGCGAACAACGCGGAGCTGGCCCGGGCTTCGATCGCGACGCATTTCAAAACATGAGTGAGGAAGAGCGAACCGCAGCATTTGAGAAGATGCAGAAGGAACGAGAAGAACTGAGCAAAAAGACCGACGAAATCCTGGACGCATTGCTTGAGGAGCCTCAGAAGACGCGTCTGGATCAGATTTCCGTTCAGGTTCGACTGTCCATGGGTGTGTTTGCAGCCCTGAAAGCTGACGATATGAAATCGAAGCTGACCCTGACAGAAGAACAGGTCACCAAACTGACTGAAGCGGAAACGACGATTAATGATGAACGCTCAAAGGCGATGGAAGAAATTCGTGGAACAGGTGACTTCCAGAAGATGGGCGAAAAGATGACCGAACTCCAGGGCAAAGCGAAGGAGGCGGCAATGGCTGTCCTGACAGACGACCAAAAGAAGATCGTTGCTGACATGAGCGGTCCGGAATTCAAACTCGAGATGCGAGATATGATGGGCCGAGGAGGCCCGGGTGGTGGCCGTGGTCCTGGTGGACCCGGTGGACCCGGCGGTGAAGGTGGCGGTCGTGGTGGCCGAGGCGATCGTGGCAATCGCGGTGACCGCCCTAAGGCTGAATAATCTCAATCGAGAACGTCGCCCCACCGACCCTCGATCAACAACTGTGGTTTACGTTGCAAATCCATAAAAACGGGCTGTCCGACTTGGTCGGACAGGCCGTTTTTTTTATTCAGATTTTCAATCGTCTCCACTGTCATCATCGCTGGTCACGGCAAAAGTTACCAAGCTGCCGTCAGTACACTCGCTTCCCGCTCATTCAAAACGCCCCCCGACGGTGCTGGACCGCGGGCTGCAAAGTAGACTTTTGAAATTCGGTGCACTACCGTCCCCGTCCATCGGGCAATTCCATCGCTGCACGCCGTCCCCGATTTTCTTTCGACGCTGAGTTGCCATCGTGTGAGGTTGTCGATGATTCAGGAAATCCGCTGCCCGATCTGTTCAAAATCGCTCGAGGCGGTCTGCGCTGAGCATCCATCATTTCCGTTTTGCAGCGACCGTTGCCGTAAAATCGATCTGGCTCGCTGGTGGGATGGTCGCTACGCGATTACGGAAAATCTGACTCCGGAACAAATGCACCTCAAACTCCTCGAGCAGCAAGGCATCAACCCGGACGACATACCCTGAAAGCCGCATCTTCTCGCAGCAGCAGACGGTCGGCAAAAATTGTCCTGCTCCGCAACTCAGATCACGTTGCCATTGCATCGACCGGGAGGTCGTGGGGCGGAACGGAAAGTCGTTTCGTGTCCCCTGAAGTTGCAGACATCCTGTGGCCAAAGGTCCTTAAGAAGCAGGCAGCTGCTATTCCTGTTGCGACCAGGTACTGCGTGTGCACATCAGGAACTGGATCGCCCTTGGATCGATGTCTCGATCAATCCGAGCAGTCGATCGGCAACGTCTTCCTTCGCTCCGCGGAACAACGCAATGGTTTCGGCTTCGGGGGAGAGAACTTCAACAGTATTGGTTAACGAGCCAATTGCTGATGTGTCATTCAGCACGATGCAGTCGCAGTTTTTCATCCGCAGTTTTCGCATCGCATTGCTGCGCGGATCCTGCGACTCCAGCGCGAAACCGACCACCCATCGGTTTCCCTTCATGGCCCCCAGTTCGGCGAGCACATCTGACGTTTCAACCAGTTCAAGAACGATCGGCTTCCCGGTCTTGGTCATCTTTCCCGAGACACGCTCTTTTGGACGATAGTCGCAGACTGCTGCCGTCGCAATCACGCCATCGCAATCCGGAAACAATTCTACGCACTTCTGTCGAAGCTGATCTGTGGTTTCGATGCGATGCACTCGACATCCGAACGGCACAGACTGCTCAACCGGGCCGGTCACCATTTCCACTTCGTGACCATGAGCGATCGAAGCAGCCGCCAATGCATATCCCATACGGCCGCTGCTGGCATTGGAAAGAAATCTGACATCGTCAATGTATTCGCGAGTCGGCCCCGCAGTGATCAGAATCTTCATGGTTGAGGCTTCAAAAAGGAAACGGCGACATCACGTCCACCAGCCGATTTTCAGGAACACTTAACAAAACATCATGCTTCAGAACTCGATACCGAGGTCGGTGGCAAGCAGATCAAGGTCAGTGGTTTCTCTTCAGCAGTTTCCTGAACTCATGGATTGATCGGCAGTTGGCCACGTCCTGCTTCGTCAGACCTGCTCGGCGAGCCTGATCGACTCCATGTCGCAGAACTTCGAATCCATTCACACTGTGCGAATCTGTACTGATCACAATCGGAATTCCAAGATCTTTCGCAGCGGCCGCATGAATATCATCGAGATCCAGTCGGCTGGGATGTGCATTAATCTCCATCATGACCTGATGGTCGGCTGCCGCCTTGAGCAACTCCGAGAAATTCACGTCGGCTCCTTCCCTGCGCCCGATCATGCGTCCGGTGCAGTGACCGATCACATCCACATGTGGATGAGTGACGGCCGTCATCAATCGTTTCATAATCTGCGTTTGCGGCTGCTTCAGACCATAATGCAGCACGGCAATCACCCAGTCTGCTTCGGCCAGAACATCGTCGGGAAGATCCATGGTCGCATCTTCCAGGATGTCACATTCAATGCCGCAGAGAATCTCAATCCCCCTGACCTGGGAACGGACCTCACGAATCTCTTCCCAGTGCTTCCGCAGACGCTTCGCATCCAGTCCGTTCGCCATGGACACTCGCTTGCTGTGATCTGTGATTGCGATGTATCTCAGCCCGCGGGCTTTTGCGGCTTCGGCCATTTCCAGAATCGTGCCTGCTCCATCGGATGCCGTGGTATGCATATGCAGGTCGCCGCAGATATCCTCAACATCCACAAGCTCAGGCAGCTCTCCCGCATCGGCCCACTCGAATTCCCGGCGATTTTCACGAAGTTCCGGGGGGATCCACGGAAGACCAACCGCTTTGTAAACATCTTCTTCGGTTCGACCCGCAACCTGCTGGTCACCTCGAAACACGCCGTACTCATTCACCTTGAGGCCAAGGTCCTTCGCTCGCTGTCGAATGACAACGTTGTGTTCCCTTGAACCCGTGAAATACAGCAGAGCTGCTCCGAAGGATTCCTCAGGAACAACACGCAGGTCCAGCTCGAGGCCAGACTTCAGTCGAACTCGCTGCTTCGTATCACCTCTCTGCAGCACAGTTTCTACCAGAGGATGTGCCGCCAGTCGGTCCATGGGAGGCCCCGGAGCTGAACACGTCGCGAGGACATCCAGATCGCCGCACGTTTCACGACGACGACGACAACTACCAGCCACGACAACCTGATCAACTTCCGGAAGTTGCTTCAGATCTTCTGCAATCACTTCCGACACGGCGAGGGCCACGTCAATTCCCACACGCTGAGAATGCTGCACAGCCTGATCAATATTGGCGAGGATAGATTCCTCTGTCTTCTTCCCAAATCCCTTGAGCTTCGAAAGACGGCCGGACTCGCAGGCCTGCTTCAGTTCCGCGAGGGATTTCAGCCCCAGCTCATTGAAGAAGACGGACACTTTTTTGGGCCCCACCCCTGGAATTCGCAGCATATCCAGAACACCGGCAGGAACCTCCTTCTTTAATTGTTCCAGCGACTGATGATGCCCCGTTGTGACGATCTCCACGATCTGCCTGGCAAGGTCTTTTCCGATCCCTTCCAGTTCCGTCAGATCATCTGAGGCCCCCACCATATCTGCCAGCGAATCAGCCGTCGCGCCGATGGTCCGGGCCGCATTCCGGTACGCTCGAACGCGAAATGGATTGGCCCCCTGAATCTCCAGCAGGTCAGCCAGTGTTTCAAATTGTGCCGCAATAAACTCGTTCTTCACTTCGCTGTTACTCCTGGCTGCAGCGACCACTTTCACTGTCAGCCTTTGGTCATCCGCACCGCTCTCCCCGCTCTTCTCGTATGAGTTCGAGCAGAGACTACAGCCCGTTGACAATATTCGGCGGACGGTCTCCGCGCAGGGCCATCACAGCAAGGTTCGCAGCCGTCTCACGCAGTTTTTTGACGGCTGACACACTGGCCGAGGCAATATGTGCTGCCAGAATCACATTGTCGAGTTTCAGCATCGGATGATCAGCCGGGATCGGCTCTGGATGGAAGACATCCAGGGCTGCAGCAGAGACCTGACCCGACTGAAGAGCCTTGGTCAGTGCCGTCGGATCAACCAGATCGCCTCTGGCCAGATTGATGACGATCACTCCCTTGCGCGTCATCGCGAGGGTCTCAGAATTCAGCATGCCACGAGTTTCCGACGTCGACGGACAGTGTAACGTGATCGCATCGCACTGAGTCAGCAGGTCCGAAAGCGACACCGACTCGCCACCTGCTGCCGCAATGTCGGCGCCCGTGGCAATCGGATCGTGAACGAGGATCCGGCATTTAAACGCGCGCAGGCGAGATACCACTTCACGACCGATGCGGCCAAATCCAACCACCCCGATCGTCATCTGCTTCAACGATTTCAGTTGTTCCAGCCCCGTCGCCAGTCCCCACTTCCCTGCATGAACATGATTGCTGTTGATCACGACCTGACGCGTTGTTGCCAACAGAAATGCGAGCGTGTGGTCGGCAACTTCATCGATGCAGTAGTCCGGAACATTGCAGACCGGTATGCCTTTGGCTTTCGCGGTATCCAACGAGACATTATCCACGCCGATGCCATATCGAACAATCACACGAGCCTTCTGCATCGAATTCACGACCTCGGCACTGACCGGAGCAAACTGAGTGATCACAGCATCTGCATCAGCGACCAGAGCCGGCAACTCAGCCGCGGTCTTTTTTTCCTTCCACGCCACAACCTCATGACCGGCCGCTGTCAGGATTTCCGTTTCAATGGAGAGATCCGCAAATGAATAATCGGTAATCGCAACTTTCATGGTTCTTGCTCGGTAGCCGGGGGATGGGCAGTGAAAACGACCAGGGAGAGGTGAGTTCTCCCGATCCAAAACACTTTCGTCAATCCACCGCACATGTCCGGCAGGCTTACAACCTGATCACGGTTCCGGGGATTCTCGCAACGAAGGGCAATTCAGGATCTCGAGCTCAGGGAATCATCCTCGGATTCTCACCGACTGCACAACGCCAGCCATCATCGCGTGTTTCCTCGCTCCTTCATGCTCGCCGATGCATTTTTTACCCAAGCTGGGTGAATTGCCGGGCGGAAAAGAAAATCGGCGTTCAGATACGCCCATGAAATCCGTTGGGGAAGTTCTTTCGCAGCAGACGACAGCAACAACTGCTACGTTTCACCCCGACGTAACGACTGGTAAGACCAACCGCGAGTCAGTCTTCTCAGGAAAAATTTCAAAATCAGCCCGTTTGCTTTTCCCTCCGTGACCGATAAACTTTTGGCGAAGGGACGGTTAGCTCAGTTGGTTAGAGCGCCACGTTGACATCGTGGAGGTCGTTGGTTCGAGTCCAATATCGTCCACTGAACGGGGTTCTGAGTTTTGCTCAGATCCCCTTTTTTTTGGGGTTTCCTGTGATTGTCGCGTTTTCCACGGGTGCAACCTTGGGTGCAATTTCCTGCCCGTTTTCGTCATTTCGTGCAGTTACGGGTGCATCCTTGGGTGCAAAAACAGAAGACTGATTTGCTGCCCGTTCAAAGTCCGTGTCCGTTGCTCTGACCTAGTGTCGCATCGCAATCTGAACCGAGTTCCCAACCCATTCGGTGGCGCATTGCAGACCGTACGTTCGAGCAATGTCGATCTCAGCAGAAGCCCGAAGAGAATTGAACAGGGCTTTCCATGTCTTCAGTCCGGCTCTTCTCAGCATCTTCCCCAGTGGGGTTCGCCAGTTCGCGGACTTTTCCCGGAGGACACCGAGGACGAATTCCCCGTCGCCGGTGATCAGCAGCAGGTCTTCGAGCGCTTGCCGGATCTCCGGGAACAACGGAACCCGCTCAAGGTGCTGGCCGCATACGGGAGGTATGTTAGGTTGGAAGGACAAGACGTCGAAGGAGTCGTGATCGCCGAGTTTCCATCACTTGAGGATGCTCGGAACTGGTACGAAAGTCCAGCCTACCGGGAGGCCGCTCTGTATCGTCATCGTGGTGCCGTTTATCGAGGATTGATTGTCGAGGGCGTC
>JBKDRW010000571.1:0-6400 GCA_046341255.1 Planctomycetota bacterium
CACCCTCGGTCTGCGTTCAGATCCATCTGCAACGTCATCCGTTTTCTCAGCGAGTCCCGACAAGGTTTGACCAGTCTCTGCGAACTCTCCGAACAATGCCGTCCAGTATGTCAAAAACAGGCAGAGATCGGTGCCCGAAACCCTCAGACTCTCAGTCGCGAAGCCGGCTGCCGGTGAGTTTCAGAAACAAACGCTCGAGGTTTGGTTCCTGAGTGCGGATTGACTTCACACCGATCGAATGCCGCGCCAAAGTCGTCAGAATCGACGTCACATCGTGATTCAATGCCGCTTCGGATGCATGGCTCTGCGAACGGCATCGAACAACCACTTCGCCGTCATCTCGTTCGATGCTCGCTGAGTCTCCCAACTGAAGCCCGGCCGGCAATTCGCTTCGATTGAGGCGAAGTTCCACTTCGAAAGGAATCTGTTTCAGAAGTTCGTGTATCTGATCGCAGGCCAGAAGCCTTCCATGGTCGACAATCGCCGCACGGGAGCAGATCGTCTGAACTTCCTCCATATAGTGGCTGGCATAGATAATGGCAGTGCCGGATCGCTGCAATGCTCGAATGCAATCAATCAGATGAGCGCGGCTTTGCGGATCAACGCCAACGGTTGGTTCATCCAGAATCAGCAGGACCGGATCGTGCATGACGGCTGCAGCAAAATTCAGTCGCCGTTTCATCCCGCCGGAGAATGTTTCAGCCAGATCATCCGCTCGCCCCAGCAGACCGACACGATCCAGAGCCTCGTCGACTCGACGACACCGTTCGTCACCAGACAGATGGTACAGTCCGGAAAAGAATCGGAGATTCTCACGAGCCGTGAGATCGGGGTAGATCGCCAGATCCTGCGGCACAACGCCGAGACGACTGCGACTTTGGGGATCGCGTCGATCCAGCTTTCTGCCATCCAGCCTCACTTCGCCGGCATCAGGTTCCAGCAAACCACAAATCATCATCATCGTGGTCGACTTCCCTGCTCCATTCGGCCCCAGCAGACCAAAGGCTTCTCCCGCTTCGACCTTGAAGCTCAGTTGATCCACGGCTTTCAGCGAACCGTAGGATTTCTCGAGGTTTTCGACTTCCAGAAGCGATGTCATGTGGGGACTCACCAGTCCTTCGATGATCCCGCTGATGTCCATCCGTCGAGTGACGGTCCCCGGGATCTCATCTTCCTGCCACTCAGTTGCTCAGACCAGACGCGGTCTGCTGAGACCAGTCGCTCAAACCAGCGTATCGCGCATGGGAAAGGGGCAAAACGCTGCCTCCGCACGCACCCGAGTACCTTGACCGCAGGGATGCTTCCTCTCGGACCTGACCCGGTTTGGCTGGACCCGCCACGATTGGAGGCAGCGTTCTGCCCCCTCAAGCCTGGCATCACGCGAGACGGGATTATTCAGGTCCACTGCGCTGATCGCAAGCCAAAGTGCAGCTGATTGCCAATTTCCCAGGCATGGTCGCCAGAAACCGCCGACAATCGTCATCAGACGTCAGCCCGTGTCGTGCTATCCCCCTGGCCTTGCCGGGAATCGCACAGGGAGTCGCCCTTCCGGAACCGCAGTATGGTCTCTTGCTCTGCCGGTCTTTCGGCAACAGTTGACGGCGATGATGTGCGGCCGGTGCCGACAGGCCGTCCATCGACTTCTGTCAGATCAACCTGAAACACGCTCGAAACCCTTCTCGCAAGACCCAGTTCAGAGCCCTGATATCGCCTGAAAACCTGGCGGCCAGATACGCCATCAGCCCGCCTCCGCGGATCATCGCGAAATCGTTTCATCCAGATTGAGCAGCACGCTCATGGCTGCAGACCACGCAGCCAGTTCCGGTCGAGGCACTGTTTCGTCAATCGGCGTTTTGCCAACACTCAGGAATTCTCTCGCAGCCGCCTCATCGGCGGAAAACTTCTGCTGAGCCAGGTCAATCAGCGACAGCAACTCAGCTCGTTCGGGATCGGATGGACGACGGGAAACAGCGCACCGAAAGGCCATATCGAGCCGTTCTCGAGGATCCCGCGACGCCGTCAGGCATCGCCACGCGAGCAGGCGAGCAGCCTCAACATAGGTGGGATCATTGAGCAGCACCAGCGCCTGGAGCGGCGTATTGGTTCGCGCACGTCGCACGACACATATTTCCCGATCCGGCGCATCGAAGATTGACAGACCGGGCGGCGGACATGTTCGCTTCCAGAATGTGTACATGCTTCGCCGATACAGGCCGTCCCCCTCATCGGGCACGTATTTATCGCGACGTTCGACGCTGACATCCTCCCAGAGTCCCTCTGGCTGATATGGCTTTACGGCCGGTCCGCCGATCCTCTCACGCAGCAGACCGCTGACGAATAACGCTGAGTCACGAACAGTTTCAGCTGAAAGTCGATACCGCGGACTTCGTGCGAGAAGTCGATTGCGAGGATCACGCTCGAGCAGTTCCGAAGTCACATCGGACGATTGACGATAAGTTGCGGACAGAACCAGTTGCCGGAGTATGGCTCGCTGACTCCAGTTGTTTCGAACCAGCTCTGTGGCCAGCCAGTCGAGTAACTCTGGATGACTGGGATAAGCTCCCTGGATTCCAAAATCCTCGGAGGTCTCGACGAGACCAGTTCCGAACACCAGCTCCCACAGTCGGTTGACGGCAACTCGTGAGGTCAGCGGATGATCTGGATTTGTCAGCCAGCGAGCGAGATCCAGTCGGGTTCGATGTGACACTGTCGGCGCATCCGTCGCCGCCGGCGAGCCTGCACCTGTGAGACTCGCAAAGACGTGCGGAAACTCAGCACGCACTTCCTCACCCCGCTGGTCATATTGACCGCGTTTCAGAATATATGCAGGGCGACGTGTCTCCGGCTCGGCCATCACCATCGTTGCCGGGATCTCTTTCTCAATTGCCGCACGTCGCCCGGGTAATTCTGACTGCTCGGCCCGCAGTGTTTTTGACTCTGGGTCCACATGTCGAAGAAAATAGTCAGTCAGAAGTTGTTGCTGCTCTGCAGTTCGCTCGGAGGCAGCCGTTTTCAGGATCCGCTTCAACTCATCAGGCTCTCGGTCTTCCAGCAGCGACTGCACATCTTCCAACTCGAGCTTCGATGCATAAACACGAATATCGTCAATCAGTCCGCGGAACGACGCGGATGTCTGGCGACGACCCACATGAAACGGCTTCTCTGTTCGAAGAGTCTCCGACAGCCGATTGTTGTTCGTGACGTCCAGAGTCTGCAACCTGCCGTCTACGTAAATATTGACTCCGGACGCCACACCAGTGCCGTCGTAGGTGACAACAATATGATGCCACTCATTCAGAGTGATCGCGTCCTTCGTCACCACTTTCAAGGCGCGATCCGGCCAACGATCCACGAAATGCGCGGCGACTTTCGCGTTCTCCATGATCACATCATAACCCCGGTAGCTGTTCGATTCGTCGATCTTCGACAGCACCGTCGAGGCGTCATTTGACGTCAGGTGGATTCGTGCAGCCGTGGAGAACTGATCGCGATGGTCAAAGTCACCTGTGTCCCCCGCACGAACAAAATTTACACCATCGAACTTCAGCGCACGACCCGATCCGGACGACACGCGTTCGGCACTGCCCTCGATCTGCGCGGCCTGACCCGAGACGACCGTGTTGGGCACATTTGTCCCATCCTCGTCGAACGAAAAATGCCCCACGAGGCTTCCACTGCCGAGTCGATCGAGATCCTCAGCGGTCAAACCCTTTTCCCATTCAGCAACCGCGGAAACATCTGTCCGACGTGCGCTCAGCAAGCGTTCAATTTCCTCACCCCGAGCAGTGATGGCATTCAGTTCCGACCGTTGAGCGGGCGTCGGTACCTTCAGCAAAGGCTCAGCCATACGAGCCTTGTCATAAGAAACAACTCGATCGGGCACGTTATTGAAGAACGCAGCCAGTTGATAGTAATCTCTCTGTGTGATCGGATCATATTTATGATCATGACACCGCGCACATTGTATCGAGAGTGCGAGGAAGACCGTGGACATCGTATGCACGCGATCGGCAACGTATTCGACATGATACTCTTCCTCGATAATGCCGCCTTCCGTCGTGAGAACGTGATTGCGACAGAAACCCGTCGCGACTTTCTGGTCAATCGTGGCGTCTGGCAGGAGGTCACCTGCGAGTTGTTCCGTCAGAAACTGGTCATATGGCAGATCACGACGATAGGCGCCGATCACCCAGTCTCGCCACGGCCACATGGTCCGGATTTCGTCATTGTTGTATCCGTTCGTGTCTGCATACCGAGCCGCATCAAGCCACTGCATGGTCATGCGTTCCGCATGCCGATCCGATGACAACAGACGATCGACAACCGCCTCGTAGACGACGGACTGCGACTGAATCTTCAACGCTGCCTCGAACTGATTCAGTTCCTCAAGCGAAGGAGGCAACCCTGTCAGGTCCAGCGTGACACGTCGGAGCCACTCGTGGGGTAATGCTTCCGAAGATGGAGTCAGGTTCTCCTGCTCCAGCCGATGAAGAATGAAGCGATCGATCTCATTCACCGGCCAACCGACATGAATGACATCGGGAATCGTCGATCGCTCGGGGGTTTCAAAAGCCCAGTGAGCCGCAAAGGGCGCACCCTGTTCAATCCAGCGACTCAGAGTCTGAATCTGTTCCGAAGACAGTGGCTTTCCGGTCGAAACGGGTGGCATCTGCTCGTCAGCGTCATGCGAGAGAATTCGCTTCATCATCTCGCTGTCCGCTGGATTTTCGGGAATCAACGCAGATCGCCCGGATTCACCACCGCGAACCGCATCGTCCCGCACATCAAGCCGGAGATTGGCCTGGCGTCCGGGCTCATCAGGCCCATGACAACTCCAGCAATGGTTGGACAGGATCGGCCGCACATCCCGAGCGAAGTGAATCTCTCCATCGGCATCTCGCGCACCAGAGTTGGCCACGCAGAACAGCGGCATCCCCAAGCTGACCACGATGGCCGCAAATCGAATCCCTTGAACGGCAGCGCTGATTCTGAGATCCAGCGTCAGAAAACGGGCGATTTTCATAAGTCACCGAAAAGACTGGAAGCACGACTTCTGACAGCTGGCCAATGCCATACGATCGATGCGTGCACATCGAAGAGCGTCCATCAACTCCGGCAGGATAGACGTCTGCCGTTCTGCTCACCATGATATCCGAGAAATTTCGCGGACGATCACTCGTTGCCCCGCGATCACACTGACTGACATGCTCAGGCGAGTGGAGCAGCCTCCGGTTGGAACGAAATCAGCATTTCTCCGAGTCCTGCCTCAGCCGTCACCGACAGACTGCATTTCCACAGCCATGCGGAATGCCGTCTGAAAACCACGGGACTGTGCCGTCGCGCGAGCAGGAGGGGCGTTATCGCTCGAAATCATGTTTCCCCTCGCGGACGCTGCACGCCGATGCTGAGTCCGAAACGTATCTGACCTCCTGAAGGGTGTCACCCCGCGACCACAGCAGCAGAAGACCACGTCTGGGGCGTCCATGAGCCGGTTTCCCAGCCGTCATTCGTCCGATATTCGCGGGCAATCATCTGTCCAGCACGAAACTCAAGGTAGAAAAACGCCTGCTGCTGGCCACCAAAGTGACTGCTGTTGTCGACATTGAACGTCGGGATGCCCTCATTTGCAGCTTTGTTCGAGCCATTCCATCGATACACATTCCTCCCGTGAGTGTGTCCATAGAGGATGCCTGCGACATGATATCCTTTCAACGCATCATAAAATCCCTTGACGTCGGCAGGATCCCACTCCATTCCCACAGCCCTCCTGTCATCGACCGGCAGAGGCTGGGCGTATCGAAGCATATCGACATGCTGTGTGATCACGATCGGCCTGCCTGATGTCCCGACATTGCCCATCAGATCGTCCACCAGAAACTCCAGACTGCCGAGCGGAGCGTACCGACGCGGACGAGTCACTTCCGACACGCTCCCCACAACGATCCCCAGACAGACGAAGTGAACACCGCCCCAATCCCACGAGTAGTGGACACCGCTCTTCGAGATATTTGTGAGCCCGGGGCGAAGCTTATTCCTTTCTATGATCTTCTGCACCGCGAGACCGTCACCACGGGGACTGTCATGGTTTCCGTGAACTTCGTAAACCGGGAATTTCAGTCTGCCATCGCCTCCGGTCAATCCGAAAGTCTCCGCAAACGCAGACCACTCAGTCGCCTGCATCTTCACGCTGGACTTATCGCCGGTGTCGATACAGTCTCCCGCGTGAATCACCCCGCGCGGGGAAAGGACCTGACCGCCGCCAGCTTCCGGCGGAATCTCGGTTCCCGGAAGCTGATTCAGAACATCCACCAGCCGACCGGTGATGGACGCGGATCGATCATCGAGCTTCGTGGTGTCCGATTCGTCTGCAAGGAAATGGGTATCCCCGACGAGAAAGAAC
>JBKDRW010000572.1:0-2600 GCA_046341255.1 Planctomycetota bacterium
GTGCAGTCGTCCGGGGACTGGATCTGCGGCCACTGACCAATCGGGCAGTCGAATTTGAAGTCGGCAGTGTGACATGCGGCGACTCTGTGCGGAGATTTGTGCAGGGATGTGACATCATTCTTCACACAGCAGCTGTTGTGAAGGAGGGCGGCGACCCGCGTCTGTTTGAGCAGATCAACGTCGACGGAACCCGAACGGTGGTTGAAGCCGCTCGATCAGCCGGAGTTCGGCGGTTCATACACATCTCATCCGTAATGGTTTACGGATTTCATTTGGACAGCGTTGTGGATGAGCAATCTCCGCTGCGAGGTGAGGGAAATCCATACTGTCAGACCAAGATTGACAGCGAAACAATGGCACTGTCGCGGCACGAGGCCGGGGAATTTGATGTCACTGCCATTCGCTGCGGGGATGTGTATGGTCCAGGATCCGTTCCCTGGACCATTCGGCCGGTTCAGATGATGAAAGCCGGCGTTTTTATGCTGCCCGATGGAGGTCGTGGAATCCTGAATCATGTGTACATCGATAATCTGGTGGATGGCATTCTGCTGGCGATGTGCAGTCCGAAGAGTGGCACTGCGTTTAATCTGACCGATGATCGAGCGACGACCTGTCGAGAGTTTTTCGAGTATTATGGCCGCATGCTCGGACGGCGACGACTGCGATCCGCGCCCGGGTTGATACTGCGTGCCTCATTGTGCATCGCGGCCGGTCTTCAGAGACTGCTTCGTCAGGAGCCTTCAATTCTTCCAGAATCGATTTCCTATCTGACGCGACCCGGGAAGTATTCTGTCGAAAAGGCTCGTGCAGAACTGGGATTCGAACCGCGGATCGATCTGCCTGAGGGGATGCGTCGGACACAGCAGTGGCTTGCCACAAAAAAGCTGATTCCAGGAACCGCCTCAGAGGCGTTGTAACCAACCGCTGCCAGAAAATCGTCAGACGGCCAGGCCGATCAGAGACCCTTGCGCCCGTTGATCTGCGGACACCGACGAACGCACACCGAGACGTTCCGATCGTACAGAATTCCACCAGATGGAAAACCTGCAGATGTGCGTCCTGGATCACTGTGAGACCGACATCGGGGCATACGCCATTCTGTTTCCCCACTGATGAAATTCCGGATCCATCATTGCCTTCGCTCGGATGAGGGGGCTAGGATCGCAACGAGGGTGACATCTCAGGAGGTGAGGGGGGAGCGCGTCCTCCTGATCAGTCCGGTTGCACCAGCACGCGGGTGAGGATCAGAACGCCAGCGTGTTTCGTATTCATTCGGTTGCCAGCATGACATGTTCAAGGTTCTTCCTGATGAAGACAGTGAACTTCGCTGGTGAATGCGGGTGATTCCCTGGGTCGTTCCTCTGAATGAGCCTTTCGGAATTCTGAATTCACAGTCTTCGCACGGACGTCCAGTTTCGAAACTTTATTTGTTTTGATCGATGTGATGTCACGGCTTCGGCGAAGAGTTGTCGTTACCGGCCTCGGTGCTGTCAGTCCGATCGGACTGGATGTGCGCTCGACGTGGAAGAACTGCCTCGCGGGTCAAAGCGGGGTCCGGCCGGTCAATTTTTTTGGTACATCGGCCTGGCCCGTCCAGATCGGGGCTGAGGTGCGTGAGTTTGATTTTACACGATACGAACACGATTCGTTTCGACCGCTGATTCCCATGCTTCCCCGAGGACTCAAGTATGGATTGGCTGCTGCCGAAGAGGCGATGGCCGATGCTGGTCTTGACGAATATTCCCTGCCGGCCCATCGCTTTGGACTGTCGATGGGATCATTCAACGAATGTCCTTCGCTGGCGGAAATGAATCATTGGAGGCAGCTGGAACAGGAATTTGATCCACCGCGCTATTATCCGGTGGATGGACGCATGGACCTGTGGATCTCGCAGGTGTCTTCCGCTCGCGGCATCTGCCAGAGATGGAGGTGTGGCGGACCATACTATGTGATGAGCGCGGCGTGTGCATCGGGCACGATGTCCCAGGGGGCAGCATTCCGAGCAATTCGCCGCGGAGAAGCGGATGTGATGCTGGCCGGAGGCTTTGATGGCATCGTGGAACAGACGACATGCCTGAGCTTTGCACTGCTCGGGGCACTTTCGACTCGAAATGACGATCCGGGCAAAGCGGCCCGACCCTTTGATCTTTGCCGCAATGGCTTCGTGCTGGGAGAAGGCGCCGCAATGCTCGTCTTTGAAGAGCTGGAGCATGCCCTGCAGCGAGGGGCGAAAATCTATGCCGAGGTGGGAGGGTATGCTTCCACGATGACCAGCGAAAATATCACAGACATGGCTCCGGATGGATGTCATCAGGGCAAAGCCATGACACTTGCTGTGACAGATGCGATGCTTGATCCAACCGATGTTGACTACATCAACGCTCACGGGACATCAACGAGAGCGAATGATGTGAGTGAGACGCGAGCCATTCGCAGGGCGTTTGGCGAACATGCGGACCGAATGGCCGTGAGTTCCACAAAGTCCATGGTCGGTCATCTGCTTCATGCTGCGGGAGCAATCGAAGGACTGCTGACCGTGCTGGCGATTCGCGATCAGATCGCTCCGCCGACCATCAATTATGAATATCGCGATCCGGAAT
>JBKDRW010000573.1:0-5462 GCA_046341255.1 Planctomycetota bacterium
ACCTGGATCAAACCAATACCCTGAGGGGGAAACCGCAGTCGATTCGAGGTCGCCAACATGACAGAATCGCGCGAACAATCCCGATGCGCAGAGGACCGTTATTCCGGCTCAGCCTGAGTCTGCGAGCCGATTGTTTGAAACACGTCGTGGATGCGGTTCCGAAAATGAGCCATCTGTAGCGGCTCGGGGTCCCAGATTCCTTCGACCCCAAGTCCGATCTGAAACCAGTGACCGGGTCGTGGTGAGGTGTGGCGAACGCTGCAGACAAAAAACTTCCAGCAGTCTTCCGTGTCGGCAACGGCCAGCAGAACGCGTGGTGACGGCAACCGCAGTGGCATCATCAGGCCAACACCAAACCGTCGAAGATCGGAGGTGACGGCTGGCATGGCGATGTCAAAGTTCGCATGCTCAGGTTTCTGGTCAACGCCAAGCGGCATCAGCCAGACGCCCTGAGCAACGTAACGAGTCGAATCCAGACGCCTTGTTTTTTGCAGACCATGGCTGAACGGCATTTCCTGAAGATCCATCTGACTCAAGAGCCGTGCGAGAGCGTAACTTGCATCCTGTCGGGGATCGCGCCGGCCAAAGAACTGCCGGAACGATTTGATCATCGGGGAATTCTGAATCATGGTGCTGAAACTCTTTGACAGAACAGCGGGCTGCGTTTGGATTCCGATGGCCTCATCCACGACGAGACACTCTGCAAGTATACGCCAGATCAGTTGCTTTTGTGCGACTTCCGTTGGCGATTGGCGTCGAAACCTGTTCCAATTCTGACGGTCACAGCATTTAGACGGACAGAACACCGGGACAACACGATGCAGCAAGCCAGGGAACTCAACGGCCGATTCAACACTGCCGGTCTGAAGTTTATCGATGGCCCAGGGGGACTGGTGCGAGCGGCGATCCAGTCAGAACGTTGCCTTGGAGAGTTGTATCTTCAGGGTGCCCATGTGACCGGATGGACTCCTGCCGGACAGCGCCCTGTTCTGTGGATGAGTCAGCAATCGCAGTTTGAACGAGCAAAGCCCATTCGAGGCGGTATCCCCATCTGCTGCCCGTGGTTCGGACCCCATTCGTCGGATTCACGACTGCCGGCGCACGGAACGGCGAGAATTCAGCACTGGTCTGTGTTATCGGCAGAGCTCTCAACGGATGATGCCGTTCGCATTCTGCTGGAGACCGACATCGATGACTTCCAGCTGAGATATGCCGTTGAGTTTGGACAAACTTTAAGACTTTCGATGCAGGTGCGTCTCTCGGAAAAGTCTGGTTCGAGACAGCATTGCGAACTGGCGATGCACACGTATTTTTGTGTCAGCGACATCCATCGGATTGAAATCTCAGGACTCGAGCGTGCCCGGTACATCGATAAGCTGGATGGAGCAACAGAGAAACCCGCCATTGAGTCAGTCATCAGATTCCGTGAAGAGACTGATCGGGTTTACAGGGATACCGCAGATCCATGCGTGCTTCACGACCCGCAATGGAATCGAAAGATCATGGTCAGCAAAACCGGATCCCGATCAACGGTGATCTGGAATCCATGGGTTGCCAAAAGCCAGCGCATGCCGGACTTCGGAGATCACGAATGGCTCGAAATGGTCTGCATTGAGACAGCCAATGTCGGACCGAATCAAATGCAGCTGGCCCCAGGCGACGTTGCTGAGATGACCGTTGAACTTTCCGTCGAGTGCCCCGAGACCCAATGAAGTTGCGGCGATCCTCCGAACCCTCCGCCACGCGGGCGCCTACTTGCGTTCAATCATCTTCCAATGGTCAGGATTCGGTTTCCGTAACTGCCAGCGATAAGCCAGCGTCGATGTGTGCCAGTTGTTGGGAATCAGACCATCCGCAGCCTTGTACCAACTGCTGCACCCGGCTCCCCACGCGCTTTGACTGAGCTTCAGCTGAGTACGATGAACAAACTCGCGGACCACATCGTCGCGAACCTCGATCTCGGCCGCGTTGGACGTGGCTGCAAGTTCGATCAACTTCAGAAGATGGTTGACCTGGGTTTCAACCATATAAATGATCGAATTATGGCCGAGGTTTGTGTTCGGACCATACAAAAAGAACAGATTCGGAAAGCCAGGCGTCGCCAGTCCATAGTACGTCGCCGGAAAATGCTGCCACGCATCCCGAAGGCTCACGCCGGCTCCATTGATAATGTTCAGGGTGCTGACCATCGGATGCGTCTGAAATCCCGTGCCGTAGATGACGCAATCGACCGGTATCTCGCCATTTTTTGTGACAAGCCCAGAGGGGCTGAATCGCTCAATCGGCGCGGTTTCGATGGTCACATGAGGCCGCTGGACGATCTCAAGGAAATCGCTCGACAGCAGAATTCGTTTGCAGCCAGGGGGGTAATTCGGAATCAGTTTCGATTGAAGCTCCTTGCGGATCCTCGACTGCATTGAACGTGTCAGCCAGCGACGATAAATGGCATGAGCCACGAGCCTGTCCCAAAGCACAAAGATGCGTATTTCGCAGATCAGAAAAATCCAGAATCGATACCACGCCTGCAGCCACGGAAATATGCGAAATGCAGCATGCCAGCGAGGTGGGTATTTATGATTCCGCAGCGGATGGATCCAACTTGGATGCCGCTGATACAGCACGACACTTCGTGCTCGCTCGGCGACCACCGGGAGAAATTGAATCGTGCTGGCGCCGTTGCCAATGACCGCCACGCGTTTTCCGTTCAGGTCCATCTCGGCAGGCCATCGAGCCGAATGCCAGCGCGTTCCTTCGAATGATTCCTCACCACGAATCTCTGGGATCGACGGAGTGCTGAGTTGTCCGACGGCACTGATCAGGTAACGACATCTCAGAGACTTTCCACACGCCGTCCTGATCAACCATCCATGCTCGTGCGGGGAATAGCAAGCCTCCTCAACCGCGTGACCAAATGCGATGTGGGACCGAATCTGATGTTTGTCGGTCACCTCCCGAAAGTACTGCAGGATCTCCGGTTGCCGCGCATATTTCTCACTCCAGTCGGGCTTTGGAGCGAACGAAAACGAGTACAGAAAGGACGGAACATCACACCCGGCGTTGGGATAGTGATTTTCCAGCCAGGTGCCACCGACATCATTCGAACGCTCGAGGATCAAAAACGACTTTTGCCCACGTTTGAGCAGCATCGCCGCGGCGCAAAGTCCGCTCATCCCGGCTCCGACAATCACATAGTCAAAACAGCCCGCTTGATAGGCTGTCGTCATTTCCCATGTCGCATCATGTTGAGTTGCCATGCGAACCCTGTGGTGCACTGTCGGGCAATTCAGAAGCGTCGTAAAAATTCACGGACGATCGTATCAGCGAGCCCAGAGAAAATGGCCCTCTATGATCAATCGTAACGATCAGGGCTATCAAAAAAACAGCCTTCTTGATTCCGAAGTGAACAGGTTAAACTGAGTTCCAGGGTTCCGGTCAAGCGGATCGGAAATCGGTTGCCTGAATCAATACTAAACTCCTTGTGTCGAGAAACGCAGACGTGACGTCAGATTCCCTCGCACAATCATCCCTTCACGGCTGGGACCTCAGATGCCTCGAATTCCGCGACTGGCCATGCATCGTGCGTTTTCGCATGTCTGCGTCGAAGACCCCTGTGATTTATGTGCATGGAATCCTCGGAAACGCCGACTTCTGGCCCAAAATTCTGCCGGCCAGACTGCTGAGCAATGGCGGGACTTCCATCAGTCTTCCCGGACACTCAACACGACTTGCGAAGAACACGTTTGGTCGTGAACAAAAGGGCCCTTCAAGACCATTCCACGAACTCGATTTTTGCGCGGCCATTCACGCTGCCATCGACAGTCTATACGCAGGAACACCTGTCGATCTTGTCGGGTGGTCCACCGGCGGTTTTGCAGCGCTGATGGCTGCGTCTTCGTACCCGGAGAAGATTCGGCGAGTTGTCTCTGTGAGCGGCTTTGCCCGCGGTGCCTGGTCCGGCGGACTGGGAAACATCCAGTCGCTCGCAGCGTGGGCCGCCACACGGTGGCTCGTCACACTGGGCCTGCGCACGGCATCGAGTCTTCCACGTTTGTTTGACCGTCTGATGACACAGATGTGCGCGCGTCAACGAGTTGCGGAGTCTTCAGAGCGTCAAGCGATCTCATCCATTGCCAGGGGCCTTCGTTTTCACAACATGGACGCTGTGGTTTCAGCGATGTCCGACATTCGAGGCTTCGACATCACGAATCGACTCAGTCAGATTCAGTGCCCCGTACTTGTGATCAGCGGAACTCACGATCCCATCATTCCCCATGCAGAAGCTCGGCACCTTGCCTCGAATCTGAAAAACTGCAGGTTGGTTGAACTGGAGAACAGCGGACATCTGTTTTTTGAAGAAGCCCGAGACCAGACATTCTCAGTCATCGAACAATGGCTGCAAATCACCAAAGATCCGGACGACTGATTGCCCGAGTCAGCGATCACGGTCCCGTGAAAAAGAAAAGGGTGACTGACACCGTAAGGCATCAATCACCCTTTTGATTTCACTGTTCCAGAATCAGGAGTTCAGCAGTAGTACTGCTTTGCTCAAAGGTTCAGGATCAATAACGGTCTCGACCACCGCCGCCACCGTATCCGCCGCCGCCTCGGCCACCGCCGCCGCCTCGGCCACCGCCACCACCGTAACCACCTCGACCGCCGCCACCACCACCGCCGCCACCGCCTTCGCGAGGACGAGCTTCGTTGACGACAATCGTTCGGCCGTCAAGATCCGAACCGTTCAGAGCACGGATGGCTTCATCACCACCAGTCTCCATCTCCACAAAGCCGAATCCCTTGGATCGGCCTGTTTCGCGGTCGCTGACGACCTTGGCGGAGGTCACTACGCCATACTTTGAAAAGGCTCGTTCGAGCCCTTCGGACGTCGTGGCCCACGCAAGGCTGCCGACAAAAATGTTCTTACCCATCACACAAACCCTTGAGCTTTACAGCTACCAAAACACCTATCGCTACCACATCGGCAGCAGTTAGAACACTCACCAATGAAGTCCCATGGGAACTTCAACCAAAAGGTGTGCTGCAAGAGAACTCAAGAGCTGGAACGGAACGTACACAACTGACTTCGAGAAACCTGATGCTCGCACCAGTCGAAACGGATCTGATCGAGAATGATCGATCACAGCCTCAACTCTGGAGAACTTACCAGCCATTTCCGAGAATATCAACACCGAGTCGCTCGACATTACTGGTGTTTCAGGACTTCGCGGAAAGTTTTATGCAACTTCGGCACAAACAGCCGAATCCCCCGTCAAAACGACCTGGATGAAGATGCGGCTGGCGCCTCAGCCGGCCCTCTTCGAACGATGAGTTTCCAGCGAAATGATCATCGAAGGCTCGAAATCCTCGGCACTTGCCAGTTCGTTCGGCGCGGAAAACTGATGGCGTCCGAGTGCCTTTTGAATGAGTACTGACGCCGTCTTCAGAATGATTCCAAGGTCTCCCGC
>JBKDRW010000574.1:0-32908 GCA_046341255.1 Planctomycetota bacterium
TCGATATAGTTCTTGTATCTGCGTCCGTTCAGTTCGACGCCCTTCAGAAGTTTGTCCTTGATGTCCGGTGCACCAGCGGCGGCGGCGAAAGTCGGCAGCCAGTCTTCGTGTGACACAATCCCATTCAGAGTGACACCCGCCGGAAAATGACCGGGCCATCGAATAAAGGCAGGCACTCGAAATGCACCTTCCCAGTTGGAGTTTTTCTCACTGTGAAATGGTGTTGTGCCGGCATCTGGCCACGTGTTGTAGTGAGGTCCGTTGTCGGTCGAGTACATCACGATGGTATCTTCATTAAGTTTCAGCTCGTCAACCAGTTGCAGAAGCTCGCCGACCATTGCATCATGCTCGATCATGCCGTCCGTGTATTCGTCATTTCCTTTGTGGCGGTGTTCGGCCTTGACATGTGTTCGGAAATGCATGCGAGTCGCATTCCACCAGCAGAAGAACGGCTGTCCCGATGTGTGCTGGCGTTTAATGAAATCTTTTGCGGCAGCCAGAGACTCTTCGTCAATGGTTTCCATACGCTTCTTCGTCAGAGGACCGGTATTTTCGATCGTCTGTCCGCCATTGCCATCCGCTTTCGAATGAATGACTCCGCGTGGCCCGAAAACTTCGCGAAACGTCTTACCGTTTGCCAGTTGGAGGTCCCCGGGATAGTCTTCGTGTTCCGGTTCTTCTTCAGCATTGAGGTGGTAGAGGTTGCCGAAGAATTCATCAAATCCATGCATCGTGGGGAGATGTTCATCCCGGTCACCTTGGTGATTTTTACCGAACTGTCCCGTGGTATAACCCAGACTCTTCAGAACGGTTGCCATCGTCACATCGGTTTTCTGCCACCCTTCCTTCGCTCCCGGCATCCCGACTTTTGTCATGCCGCTGCGAACAGGAACACTCCCGCTGATGAACGCGGCTCGACCAGCCGTGCAGCTTTGCTGAGCGTAGTAGTCGGTGAACGCGACGCCTTCCCGAGCGACTCGGTCAATATTCGGCGTCTTGTAACCCATCATGCCGCGATTGTTGTGGCTGATGTTCCACGTGCCAATATCATCCCCCCAGATCACGAGGATATTGGGTTTTTTCTGCTGTGCTTCAGCAGACAAACTGCCGAACAGCGTTGCGATCAATGCAACGCACATCGTTGCTGCTCGAGCCAGGAATCGGGGCATGCGGAGTCTCCATGAATTGATAAGAAAGAAAAGTCCGGCACCAGATCCATACAAGAGCAGGGTCAGTTGAGCATCTGCTGTCTGTTTTGCGGCAGGATGAGCATCCTGCTCATCACACGAGTGCCAACCAGGGATACCGGGCCGACTGTTTCGTTAAACAATCGATCCGGGAATAACAAAGCTCAGGTCTGAATTCTGGCCAAATGCTGCATCGAGCGCCAGATCGAACGCTACGGGAGAGTGATTGTGACGTTTTCAATGTCACCGTCAAACCGGAACGGTACGTCGTAGGTCAAGTTGATGGGCGTACCGCAGTCTTCGCCGATGTCGAGCGTTTCATCCAGCGTGATCCGAATCGGAATCGTACGTTCGATGCGTCCTTTGGCGACAGGTGATCCATCAACGCTCACTGTCGCCACGCCACCTCGACCGATTCCTCCGCCATCGTAAGCAAACTGCATCTCGATCGTGTGTTTGCCCGGGGCCAGTGAATCAGGTGAAGCGATATGGAAATGGGCGACATCCACAAAGTTGTAGTGAAAGATCGGCTTACCCTGATTCAGGTATAGCCCCCAACCGCCGAAGAGACCACCCTGAGTCACGATAATCCCCGAGGTGTTTTCCTTGACCTCCACATCAGCCTTGATTGACCACGACTTGTTCTTGATGTCCGGGCTGGCTCCTTCAGGAATTCGAACCATCCCTTCGGTATAGCGGAATGACTTGCGACCTCGAGTTAGACTGGGGCGAATTGCCGGATCCAGTCGCTCCGTCTTGCTGTTATCTATCGGCAGCACGTTGTAGCGAGCCGCTTCGGTATAGAACAGAAGTTGCAGATCCTTGAGTTTGTCTGGCATCTCAGCCGCCAGATTGTATGCCTGAGAGAAGTCTTTGTTCGTGTCGTACAGTTCCCACTTGTAGCCGGTGATTTCGTCGACTTTGGCACCGGCCGACTCCCAGGGAGCCCCAACCGGCGTCGTGCAGGCTACCCAGCCATCCGAATAGATCGCGCGATTCGCCAGTAACTCAAAATACTGTTTTGTGCGACGAGCCTTGGCATCTGCTGCCACAAACGCATACGACATGCTCACGCCTTCAATCGGCTTTTGCGTTACCCCGTTCACCGACGACGGCATCGTCACCTGACAAGCCTCCAGAATCGTAGGAACGACATCGATACAGTGATGGAATTGAGTTCTCAATTCTCCGCGTGCGGCAATGCCTTTTGGCCACGAAATCACCATGCCATTGCGAGTTCCGCCAAAATGACTGGCGATCTGCTTTGTCCATTGGAACGGCGTACACATTGCGTGAGCCCAGCCAACAGGATAATGATTATATGTCTTCCACGATCCGATCTCATCAGCACGTTTCAGGACATCGTCGATGTCCTCTTTCACACCATTGAAGAACGTCATTTCATTCAGCAGGCCCTGTGGACTTCCTTCCGCGCTGGCTCCGTTGTCGCCGGCGATGAAGATCACCATCGTATTGTCGAGTTCACCCCTCTGACGAATGGAATCGATGACGCGGCCGACGTTATAGTCGGTCTGTTCGAGGAATCCCGCGTACACTTCCATAAATCGAGCATAGGCCTTCTTTTCGTCCGGCGTGCAGGAGTCCCACGCCTGAATGCCCGGGGCAAGTGGCGTCAGGACAGCATCCTGAGGAATGATGCCCAGCTTCTTCTGGCGAGCAAACGTCTCTTCGCGGATCTTGTCCCAGCCCTGATCAAATCTGCCTTTGTATTTCTCGACCCATTCTTTCTTAGGATGATGCGGAGCGTGAGTCGCCCCAGGCGCGTAGTAGCAGAAGAATGGCTTGTCAGGAGCAACAGCCTTCTGCATGCCGATCCATTTGATGGCCTGATCTGCGATGTCATAGTCGAAGTTGTAATCGGGATTGCCAAGATAAGGGTCAATCGGCTTCGTGCCCTCGGTCACTGCCGGACGCCATTGACTCGTGTCCCCGCCAAGAAAGCCGTAGAAGTGATCAAACCCAAGACCGGTTGGCCAAAGATCAAAGGGCCCAGCCTGACTGGTCTGCCAGTCGGGAACGTTGTGATTTTTTCCGAACCAGGCAGTGCCGTATCCATTCTGTTTCAGGACCTCCGCCACAGTTGCGGTGTCCTTCTGCATGACTGAGTCGTATCCCGGAAAACCGGTTGCGGCTTCCGTGATAACTCCGGTATGGACCGTGTGATGATTGCGACCTGTGATCAGGGCCGCTCGAGTCGGACTGCAGAGTGCGGTGGTGTGGAAGTGGTTAAACTTCAGGCCGTTGTCGGCCAGCATCTGAAACGTCGGCGTATTGCAGGGCCCCCCAAAAGTGCTCGTCGCGCCGAAGCCGACATCATCGAGCAGCACCAGCAGTACATTCGGAGCCCCGGGCGGAGCCTTCAGCGGCTGTGGAAAATCAGACTTCGACTCCTTCGCTCGCAGGTTCACCGTGCCCTTGAATGGTTGTGGGGGGCGTGGCAGCTCATCCTGAGCTGAAGCAATGGGGCCGGCATGGATCATGAACATCAGCACCAGAACACCGAGCGAGCAACGTGGCATTTGGGTCGAACTCCCAAAAATGTGGAAACACGGTGGATCCGCAGGACGCTTGTCAGCGACGATTAACGCTTCAGCTCAAAAGATACTTTGTCAATCGTTCCTGTGAATGGAAAGCTTCCTCGATCCTTGTAGGCAGGATCAATGGGCGTGATCGAGTCGCGGCCGATTTCAAATGGCTCCAGCCCATGGCGGAAGCTTGAGCGTTTGACCCTGCCTTCGCCAACAGCCTTTCCATTCACAAACATCTTCAATGTGCCACTGCCACCAGGTGTTCCATCCGGAATAAACTCTGTGCGAAGATTCACATGGCCTTCAGGCAGTGTTTCATTTCCCTGAATTGTGACATCGGCGATATCGAAGAATGTGTAGCGGAACGTTGGCTTTTGGTCTTTTACATAGAGCGACCAGCCGCAGGAGAATGCTCCGACGCACGTCACAACGCCTTCAGCGCCTCCCCTGGGAATCTCAAGATCCGCTGAGACGACATGCGCACGCGGATAGAGTTTGGGACCGATGGGCTCGGGCAACCAGACATTGTTTCCGAAATAGTTCCAGCTTGTCACGGGCTTACCGGACACGCGAAGAGAGGGATCCATTCGCTCAGAAAATCGTGGATCCAGCGGCAGCACGTCGTAGAGCCTTGCCTGCTCTGCAAACGCGGCCTGCAGTTCTTTTAACTTATCCGGAAACTGCTTCGCCAGATCCTGCGACTGACTGAAGTCTTTGTCAACATTGTAAAGTTCCCACGGAGCGTCAAGAAATCCCTCACCACGACCAGCCGTTTCCCACGGCAATCCGTACCTGCTGCAGGCAACCCAGCCGTCATGATAAATGGCGCGATTTGTTGCCATCTCGAAGTACTGAGTTTTTCGACGGCCCTCGGCCTTGCCGTCGTCAAAAGAGTAAATCATCGAGATCCCTTCGATCGGCTTTTGAGGAATCCCCTGGACGGTCGTCGGCTCGGGAATCCCCGCTGCTTCCAGAATCGTGGGGACAACATCGATCACATGATGAAACTGCTCACGCAGCTCACCCCTCGCCTGAATTCCTTTCGGCCAGTGGACTACCATGGGGTTGCGAGTACCACCAAAATGCGATGCAACCTGCTTGGTCCATTGGAACGGTGCATTCATCGCCCAGGCCCATCCGACAGGAACGTGGGGCTCACTGGACGGCCCTCCTATTTCATCCATGCGTTCGATTGAGCTTTGCAGTCCAAGCTGAACACCCATCAGGCTGGCGATCTCACTGAAGGTTCCTTCCAGGCCCCCTTCGGCACTCGCTCCGTTGTCGCCGACGATGTACATGACCAGCGTATTATCCAACTCCCCCGATGTTCGGAGGCTGTCGAGCAGGCGTCCGACTTCATGATCCGTGTAAGCCATGTAAGCGGCGTAGTTTTCCATCAGACGGCAATAGACCTGACGAGCGTCGGCAGGCTGACTGTCCCACGAGGGAATGCTTTCCGGGCGAGGTGTCAGGCTTGTTGCTTTCGGAATGATTCCCATCTCCAGCTGCTTTGCATGAGTCAGTTCACGCTGTCTGTCCCAGCCGTGATCAAACTTCCCCACGTACTTTTCACGCCACTCCTTCGGTGCATGATGCGGCGCGTGGATGCCGGAGGTGCTGAAGTAGTTGAACCACGGTTTGTCCGGATTCGCAGCACGGATATTTCGCGTCCAGGCGATGGCCTCGTCCGTCATGTCGGCGGTAAAGTGATACCCGTCTTCCGGGGACTTCGGCTGGGGAACCCATGTGGTATTCCGATAAATGGTCGGGTAGTACTGATGAGTCTCTCCCTGATTAAAACCGTAAAAGTAGTCGAAGCCGAGGCCCGTCGGCCAGCGGTCGAATGGCCCAGCCGGACTGATGTCAGGTTCTGGTGTGTTGTGCCACTTGCCAAACATGGCGGTGGCATAACCATTATCACGCAGCATCTCGGAAACCAGTGCCGTGCTTCGTGGAATAATGCCTGTATACCCGGGATAACCGGTTCCCATTTCGATAATTACACCGGTAGCCACCGAGTGATGATTTCGCCCCGCCAGCAGAGCCCCTCGAGTCGGACTACACAGAGCTGTCGTGTGAAAGCGATTGTATTTCAGACCGTTACTGGCCAGTCGATCCAGATGAGGCGTCGGGACCGGACCACCAAAGGTTGACGACATGCCAAAGCCCACGTCGTCCAGCAGAATCAGAAGAATGTTCGGGCTGCCTGATGGAGCCCTCAGCGGCTGAGGAAAGCTGGGAGTCGAGACTTTATATGTCTCTCCGATCCGGCCTTCAAAAAGTGGATCGGCAACAGGAATGGCCGTTCGCGACGGAGATTGAGCCGTCTGAGCCGGAAGTGATCCGGTGCATGCAACCATCACTGTGGCGACAAATACCAGATGTAACGCGGTGGCGATGCGAGACATACGATTAGGCCTTCCCATTCAAGGCGCGAGCGAATCAGCCATTCTGTCACCGTCGAGCGTATCCATCTCGAGTCGCCTTCGCCAGTCGATGCGGTGATTGTGTAAGCATTTCGCCTGATTCAGGGATCGCACACTTTGCATGCGACGAGCGTCGCAATCGATGCATTGAAGTTGCCTCAGATACAGCAAAATTCAGCATCGGGTGGTGCATGCACACTCGTTGATGAACAGGAAAGTTTCTGTTGAGTCTGTTACGGCTACAGCGATTCGTTGGTTCGTCAGACCCGGGATGAGGCTTTCCGGTCGGGAATCCTGATCAGCATGGTTGACCGGCAGCAGACAGCATCAGATTGCGGATCCATCGATGAACGAAGACCTCCGCGCCGGAGTCTCCTGAGGTTTTGAAATGTCGCTGGTTGTCAGCGGCTGCATCCTTCCATGCTGTTTCCATCAGGATTCCGGATTCTGTTGGAAACGACGGCAAGATTCGCCAATCTGTTTTGTACAGTGATTAAAATACCCCTGAACGGAAGCGGTCAGATCCGGAAACCCGAGAATGTGTCATGTTGGTCCGATCCCGCCCCGGCTTCCGATAGACCGATGTGCCCCCTCCCGTCCAGCTGCTGTTGCTGGTCGTCAGTTTCAAAGGGGCATCGCTGTTCTTTCGTTGTCACGGACCATGTCTTGATTCTTTGCAGAGCCTCATGATACCTCGACTTCAGATTATTGTTGGATTGGTTGTCTTATCGTTGACTGCAGGCATGCTGTTTTGGGCGATGAATGACCAGCTTGAGCCCGTTGATTTGCAGCGACGCAACGGGGCGATTGAATCACAGTCTGCACCGTCCGAGAATCTCTTCCAGCCAACGGTACTCAACAGCGAACCGGTGCCGACTGGTCGGCCAAAAGGTATGGTCTGGATTCCCGGTGGCGAGTTTTCCATGGGCAGCGACGCTGCGTCTGAATCGATCTGTAGTCTCCCCGGGGTAACTCGTGATGCCGTGCCCATTCATCGGGTTTACGTGGACGGCTTCTGGATGGATGAAACGGAAGTCACAAACCGGCAGTTTGCTGAATTCGTCAAGGAAACGGGCTACGTGACAGTCGCCGAGCGAAAACCGACACAGGAAGATTTCCCGACTGCTCCTCCGGAAAATCTCGTTGCAGGCTCTACGGTCTTTGCACCGACAGAAGCAGCAGTTCCGCTGGATAACTACTTCCAGTGGTGGACTTATCTTCGAGGTGCTGACTGGCGTCATCCCACAGGTCCGGACAGCAGTATTGAGGGGCGGGAAGATGATCCTGTTGTGCAGGTGGCATTTGAGGATGCAGACGCTTATTGCAAATGGGCCGGCAAACGACTGCCAACGGAAGCAGAATGGGAATTTGCAGCACGGGGCGGGCGTGCCGGAGAGCTTTATGCATGGGGAAATAAACTCGCGCCGGACGGGAAATTCGAGGCCAACATCTATCAGGGAGAATTCCCGGTTGAAGGCGGGGACACGGGAGCAGATGGATTTCAGGGGCTTGCTCCCGTGAAATCGTATTCTCCGAATCCTTTCGGACTTTATGATGTCGGCGGAAACGTGTGGGAATGGACCAGCGACTGGTACCGCTATGATTACTATGAGACTCTCGCCAGATCCGGTACCGTGGCAAGGAATCCGCAGGGGCCCGATTCGCCCTTCGATCCTGCCGAGCCCACCGAGAAAAAACGCGTTCACCGGGGGGGCTCTTTCCTCTGCACCGATCTTTACTGCACCCGCTACATGGTTGGAACACGCGGCAAAGGAGAGGTGAGTACTGCCAGCAACCACGTCGGTTTTCGATGCGTTGCATCACCCTGACATCTCTCTTTTGCTACCTCTGAATGCCCCACTTGCTCAACTCGAATCGGTCGTCCTGCTGCAGAATTGTGGTCGCTTCGAAGCGAAAACAAAGCACACTTGTCATCAGTTGTGAATGTTAATGTCCCGGATGACGTGAAAGAGGAAATGGCAGCGAAGAAAGGCTGTTCAGAATCACGTCGTCGAGACTGCAATATTCGCGGCTGGTGGTTCAGGCAATCGGTAAAAAAGACAGATCGGGATCATCATCGCTGCGAGCGACACGAAGAGCAACCACTGCAGCGAACCTTCCGCACCAGGTCTGGTCCAGGGAGCCACGATCATACCGAAGAGCGAAACATAAAGGGCCGAAAGCACGATGCCGATCCATGTCATCAGGTTCTGGACGCCAAGCAGTCGCCCCTTGAGGTCTGCCGGAGGGGCTTGCTGGAGATAAACCTGAATGGGGACAAAAAACATTCCCGCTGAAACGCCCAGCAGAACCATGGAAAACCTGAGGCTCCACTCGATCCTGTCTGCTGACAGAAGGCTCTGCAAGAGGGGCTCGTCGAGCTGACCTGCAGTTCGCGGGAGGCCGAAGTGACCGCTTCCAATCCACGCAATCAGCGTCAGCGAGAAAAACAGCAGCCAGGCTCCTGTTGTGACCCAGAGACGACCACTCCGGCCGGAACCGAGGAATCCGGCAATGATGCATCCTGCCGCAATTCCGAAGCCAATCCCCGCGACCATCAGACTTGTTCGAGTATCACTCAGGCCCATCGAAGATTTCCCCAGCGTGTTGACGCCCATCTGCGTCACACCGCCAAGGAACCAGAACACGGATGAAATGACAATCGCCATCATCAGATTCGGGTTCTGTCGAACCAGACTCACCACCGATCGGGGAACAAAGAGATTCTCCGGATGCAGTTTCAGCCCGGGATCGGCAGGACGAGTCCGTGGAATAACCAGAGAAGACACCGTTCCCAGACAGGCGATGCCGATTGCAATCACGCTGCCGATCCACATCGACCCACCGATCTTGTCGAGGGCGAAGCCGGCACAGGCCGTTCCAAAAATAATGGCGAGGAATGTTGTCATCTGCACGGCGCCGTTCACGGGCCGCAGTTGTTCCTCATAAAACAATTCCGGCAGCACTCCGTACTTCGAGGGAGCAAAAATTGCACTGTGACTTCCCATCAGAGCAAGGACGCCGATCAGTGAGAGCAATTGTGCGTCGGATGACAGATCAGGGATCAGAAGGATGGCGACAGCGGTCGCCATGATAAAGATCTCCGCCACTTTGCAGCCCGCAATGACGCGTTGCTTTGAGATCCTGTCAGACAGAAAGCCGCCGAATCCGGACAGCAGAATGAATGGGACTGCAAACGCAATCATTGCGATCGGTTGTCGGTCTGGAGCCTTCTCGCCAGCGTTCTTGACCTGGCTCAGACAAGTGAGCAGGACCATCTGTTTGAAATAGTTATCGTTGAACGCGCCGAGGAACTGAGTCAGCAGAAAAGCCCAGAATGCCACGGATCGAATCGAATAACGAGCGGTCGTTGATCGGGAAGTTGATCCGTCTGTCGCATCCATGAAACGCCCCCTGCCCTGCACACATGTCCGCATATCTGACGTGGAATCAGAGCAGGATCACGCCAATTCAGCAACGGCGATTCATCACGACAGATGCGAAACCTTGTCTTTTGATCCGTTTCCGGAAGATTCCTCATTCTCCGGGCGCGACCGGTTGCACCCACGCACGCTCAAACTCGCCGGGCTCCGATGGATTCGGGTGAATGCGGGACGAAGTGACGACAGCTCGAACATAGACTTCGGACCCATCGAACTCATACCGGCCCGACGTTCCCTCAACGGACTTGAGCACGGCACCAATTTCGTCGCTGTACCTGCGAGTGATCAGCTTCTCCTGGGCCGGATCCGGCACAGTTGGTTCGGAATCTCGCGAAAATACCTCGCGCGTACCGATGAAATCGATTCGGTATGTGAGGCCGGCCTCCGGTGTCACTGTGACCTCCATCGCAGTTTTCGAACTCTGAATTGACGATAAGGTTACGCCGGATGACGAATAAAATCGCCCGGCTTCAAGTGCTTCGATGATGGCGTCAGGCGTCAGACTTTCGGCAAGTACCATCACCCAGCCACGTCCAGGCTGCGATGCTTTTCCCGGAATCGTTTCAAAGTATGCGTGCCCATCGTCAGTCGCGAGGCCATACATCAGAGGCAAATGATATTCGCTTCGCCGAAATGTATTGACGATGTCCCACAGTCGCTCTGTGGACACATGGGACTCATCACCCGAGTTGTGCACGCCAGGATGCCCGTTGTACACCTCAAAGAATTGATCTCCAACAATCGGCATCAGTTGTTCAGCCGTTACGGCATAACCAAAATTTGGATGATTCAGGTGGACCATGGTCCTGACGCCGGTTCGTTCCCGACGAGCGCGCACAGCGTCGAGGTTTCTCTGGATGACTTCGGTGACACTGTCACCTCCAAGAGGTGGCAGCATCTCATCAGTATTCGCTGCACACAGGTGTATCGGAAGTTTTCCATACTTGTCCGTGATTTCTTCTCCCTGGATCAGAAGATATGTCTGTGGTTCCGCAACATCCCGAAAGACCTCGTCAAAGGTCTTGAGGCGGACTTCCTTCCGTCCTTCGATTTCCCGCATCACAATCCAGTCCGCAGGATACGCCTTGCCGAGCGATGCAAAGGCTTTCTCGCCGTTTTTGATTTTGCCCACATCCACCCACTTTTCTTTGTTGTGAAGCGTGTTGTGGTCGGTAAAGACGAGAAACTGGTAACCATGTTCCCGATACCAGCGTGCAATCATTTCCGGAAAGTTGTCTCCGTCGCTCCAGTATGAATGCGTATGCATATTTCCGCGGTGCCAGCGGAGCTTTCCCGAAGCCTTGAGGATGACATCCTCCGCACCAACGGGATCAAGAAGCAGACACGTACAAAGGATCGTCAGAAAAGCAGTTGCAGGCTTCACAGATTCATCCCGTGGAAGGAAATGAGAAGGAATCAGCAGAAGATGAAGAAGTCGAAGGCGGGACACTTGTCAGAGGCGAATCAGATGTATCCCAAAAAACGCATCAGAAACCAGGTACCAGCTCCAAAGATCGCCAAAATGATCATTGACACCAGCAGACGAATGAGTCGAGTTCGATGAAGTTGCTCCCGGGGCAGGTAAACAAGTGTCAGCGTTTCTCTGCCACCAAAACTCAGCCGAGAGCCGTGTCGAAGTTCTCCGTATGATTCCAATCGGCCGTTGATAAAGGTCGGCTTCTGTTTTGATTCCTGCCGCAGATGCCAGAGCAGTCCATCATGCTCGAGCCAGCACTGAATGGAATCCAGCCCCGGTTCAGACACACGAATATCAGCGCCACCGCCGGATCCGATCGATGTGCGTCCCTTTACGAGCGGAATCCGTTGTTTCTTCGTCTTGACCGCAATTCTCCATCCGGCTGGCGCGGGACCACGATTGGTGACGGGGCGGATCGGAGCCGTGGACGACGCAGTCGGGAGACTTCCTGACTTCGAGGAATCCCCTGAAAGAGTTCGAGTCGCGGGTGTCTCTGCGCGGCCAAAGGAATCTGTTGCGTCGGAAAACTGAGGACTGCTTTTCCCGATCCAGCCAGACGCGGATGTGATTGATGACTTCGGAGCGGTCGATCTGCGTCCTGTGGACTCAGCCTTCGCCTTCGCCTGTTTCGCGCGCAGTGTGACGAGCTCCCGAAAATCAAACTGAATCGTCTTGCGCTTGGCATAAGGGCTGAGCGCCATGATCACATCCCGCATGGATTGGTATCTTTTTGCGGGATCCTTCTCCATCATCCTTGCAACGATTGCGCCAACTTCCGGAGGAATGTCCGGACGCAGTTCGCAGACACTGCGGGGATTTTTCGTGCGATGAGCTTCCAGCTTGGCTTTGTTGGTCTTTTCCGGAAACGGCACGTGGGCAGTCAGTGCAACGTAAAATGTGGCACCAAGACTGTAAATGTCCGCTCTGGCATCCACATTGCGGCTGTCGAGTGATTGCTCGGGTGAGATATAGTCCGGGGTTCCAAGACACTCATGCCCAAAAACCATTGAGAGAGAAAACTCTTCATCTGATTTATCGCCCAGCAGTGCCAGACCAAAATCAAGGATGCGTGTGACGCCGGATGATTCAATCAGAAAGTTGGCTGGCTTGATGTCGCGATGAATGATGCCGCGATCGTGAGCATACTGCAGGGCTTCGGCAGCCTGCATGATGATGTCACACGCCATCGGCCACTTGATCGCGCCGAACAGTGCAACAAGTTCATGCAGACTGATACCGCGCACAAGTTCCATCACCAGAAAGTGGACAGCGCCTGTGTTGTCAATCCGGTATGATCGGATGATGTTCGGATGATCAAGCTTCATCCCGGCTCGACCCTCCAGTTGCAGGCGAGCCAGCATGCCGGCATCCAGGGCGTGCTCCGCTGACATGACTTTAATCGCGACTTTACGATCCTCATCCGGATCTTCGGCGATGAAGACGCAGCCCATGCCGCCAAATCCAAGCAGTTCGCGAATCCGGTATCGATCGATCACCAGACCGCGGTAACGCCCTTCAAGAAGGCGTTCAGCCTGAAACGGCGTCAGCACCCGCTCTTTCACCAGTCGTCGTGCAGTGGCCTCCGCCGTCGCCCGCGGATCCAGATTCAGCTTCGCCTCGACCTTGCGCACCTGAGAGGAGGTCAGCAGACCGCTCTTTTCGATGAGTTGCAAGAAGTCCTGAGATGCGACTGGAACCTGCATATCCAACAACTTTGAGGCGGGACAGTGGGCGACAGCAGTCTGGATCAGATCAGACCGTCTGGCGTACCTCGAAGGTTACCATCGTCGCCTGCGCTCTCAAAACGTTTCCGGAGATAAAACTCGAACCTGCGATACAAGCCTCAGCAAATCCACAGACGAAGACCTGTTTCGCCCCCCTGCTTGATGGCGAACCGCAGGCCGCTTTTTCAAAGGAATCTCAGGGCCTGGCGACCGAACACCGTCAGGCCATTTTCGAAAACTCTACCGATCAGGTTGTCAGGCTTCTCTTTGATCATGGCTTAATCATGAACGAGGTTTTCGATTCCGGACACGCCGCCATTGCGAGAAAGAAACGACAAGACGTTGCGCAGAAGACGTGAGTTTCTCTGATAGCTGTTGCAACGGTCACAGACTCGCAGGCAACCGCCCTCACCAAGGCTCTCACGCCAGCCGTCGGGGAGCTGACCGGAAATGGTCGCGCCGCGCACCATGATCAGCGGTCGAACAACATTTGACCCGAATCTGCGCAGCCACTGAAGTGTGCAACCACGCGGACGAAAGGCGTCATTTTCACACCCGAAGACAGTATCCGTCGGCACGAGATACTGCACATTGTGTCGCTCCGCAAAGTACAGCAGGTCCATCAGTGCAAGACGGACCGTTTTTTCCGCGTGGTTGTAAGTGTGCAGTCCCTGATTGCCCGGAAGCACAACGAGAAACCTCGCGCCGAGTTCGCAGGCCAGATCCGTCGCTCGTCGAACGTCGTCCACGGCATTTTCAAACGACAACCCCAGTGTTCCGGTGAATCCGCCGGCAAACCCGAGACTGCTGATGCCGATCCCGTAATCGCTCAGAACCTCCTGGACAACGTGTTCACCCATCCGAAAGATCTGCTGGCGTCTCACCGAGGCGTAGCGGATTCCTCGGGAGTTCAATGTTTTTGCTTCAGAGATCAATGAGTCGATCGCAGTCGACCGAATGGGGGCCGACAATGCGATTCGCGAAAGTACCGATGAGGAAGTCCACTCCGATTCCCGTTCTAGAAATACATCCATGTAGGTCAACGCTGCAAAGGATGAAAGGAAAGTGGAAGTCCGACGTCAAGGACCCGCTGAATGGCCCGCTCCGCATTCTTCGAGATGCCTCGGAAGATGTCGAGTGAGATACAGACACTCTTTCACATTGGCGACACAGAGTCAACCATCGCTTCGATGATCAGTTCACCGCGATGACTTAATGGATGATCACATCTTCTTTTCATGAGCAATCGCGGTCACTGCCGAACTCGTAATCTGAAGGATCCGATCGCTGTTGTAAACAACGATCACTGGTCATTTGCTGATCTCTTTAAAACTGTTGATGGATGATTGCTGAACGAGGAAGTTCCGCTTGACGCAGTTTGGGAAAGAGCTTATCCGCACATGATCTTGGGAATGACGGCCGGTGTCCGGTTCAACAGGCTTGATTCGCAGTTCCTGCGTTACAGCGATGCGACGTGGGCCCGCCCAGAGCTGCTGAGGCTGCGTGCTGTTATGTCTGGTTGTTCTGCGGATTTCAGCAATGAACTTCAAGACACGTGACTTCAGGGGTGCAGTTCAGCCGCAGTGGATCTTTTGCTCCGACACCACGAGTCACGTGCAGCGTCAGTTTTCCCACATCAAATAACCCAGAAACAAAACTGACACCATGAATGCTGGGTGAATACACCGGCCCAATCACTGGAAGAACAACCTGACCTCCATGCGTATGTCCAGACAGCATGAGATCAAACCCACACTTCCCTGCAAACGAAATCTGGTCAGGCGAGTGACTGATGAGAATCTTCAGGTCGGCTCCTGCATGAGTTGCATCCGGTGGATTTGTGCCCATCCACGGTCGTTCCGTACCAGCGATCAGTACGGTCCTTCCGGCAACTCGTACCACGCAGGAAATCCCCGCAACGCCGTTCCAGCCAGACTCCGTCAACTGTTGACGAATCATTTGATCATCGTACCGCCAGTCATGATTGCCAAGTACAAAAAAAGCCGGGGCCAATCGTGTCAATGGTTGCAGGATTTCAATCGCTGTCGGCAACAGATCGACCTGATCAATCAGGTCACCCGAAAAGACAACGAGGTGGGGCTGGATGTTGATGACCTCCTCAACCATCCGACGATAAAAGTCCTCTCCGGGGCAGCCGACAAAATGCAGATCAGAAAGATGAACAATTCGTAACGGTTCCCGCTCTTCAGCGGCATCGGATTGCTGGAGTCGGCCTCTTCGAACCGTCTTTCGATTGACTTCAAGCTGAAAAATCTGGGACCCCGGAACCCGATGAAGCATGCTCACACGAGGTCCACGGACTCTTGTGCCTGCATCGGGATCATCAGACTGGCTTATTGCATCTGATAAAACATGAATGACGCGGCGCTCGTCAGCCTGGTGAAACTGTCTTCGCCGAATCAACTGCCATCGCAGCAATCCAAGAATGAGCGGCACGCAGCCGGGTAAGGTGACCACCAGCAGCCAGCGAACGAACTCTGTCTGATCGCGAAAGCGCGCCCCGCGGAGAAGACTGTCCGGGCCAAGCCCCGTCAGTGAAAACAGAATAAGCGGATACGCCACGACAGCCACATCGTGAAGCGTTCGGAATCGGCGGAGCTTTTTTGCTCGAATCGGCAGCGCATGCGTGCGATTCACGGCCATGATCCACAACTCTGTGTGACCGGCCACACTTGCCAGAAATATCAGCCAGCCCATCACAACACTCATGTTCGATCCTTCGCTTCACAGTGTCAGGGCTGGCTATGCAGTGAATTCACCGCAAAGGTTTCGAAGCAGCGGAAGAAACTTCGCAAACGCTCTCGCCCGGTGGCTCAGTCGGTGCTTAACGACGGAACTCAATTGCCCGAACGTCTCATGATACTCGGGGATCAGAAAGTAGGGATCGTATCCAAATCCACCCGCGCCGAACGGAGTCTGGAGGATCCGACCGCGACACGTGCCTTCACATGCGATGCGAATATTTCCCGACGGATCCGACAACGCCACACTGCAGACGTAGCCCGCTCCGCGAAGGGCATCCGGCACATCTGCAAGTTCGCGAACCAGCTTTTCATTATTCGATTCGTCCGTTGCTTCCTCGCCGCTGAAACGAGCCGAATAGATGCCGGGCGCACCACCGAGCGCGTCAACCTGAAGTCCGCTGTCTTCACCGATCACCCATCGACTCAGATGCCGAGCCACCAGACTTGCTTTCTTTGCAGCATTCTCCGCGAATGATGTCCCATCTTCTTCGACTTCCGGAACATCAGGGAAGTCGGTGACCGGGACCACAACGAACCCCGCAGGGGCAAGAATCTCAGAAACTTCCCGCGCTTTCTTCTTGTTACGGCTGGAGAGAACAATCGTATTCATGAGATTCAATGGTGACAGAAACAAGCGAACAGGAACCGATGACTCACGCGCAGTCAGGCAAACCGGAGACTAAAACGAAGTCTCTCCGGTCATCGCCGGGAACGCCAGAGTTCGCGGTCAGGAATTGCTTTAGATCGTGGACGAATGGCTGAGCATCTGTTTCTGCGCCACGATGCATGGGTCAGCAGATCTCCTGAAGACCGCTCACGATTGTCTGCCATCCCCTGCTGTCCGCTGACGATCCTCGCATTCCGCGTCAGACGGCATCTCGTCCGGGCCGGTCGACTGGGTTCTCGCAGCCTGCAATCGCCGCGGCTGTCGATTGAGGACCATGAACGAACTGCGGAATGCAATTCAGGTTCACGGTTTGGGTGGCCCGAATTCACCGAATCGAGCTGTGAAAAGCTCCGGATGATTCATTTTTGCGGATTCCAGAAACACTTCAGATGCGGGCCTGTGGCGATCATCAATCGGCTTCTTTCCAACCGACTTCAGATAGACCTGAGTAAACTCAATGACGGCTCGCTGGCTTGCTGGATCCGTCATCGAATCGAATGAGGCCTGCAGTTGAGGCAGTGCATCCCAGTCCTCCCAGCGACTCAGATTAGAGATCGCAATCGACTGAATTCTTTCGGAGCTCAGGAACCGTCGCATCGTAGATCTGAGCCGGTCCGCAGGGATCAGTGTCGGCTCGTAACTCCATAGAAACTGCAGTGCCTGACAATACGCGAATGCGGCGTCACCGTTTTCGGGAATCTGACGATTGAGGACGTCGATCCCGTTTTCCCGGGCGAGCAGTAAGTAGCCACCCAGGAGACCCTCGGCACCTATTCGAAGTGGCATTGCTTCAACAGGGGTCGATTCAATGGCTGCCATGACACTTAACGAAGGGCTGAACGCCAATTGATCGAAGGCCATCGCGAAACCCAGAACCGGCAGCGGTGATTCGGTCATCTGCGACAGCAGGAACTCTTCGTCACTTTGATCACCGCACAATCCGAGCATCATTCCATACAGGCCGAGACGCTCAGGGCTCACCATGGGATCCGCAATCCACGCTCGCAGTTTCTCCTGAGGCATGGATTTTCTCACGGAAACAACCTGTTCATAGGTTGAATTTCCGAACTCGGCCCAGGCGTCAATCGCAATCGCAGGGTCCGGATGCTCAAGATGCTCAAGGAAGAACCGCAGACGTTCACTCTGATTGATCGACTGATCCGGAAGCTGTTGTAAATACTCGACCGTCACAGGTGTGACCAGACTGACATCATTCCAGCAGATCAACTCCGGCAGCACGACTGCAGTCTTCTCAAGTGACGACGTTGATGGCAACGGATACGTTGTGAACGAAACGGCTCGATCTTTCACTTCTGCAGCAGAGGTGTCGCCCGGTGCGGCCGAAGTCTGGTCATTCGATTCACGAAATGTCGCAGACGTGACGCTGGTTGAAGCAACGGACTTCTCGATGCGGCCATCTGAATCGAGAGAATCGATTGGCAGATCGCCGTACATGAGGAACATATCGTGAACTGAGCCGGCAGCCTCCTTATTGACAACAAGAACCTGGCCGGGAGCAATCTCGGGACAGACAAGTTGGAATTCACGACCGCGAAGCACCTGGCGAATTCGCAGTGTCGATTCCGGGCGAGTCCCATGATCCAGCACGCAGAATCGCAGTAGCTCCGCAATGACCACAACGTCAGCTCGGCGAATCTGTTCCGAGTACGTCTGCGGTGGTGACAGGCAAAACGGACATGCTGCGAGACCACGCAACAGCAATCCAAATGCTGCAGCAAGACTGACCGTCGCGATGATTCGGTGCAGAATCCGCATCGTATCTCCTTGCTTCGCATGATGTGTTTGCTCGATGTTTCACGCCCTCAGCCGGGAAAGCTAACGGAAACTTCGATGGTTGTCAGCGTGGATTCGCCACGGCTGCCGTTCGCCATTGAGAGTGTCACGCAACTCGGACGCTTTCGACCGCCAGCATCTGAAACTTGAGCTCAAATCCGATTCACAGCGCGCTTTGTCAGAATGACAATCCTTTGGAGAGTCACCGAGTCAGATTTTTGAAAGCAATTCATGGCAAGGTTTACCAGACCTCAGGAATCGGCAATCTTTGCCACTTAAATCGTTTGACGTAAAGTGTTTAACGAAAGTCGTTTACGTTTCGTGAAGAAAAATGTGGTCAAGGCGAATCCTGATTGGCACAGTCCTCGCATTATCAAGTTCAACATGACAACAACAGGATCTGCTCAATTTCGACAGAACTGGATGTCAGGAAAGATACAGAAAACAGGAGGTCATGAGTCATGTTAGTTCTTACACGAAAACCGGCAGAAACCATCCGTATCGGTGAAGGCATTGTGATCAAAGTGATTAAGGCCGGAAAAAACTCGGTGAAGATTGGAGTCGAAGCTCCGGCCAATGTTCGTGTCATGCGGGGCGAACTGGTGAGTGAAGAAAACCCGGTCCCGGCGATACCTCCAGCCTTCGGTCCTGCAATGCGAGTCGTCTCCGATCAGTACCCACACGTCGCGTAGCGGTCTGATGTCCGAAACACTCGACCACATTTCAACAGCGTCCATCAGGCAAGTTTTTTCTCAATAGAACGGATTCACTCAGGGAGAAAAGGGATATGAACAGTAACTTACGATTCATGACGTCTCTCGCCATCCTGACGATGGCGACCAGCGCTTTCGGTCAGCGTCCTGCAGATGACGACTTTCCAGCGCTGCCGTCTTCGCTGTCGTTATTGTCACGCAGCCGAAATTCGGTCGATGAGACTGCGGACCCGTTCCGACGGTCCGGCGAGCCTCGTGGCATCGGGCGATACCACACCGGCAACGTCTCGTTCAGCAGGCAGTCTCGCGACCGCCTTCCCGTCGACGGTCTCGTTGATTCAGACAGATCGCGTAACGTAACCGATGATTTCCGGGCCTATCCGGGCTTTGAGGATCGATGGAGTGATCGATTAACCCCTGTTTTGCCTGTTCGGTTCGATGAGCCCCGTTCGGACAGATTGCGATTGAGTGACATTCGTCGCGAGGACGATGTTCGTCCTGATCTCAATTCCCGATCCAATCGTGTTCGCTACTCGGATGATCGTGATCCCTTCATTCCCGCTCCACTGCCAGACAGCCAGATCGATGATGAGTCTTCAAAAATCGACGAACTGATTACTGTTCGATATCAGAACCCTGTCAATGTTCGTGCCATTCGAGCTATGTCAACATCTCAGGCAGTCAGTCTGTTTTCAGAGGTGTCTCAGAAAATCGACGAGCGATCTCTGGAGCCAACCAGTTACGACGCGCGTGTTCGAAGAGCCTTGAGAAACCTGACGATCGCTCTGGACAATTCCGCATTTGTCAACGGTCTCGGCATTTCTGCGGACTCCTTTGCACTCGACGGATTTCGCAATACTCTGGCTCGACTGGCCGATGCAGGACAGATTCGAAACTATCAGGAGGCTCGAAGTGTTCTCAATAACGTGATGGCAGCTGCTTCCCGGGTCAGCGGTCTGACTCCCAGTGTCGTCGGGTTTGAATTTGCGAATGCCAGCATCGATACACTCGACAAATTTTCTGGTCTTGAACCAACCGATCCTTCGGACCGAAATGGAGCGGAACTATCCGGTCAGAAAAGTGCGGCTCTGGAAGAAGAAATTGTCGGAGTTGGCGTAGAAGTTCGTGAACATGCCGACGGCCTGCTGGTCGTAAAGCCGCTTCGAGGTGGTCCGGCTGCAGAAGCTGGTGTCGAAACGGGCGATATTATCCTGAGCATCAATGGACGCGGGATTGGTGGCATGAAGATGGCCAGCAGTGTCGACCTGATGAAGGGTACTTCGGGCAGCCAGATGAAAGTTCGAATCTATCGTGAAGGCAGAGGCGAACGTGATTTTATGATGACTCGCCGTAAGGTCCGTGTCTGGACGGTGAATGATGCAAAGTTGTTGAGTGGCACGAATGTCGGTTACTTCAGCCTCAGCCGTTTCTCGCAGAGTTCAACCGCGGAAATTGATCAGGCTCTGAATGATCTCCACAACAAAGGCATGAAATCACTGGTCATCGACCTTCGAGGAAATCCGGGTGGCCTGCTGACAACCTGCATAGAAGTCAGCGACCGATTCCTTGCCTGCGGAACAATCGTTTCAACCAAAGGACGGCTGAGTGGTGATAATATGGTTGAACAGGCCACATATGCAAAAACGTGGAATGTGCCGCTGGTTGTTCTGGTTGATGGTGACAGTGCCTCAGCCAGTGAAATCTTTGCTGCTGCGATTCAGGAAAACGAACGTGGTGTGGTCGTGGGGACAAAGTCTTATGGCAAGGGATCTGTTCAGACGCACTTCCCGCTGAACTCCATCTCGGGTGACCTGCGACTGACGACAGCATTGTTTTACTCTCCTTCCGGACGACCAATGGCTGACAAAGGTGTAACTCCCGATGTGGAAATTCGCGACCGTGATGGTCTTGCCAATGGCGATGAGGTGCTGATCGAAGCTCTGCGGATTGCTCAGAGTCAGACTCTGAAGAACATGGCCGCCGCTGCAGGAAAGTGCCGAACAAACACCCCGTCAGTCAATCGAAGCTCTTCTCTGAGTCATATCCTGGACCCCAGTCACATCGGAACGGAAGTTCGCTGATTGCCACTGACTCGATGTGTCGACCAAGGCACTGAACCATGACGGTTCAACGGTCGAAAAGGCCTCTCGTCAAAGGCCTGAAACAGATGCATAACCGCTCAGAAGGACCCTGATTGTGAAGCAGAATCAAGAGTCGAAAATCTGAAACCGGCTGACTGAAAGAATCGTTCGGTCATCCGGTTTTGTATTTTTGATGTCATGCTGCGGGGCGATCATGCCATTTCTTTTGTCACACGCCGGGAGAACCATTCACCCCTCCGAAGTCACGAATCGGAAACGTTGGTGTTTGATTCACACGATTTTTCAGTCTTAACAAGTGCAGCATGTCGTTCGATGCAAAAGATCGATCCAGCATGGACAGCTCAGGATGTATCGAGTCGATGATTGATCAGGTCAACGCCAATGCGGCATGGGCATCGGCGAACTGGTAACATCTGTATTCGGGTGACTGAATTCTCGGCGATTGCGAGGTATCTTGCGATCAGTCCTGCGACTCATTCGCACAGTTTCGACGGAAGTCGAAGATGATCACATAAAATGCAATGAAGTCGTACACAGAGTGCGCGGTGATCGGGATGAGCAGGTTGGGGGTCATGTCAGAGGCGAGAAGAGCTGTCAGATACAGTCCCAGAAATGCGGCGAGCATCGCGTAGAATGGTGTGATGGCGTGAGCGGCTCCGAACAGCAGATTGGACAGCATCACCGCGAATACGGGATTCCAGTCACAAAGCCACAGATACAGAAAGCCTCGAAAGAAGACTTCTTCGCAGACGCCGGCCAGCAGTGCCAGCAGCAAGATTTCAAACCAGCGACATTCCACCAGGTAAGGCCCGATGCCGCCACGGACAAACTCTCGGATCTGCTGCAGGCCTCGCGATGGAGCCAGAAAGCAGATGGCCAGCAGAATGAGCATTGGAACTGTTGCCGCAAGACCGAGGCCGAAGTCTCGCAGGTCCCACGCCAGTTTTAAAACAGGGTTTGTCCCCGTCAGCCATCCACCGGCAAAAGCGGCAACGAGTACTGCTGCCTCAAAGATCCCGGCGCTTGCGAGGAACTGAGTCAGAGTCATCGGCCTAGATTCATCAGGCTGGTCTGAAATCTTGAAGGCTCCCGATCATCTGTAAAGGTTATGCTGTGTGCTGACGAGCAACTGTTCGGCTGTCAGCGGTCATCTGTTATGTCAGAAAAATTACTCGCATCGAGTCTGAAATGCGATTCCGCCCGGACTGACCATGCAATCCTTTTCTGAGCCCAATGTCTCAACCACGCGCATTTTTGTTCTCACGCGTGGTTTGATCCAGCGTGAGACTCGGGCTCACCGAGTCGCGCTGAAGAACAACGGGACCGAGTTTTATCAGGTGCTGGCAGGAACGACGGGATGCATCAGGATCCGAAAAATGCTCTTGATTGGTTTGTCCGCCGATCTCCGGAATTCCTGCGTTTTCTGTGACAGGAGGAACGGTTCTCCAGACCAGCCTGTGGAGCATTATCGGTTGACGTGGCTGTGCGTCAGCGGCTCGTGTAACTTGCGAAGTGTATCGGCGGGGATCTTAATCACCCTGCGGTCGTAGGTCATCAGGCCGTTGACTTCGGTTTCGACGTCAGTTGTCTGAGTGTACACGCCGCCGGCGATGCCTTTGGTTTTGAGTTCCTCAAGGATCTCGCACGACCGTTGATAGCGACCGGTCAGCTCTTCGCGGGTTTTTGGAAGATCACCGTACCCCCAGATCGCGCCAGTGTCTTCCCAGAGGTGGCCCTTCTCAGGAAATCCATGTCCTCCGTATTCGCCGACCACTTTAACAAAACTGGCATATCGATTTGCGTCAAGGGGGAAATTGGGATGCGGGTATGAATGCTCATCGGCAATATCACCGACGGGCCAGAAGTTTCCGCCGCTCGCGATATTGATCAGTCGGGTGGGATCTCGCCTGACCACCCATTCACCGATCTCCATCGTGCGATGCTGGCCCCATGCCTCGTTGAAAGGAACCCAGACAACGATTGATGGATGACAGTCCAGATCTTCGATCATTCGCTCGAATTCAACCATGTACTGCTGGTGAGCATCATCCGGCCATTTCGAATCTTCCGGGTCAGGTGCCAGACGAGTCCACGCGGGGCCATGTCCTGCGCTGACCTGGTCCTGCCAGAGCATCATGCCGATTCGATCGCAGTGATAATAGTAACGCCTTGGCTCGATCTTGATGTGCTTACGGATCATGTTGAAGCCTGCCGACTTGAGGAACTCAATGTCGTACACCATTGCCTTGTCTGACGGAGGTGTCAGCAGACCATCAGGCCACCAGCCCTGATCGAGCGGACCCAGGTGAAAAATCGGCTTGCCGTTCAGCGTGAATCGAAAGTGACCATCCGCATCCTTTGTTTTTCCCACCGTGCGGATGCCAGCGTACGATTCGACCTCATCTTCTGTGCGACCATCTGCATTCAGCATGGTCATCCTGAGGGAATACAAGTACGGCGACGATGGGCTCCAGAGTTTTGCGTTTGGAATGACAATCGTCTGACCAGAAACCGGACCTGTTCCCGAAGCGACTTCCTTATCCCCGTCAAGAACGGAGACCTGCAACTTCATTCCGTCTGCATTACCCTGCACGTCAGCAGAGATGGTCAGAGTGCCTTTGGCCGAATCTGTTACCATGTCCAGATTCCGAATTGAAGTTAATGGAACCTGTTCCAGCCAGACAGTCTGCCAGATCCCCGTGACAGGCGTGTACCAGATGCCGTGAGGATCGAGGACCTGCTTGCCTCGAAGCTGATACGCTTCTGTTTCGTCTTCAACTCGCACGACGAGTTCATTTGTTCCTGACTTGATCGCGTCGGTTGCATCCAGTGAAAACGGATTGTTGCCGCCGATGTGCTGGCCGATCTCCCGACCATTGACGAAGACGGTACATCGATAATCAACAGCTTCGAAGTTGAGCATGGTGCGATGCCCCATCCTCGGCTCAACATCAAACGTTCGGTGGTACCACAACGCCTCATTCACATCGATCAGTCGCTGAACTCCGCTGAGTTTTGATTCCGGAGCGAAAGGGACGAGGATTTGACCAGCCCATGATATTGGTGTTGATTGTTCGTCGCTGGAGGTGACAGCATAGTCCCAGAAACCGTTGAGGCTCGTCCACTCAGCGCGAACGAGTTGCGGACGTGGATAATCTGTCCATGCATTTTCGGCCGTCACTTCCTCGCCCCATACTGTGGTCAGACTCGACTTGTACGGTATCAGACTTCGGCGTGGGCGGGGCAGCTTCGGGAGATGGTTCTCATCGATCAGATGGACGTCAATAAACTGTCCTCCTGCATCCTGATGGCAATGAACCGCGAGTGAGTTAACGCCGGTCTTCAGAGCTTTGACCGCCTCGGCGTTCAATGGCACAACGACATAGTCATTCGTCCAGCGGCTGAGTGACGCGACTTCTTTTCCATTCATGAAGATCTGAGCCTCATCGTCATGATGCACATACAATGCAGGTCGCGTCGGAACTGAATCGAGGGTGAAGGACTTCCGAATCCAGATGTCACGAGATTCCCATTTGGTCCCGATTCTTGCTCCGGGAGTTCCCCTCCGGCCAAATCCACCAGCCGCTTCTGTCCATGCGGAATCATCGAACTCCGATCTTTGCCAGCCTTCAGCCGGCTTCTCTTCCGTCATTCGCCACTGATCAATGATCGGAACCTGAGCATGTACGTCGAGCGACGCCGTATAAACAAAAATGATCATGAGACTGAGACGAACGCGCGTTTTCATGGGGTGTCCGGTCTTAAGTGGCAGGTTGGGCATCCCTGTCCATTGCATGTGAGATGTTCAGAAAACGCCACGCTGGTATCAGGGGCGGGCGACAGGCTGCATTATCGAGTCCCGCGTTTTTTCTATGCCAGCGTCGGATCGACAATCACTTTCATCGTATTAGGATCGCCCGCGTGCAGGCGTTTGAACCAATCAACACTGTCCGCCAGGGAGATCTTCGCAGAGATCATGTCGTCGACGCGAATTTTGCCGCTGGCAAGGAGATCGATGCATACTGGATACTCGCCGTTCGACGCGCAGGAGCCGTAAACGGACAATTCACGTGTCACAATCGCCTGCAGAGGCATCTCAACGTTGGGCGAAAGATTTCCAACGAGCGTGATGGAGCCACCCTTTCGAGTTGAATCGATCGAGGTTCTGATCGTCTGCGTTGTTCCAACGACTTCAAGGGCGATATCTGCACCGCGACCTCCCGTGAGTCTGCGGACTTCCTCCGGAACGTGACATGCGGTCGCCAGCAATGTGTGGTCTGCTCCGGCTGTTCTGGCTTTCTCAAGTCGATTCGGATTAATGTCGACGGCGATGACATTGGTGCAACCGGCCAGCCGAATCGCCTGAATCGTCAGCAGGCCAATCATTCCGCTGCCGACCACTACGGCCGTGTCGCCGAGTCTGACCGGAGCTCGATTCGCTGCATGCACCGCAATCGAGACGGCTTCGATCATCGCAGCGTGTTCGAATGCCAGGTTCGTCGGGATGTGATAGCAGATGTTCTGCGGCACGTTGACATATTCGGCAAACGCTCCGTGCCGGCGATACTCACCGCAGGACACTCCCAGAACCATGCGGTTGTCACACAGATTGATTCGCCCCTGTCGACAGAAAAAACACCTGCCACACGACACGGTGGAATCAAATGTCACATGATCGCCGGGTTTAAACGCTGTGACTTTGCTGCCAACATCAGTGACAACTCCGGCCGCTTCATGTCCCATAATGAGCGGCGGAATGCGTCGCCCTGTGCTGCCATCGTAGCCATGAATGTCACTGCCACAGATGCCGCACGCTCTGACCTGAACGAGCAGATCGTCTTCTCCGATCGTCGGAATATCCCAGTCTGTCACAGTCAGGTTTTTGTACTCGCTGAGCAGGAGAGCTTTCATAACGACATTCCGTGATACAAAACAGTTTAGGTCTCGTTCGTTCCGCGTCCCGGATGCAATCAATTTGACGCCCGGGAATCTGGACGATACCGATCCCGAAAAAACGTGCAACTCGTCCGCTCAAATTGAGTTCAGGACCGCTTGAGATCCTGAAATGCGAGAACATGCTGACGCAGATCTCCGTGAATCACAGTGATGAGCGTCAGTGTGTATCGCTCTTTGCGGATGTCTGATTTACACTCATCAGGGATGCGGGCGATCTGTCAACGTCCGATCTGGTCACTTCAAGGCTTTGTCGGGATTGCATCGTATGTTCTTTTGTCGACTCACCCTGTCCTGGTCGGTGTGCGTTCTGCTGACTCAGTCCTTGTGCGTGGCTGATGATTGGCCTCACTGGATGGGCCCGACACGAGACAACGTCTGGCACGAAACGGGAATCGTCGAGCAGTTTCCGGAAGACGGTCCAAAGGTGCTCTGGCGAACACCGATTTCCGGTGGATACTCTGGTCCGGCGGTTTCTGGTGGCAGGGTGTTTATCACGGACTATGTCACATCTGATAATGTCAAAGTTGACAACTTTGCTCGCAATGAATTTACCGGCGAAGAGCAGGTTCATTGCCTCGACGAGGCCACAGGAAAAATTCTCTGGACTCACAAGTATCCTGTGAAGTACACGATCTCATATCCTGCCGGGCCCCGATGTACACCGACTGTTGATGGCGAACGCGTTTACACGCTCGGTGCTGAAGGGCAGTTGATTTGCTTCAACATTGCCGACGGCAGGATTGTCTGGGAAAAGAATCTGCCGAAGGAGTACAACGCGAAGTCGGCTCTGTGGGGCTATTCGGCTCATCCGCGGATTGAAGGCGACATGCTGCTGACTCTCGCTGGCGGCTCCGAAAGTCACATTGTTGCACTGGACAAGAGGACCGGCAAAGAAATCTGGAAGAGTCTGACTTCGCCTGAAACCGGATACTCTCCTCCGACGATTTTCGAGCATGGCGGAGTTCGTCAGTTGATTCTGCTGCGTCCAGATGCCGTGTCTTCGGTCGATCCGTCAACCGGTCAGGAGTACTGGTCTCTGCCGTACGAGGCATCGAACGGTTCGATTATCATGTCGCCGCTTCTGGCGGGCAATTTTCTTTATGTCGCGGGGTACAATAACCGCAGCCTTATGATCGAACTGGATCCTTCAAAGCCGGCCGCAAAAGAACTCTGGCGAGACAGGCAGAACGTGATCTGCCCTGTCAACGTGCAGCCATATCTGGTCGATGATATTGTCTACGGTATGGATCAGAAGGGAGTCCTGCGAGCAATCCGATTGCCGGACGGTGAGAAGCTCTGGGAAACCGCAGAGCCCACGAAACGTCGATTTGATTCCGGGACTGCGTTCCTTGTTCGTAATGCCGATCGCGTACTCCTGTTCAACGAGCTTGGCGAGTTGATCATCGCGAGGATCTCTCCGACCGGCTACGAAGAAATTGATCGAACAAAGGTGATCGATCAAACCAACTTTGCCTTCGGTCGTGATGTTGTCTGGTCTATGCCCGCCTTCGCAAATCGTCATGTGTATCTTCGGAATGACAAAGAACTGGTCTGTGTGGACCTTGCAAAATAGAGTTGATCAGGACTGAGCCTCGACAAACCATGTTCGGGTGAAGAACTGTTTCCGACACCTCCGGTTCGGGCCGGCGACAGATGGTCTCCAGCTGTCACTGTTTCCGAACGTGTCATGGTGGCCTCGTTGCACAGTCTGCTGCCCGATCATCTGGACAACAGAATCCATCACGACCCGCAGGCCGGTCGCAACAAAGTGAGTTCTGGAAGGTCGTTGCTGCAGAGACAACATTACCTGACGAGAGCGATTGACGACAATTGAATCGCTCCGCACGGGACTGTCGATCTCTGCCACATTGAGAGAATCAGTTCAAATGCAGTCAGCCTCTCCACTCAAAGGAACTCTGATGACGACGATTGCCTTGTGCCGATCGCTACGATCGGTTCTGACTGCGGGAATTGTGTTGATCTTTGGCGCGTGGCTTCCAGCTGACGAACCAAAACCTGCTGTCGAAACGTCGAAATCCGGACGCGAGGTTGTCGTGAAGGCTCTGCATCCAATCTCGGTGCTTGTCGGGGATTGGAAAGGTGTTGGTCAGCCCAGACGCGGTTCGAATGCAGGAGCGTGGTCGGAGAAGGTTCTGGCGGGCTGGCAATTTGGTGAAGTCACTCAGCTGGCTCTGAAGTTCGAGTCTGGCAAACTGTATTCTCAGGCGATTTTTGGGCTGGCCGATGACGGCAAGACGCCCCAATTGATGCTGCTGAAGACGGATGGTGACCAATTGATCCTGTCTGTGACGTCGGCAGAAGAAAGTGCATCTGAAAGATTCGTATCCTGGTCATTTGCATCATCCGCGGAGAATGAGACGCAGGTTCGAGCAACCATACGCATCATCAGTGATATTCGCGCGACCTTGCTGTTCGAAGAACGCAACGGTGGAAAAGGAAGCTATCGACGCATCGCCGAAATCGGCATGACCCGAGCCGGGGAACGACTCGCCCTGGCGAATGCGGGCGAACATCAGTGCATCGTGACCGGAGGACTTGGAATCATCAAGGTCACTCACGAAGGCAAGACGTACTACGTCTGCTGCGAGGGCTGCAAACAGGCATTCGACGCCGATCCGGCCGGTACAGTCGAGTCGTATCGCGAGCGACTGAAGGAAGCTCTCGACAGAAAGGTCAAGTAATTCGAACTCACTGTTTTGCGGCAGGCTTGTTGTTCAGCAATCGAAATGGCGAGGAATTGCCGCCTTTCGCAAACTGTTCGCTTCGCCAATTCACGACCACATCGGGCTGATCCGAGAAGATTCCATCAACGCCGGCATCGATCACAAGCCACTTCAGCAGATCTTCGCCCTGCTCGGCGAATGGGGGTAAAGCGTCGGTTCGGAATGTCCATGCATGCACCTGCAATCCGTGACGATGTGCGGTTGTGACCAGATCCGTGACTTCGGGATGTCCCTGATCATTTTTTCCGGAAACGACGAGCGTGTAGAGTACGCCAAGCCCATCGCAGAACTCAGCGGCTTCCTGAATTGCGTCCGCCTCGGGCATTGAGCCCAACAGATAAATCAGCGGCAGCGGACTCTTCAGCTCACGTCGAATGCGGATCACTTCATTGCGGTCGAAACACTGCAGAAAGATGGGCGAGTCTGCGGTCGAATAACCGTAGTCTGTCAGCACCTTCAGGATGGCCGAGGAAGCATCAAGGCCATTGTCCCGATGCTTTACGGGTTCTTTGATCTCCACATACACACCTGCCGTTCTCCCGCGAGACCGATTCAGGCCCTGGATCAATTGCAGATGTTCTGCGAGCGTTGAAATTCGGAAGTGTCCTGTTTCGAGTGGAAAACGCGTTCCCTCATTCTTCCATGCGCGATTAGCCGAACGTCGCTCCGTCATTCGCAGTGTTCGCAGTTCTTCAAGTGTAAAGTCGCATACGTACCAGTGCCCATCACTGCGTTTTCTGGCGGGGAATTTCTGAGACACATCGGAGAGATCATCCAGCACAAAGTCGTGCATCACGATCGGAACTCCATCACGACTGAGGACACAGTCCTGCTCGATATAGTCTGCCCCCATCACATGAGCCATCGCCGCAGACTCCGTGGAGTGCTCCGGCGCGTATCCAGATGCGCCTCGATGGCCAATGACGATGGGCGATTCAAACTGAGGCTTCATTCCGACAACTCCTCTCGGCACTTCGTCAGCCGAAGTCATGGTGGTCCAGGTCAGGCTGACAACAAACAGCAGTTCAATCCTGATGAAACGCACTCTTGCAGCTCCTGCAGCTTTGATTCAGCGAACGAAAGACAGTCTGGAAATCAACGTGAGTTGTCGAGGTTATTCAAATGTCAGTCGATTCGCCACCGGTCGGTCCGATCGATCAGTCGGCATCACGAACTGCATGACAGGCGTCCGTTTCGTGCCAGATCGACTTCAGGAAGATGGTTGAGCCGCCTGGAGGGACGGATTCTTGCTGAATGATGAAGATTGCATGGAAATCGCCTCTGTTTCTGCGGAAATCGCTTTTCTGGCCTGGCGTTTGCTGCGACGCTTTCCCTAAGTTTCCCAAATTGATCGTAATGCGGGCCGATGCATACGTCACCCTGGAAGTACGTCGCCATGAAAGATGTTCAAACCTCGAGTCCGTTCGAAAGTCCACTGGTTCTGGCTTTTGTCTGCGATGCTGGTGCGCGAATCGAGTCCGTTGCAACCCCTGGGCCACTCGCAATTCAATTTACCGAGGGATACCGCATTCTCGACGCATTGACGCCCCTGCGAGCATTCAATCTTTCTGAGGCCTGGCTCGACATGGTCGCCAGTGACAGTGTGATCCAGGGTGAAGTTTCTGCCGTACTGAGTGAAGGCTCAGGTGTTCAAACACTCTTATTCCATGCAATGCCGCTTCATCAGGGTGGCAATGAAGGTCGTTTCCTCGTCAACCTTTGCCTGGGATTTCGGGCGGTATCGTCAGGTCCTGATGAAGTGGCCCGCTGTCGGGCTGTTCTGAACACCGCTGTTGATGCCATCGTGACGATCGATGCGGGGGGGATCATTCAGTCATTGAATCCGGCCACGATTCGCATGTTCGGTTACAGTGAGGCCGAAATGATCGGTCAAAATGTGTCGATGCTGATGCCGGATCCCTATCAGAGTGAGCATGATAGTTACATCAGGAATTACATCGACACCGGACGGGCATTCATTATCGGTGTCGGACGCAAAGTGGTGGCTCGAAAAAAGAACGGAGCGGAGTTTCCGATTCATCTGGCAGTGAGCGAGTTTTCCGTGAAGCAGAAACGATTCTTTACGGGAATTATCAGAGATCTGACGGATCTTGAACGGGTGCAGCGACAGCTCCTGCAGGCCGAGCGACTGGCAGCGATTGGCCAGATGGTGACCGGTCTTGCTCATGAAAGCCGCAACGCTCTCCAGCGCGCTCAGGCGTGCCTCGATATGTTGTCGCTTGATCTGCAGGAGTCGCCTGAGCAGCTGCATCTGGCTCGCCGTGCGACGACTGCACTGCAGGATCTGCATCGACTTTACGAAGAGGTTCGCAGTTACGCCGCGCCGATTCATCTTGAGTTTCGCAATTGCGATCTGAGCACGATCTGGAGGAAAGAGTGGGATAACCTTGCCCACCTGCGTCGCGATAAAAACGTTGAATTGATTGAAGCGCACGACAGCGAACCTGTGGCGTGTGACGTGGATGTGCATCGGATGGAACAGGTGTTCCGAAACATTCTCGAGAACGCCATTCATGCCTGTGCTGGTCAGTCTGTTCCGGGCCTTGTGACGATTCGAAGTTCGAGAACAGAATTCAATGGTCTGGCGTCGGTTAAGGTTACCGTGCGGGACAACGGGCCAGGCATGACGCCTCAGGTGGCGTCTCAGATCTTCGAACCGTTTTTTACCACGAAACAAAAGGGAACTGGACTCGGCATGGCCATCGTTCAGCGTATCCTCGCCGCTCATGCCGGCAGTATCTCGGCAAAGTCTGTGTCACCTCAGGGAGCTGAAATTGTCATCATTGTTCCGATTCAGACTCCGGTTCGGAATGCCGTTCGCTCTTGAGTAGACCGTTGTGATGATTGGACTCCTGGAACACTGAATGTTTCGGGAATTTCGATCAATCCTGTCCCAGTTTCGCACACAAGCGCGCACATGTGCACACTCAGGATCTCATTCTGAACTGCACATCTGCGAATGGAATTGTCTGATTTCAGACGAGGATCTGTCATGTCATCCACCACTATGAATCTGCTTGTCGTGGAAGATGATCCGGACTTTCGAGAGACCTGTGCTCGCTGGATGACTCGCAAAGGTCATCTTGTGGCCATGGCGTCCAACGGCCATGAGGCTCTGGAATTGTGCGATCGCAAATCATTTGATGTCGCGATCGTCGACATGAACATGCCAGGGCTGACGGGAATTGAACTGCTCGAGCGAATGAAGGCATCGCAGATCGAAACAGAGGTCATCATCCTGACAGGTCAGGGAACGATCGACAGCGCTGTCAACGCGATGAAACTCGGTGCCTGTGATTATCTGACGAAGCCGTTTCCGCTGGATGAGCTGGAACAGCGATGTCTGATGGCATGGGATCGTTCCAGAATTCAAAAAGAGAATCGTCAGCTGAAGGCGATTATCGCAAGATCGTCCCCCCCTGTTCGGATCATCGGCGAATCTGCGCGGATGCGGGAAGTTTTTCGTCTGATTGATCGCGTTGCTCCGACGGACAAGCCAGTGCTGATTCAAGGGGAAAGTGGAACCGGAAAAGAACTGGTTGCCCGCGCCCTGCAACAGCAGAGTCATCGTGCCAACAAACCATTCGTGACGATCAATTGTGCGGCATTGCCGGAGCAACTGGTGGAGAGCGAACTCTTCGGTCATCGAAAGGGTGCTTTCACCGGAGCAACCGAAGATCGCGCCGGGTTATTCGAGGTGGCGGATGGCGGAACCTTGTTCATCGATGAAATTGGCGAACTCCCAGGGGCGCTGCAGCCCAAACTTCTGCGTGCGCTGGAAGATGGGTCGATTCGCCGGGTTGGTTCGCACCGCGAACGCAAAGTCGATGTTCGGCTGATTGCAGCGACCAATCGAACTCTGGCTGAAGAGGTCGCTGCAGGGCGATTTCGCGAGGATCTCTATTATCGAATCAATGTGATGTCCCTCGAGCTTCCCCCGCTGCGAAAGCGGGAGGGAGATGTGGCATTGCTGGTGAAATCCATGTTGGGAAAAGAATGGATCGTCACCCCGGAGGTTCATCAGGTGCTTGAGTCATACCATTGGCCAGGCAACGTGCGGCAACTGAAAAACGCGCTGGAGCGGGCTCAGATCCTTGCGAATAACAACACGATCACGGTGGATGATCTGCCTTCGGAAATCGCAGATGCACAGGATACCGGTCATTCAAGGCATCCGTTGCCGCACTCCCCGGCTTCTGGCAACGGCACGGTCGCCTCTGTGTCATCCCCGCTGCTGTCGTCGCCACGTCTGGAAGATCTGGAGAAGGCTCACATCGTTGACATTCTCCGCCAGCAGAATGGCAACAAAGCGAGGACAGCCCGCGTGCTGGGGATTCACC